>JANMKB010000441.1:0-42653 GCA_031371805.1 Blastocatellia bacterium | reverse complement strand
GAAGACAATTCCCTGGAAGCCCGTAAATTGGACGAGCTATATCGTCAGGAAGTTAAATCGCTACAGTTTTCCAACATTCCCAATGTTTCTAACAAAAGAATGGATTTGAAGAAAATGGATGCAGAGCGGATTTCTCAAATTCAGGAAGCCTTAGCACGGAAGGGATATTATTTAGGAGCAACGACAGGGATTTATGATGATCAGACTCTCAATGGGATGAGGAAATTTCAGGAAGACCACAAAATTGATGTCACTGGATACGCAACGGCACACACGCTTAAACTTTTAGGGCTGACTGATTGGGAAAGACATTATGAATAGGTGACTGACTTGGCAAATCCTGCGCCATCGGGATTTGCCAGATTGCCTTAAGGAATCGCGTAATAGCCTTCTTTTGACCTGACGTTTAATTTTGGCAAGCCGCGTGGCGGATTCACTTTGACACTAATTTTACGCCACTTCCCATCGCGGTTTTCATTGGTTGGGATATAGCCAATGCTATATTGATGCCTTAGTTCCAGCGCAATCCGTGTGGTTGCGTCTTCTAATTCAGCTGCCGAACGGGGAAAGAATGCTTTGCCACCTGTTGTTTGCGAAACTTCTTCCAGAATACCCTGCCCCTGCATATCAAGCGAACTGCCTGCGCCGCCGCCCATCTCAACAATTCCAATACTGTAAATCTGGACGTTGGCTTCCTTCAGTAATTTGCGCAATTCGCCGTAAGTATAACGCGAAGAATTATCCTGTCCGTCAGAAATCAGGAGAATGGCCCGCTTATTGTGGCGACCTTGTTTGACCTTTTCGATCCCCAAAAACGCTGCATCGTAAAGCGCGGTTTGTCCTGTCGGGTTAATTAAGGTGAGCTTGTTCGTCAGGGAATCACCATCAGTAAATTCGGCGATGAGGTTGGCACGCTGGTTGAATCCCACGAGAAAAAAATCATCCTGATCGTGGCAGGTTTGAATGAAGGCCTTGAGCGCTTCGCGGGCACGGTCGAGCTTGCCTTTCATACTACCGGAAACATCAAAAATAATACCAACACTAACCGGAACATCCTCGTCTTTGAAGAATTCGATGCCTTGTTTCACTTTATCTTCGAACACTTCAAAATGCTGGCGATCCAGTCCCGTGACCAGACGATTGTATGGATCAGTCACGGTTACGGACATCGTTACTACTTCAGTGCGTATTTTGTCGATACGCCCCTGCGACTGCTGCCCGGGCTGCTGAAATTCTTCTTTCTTTTCAGCTTGTGGCACAGGTTTGGCCACAGGTTGTTGTTCTGGTGGTTTAGGTGCTGGTTTATCGGGTTGCTTTTGCTGTGCAGATACTACGACACACAACCAGAGTAAAACGCAAAATACGGAACGGGAAAAAACTGTCCTAAGCATGATCACCCCCGCAAAAATCGTATTGCCGACAGATTTTAGTTCGGCTATTTACCAATCAATTTAGGGCAAGGTCAGAGCAGAAAAATTTAAGCAACTGGTCAGGCAATACTAGCATAAATTCTGATTTATACCGCACGAATCTGAAAAGTAATGCAAAGTTATTCAGAGAGTAGTTGCATTTTTAACAATTTTCAGTTAGTTACTATGCCGCCCCACAGAAAATACACGCCCCTAAAAAAGGTCAACTCATTTTTCCCCTGCGTTATCAAAATACTAATCATCCTAATATGACCATTGAAGCAATTGAGAGAAGAGGCGAAAATCGTGTCCAGTTGGACATTCCGGCGAAAATCCGCTGGAAAGATTCACTGGGCGGAATCATTGAACGTGATGCCCGCTTATGGAACCTGAGCGGCGGCGGCGCTTATGTGCTGACCGACGATTTATTGATTATAGATCAACCGATTGAGTTGATTGTAATTTTGGAAAGTAACGATCCGTACAAAGGGGTAGCGACTTATTTTCGCGGAAAAGTCGTCAGAACGGAAACTGTGCATCACTCCGAAGGCAACACCGGAGCCGCGATTGCTTTTGAGCGCAACAAACTGGCGATGCCCAAATTAAGCAATTAGGCTAAAGAGGAAACTCACCGGTTTGATTTTGCCAGCTATTTTCTTAAACCGCAGGTTGCCACTTTGGCAGATTTCCTTCTGCCAGTTGCTTCACCTGTCCCAGCGGATCCGAAATTAAAATTTTGCCGCCATCATCATAAACCAGCAAATTCTTTTCGTGATTCCATTCCTGCGCCAGATTCGCAGTCATTTCTAATGCAAGTTGCAACTGCGCTCCACCCCAGGTGTCCACCAGATACATTTTTCCTGCGCATAAACCGCCCTCAGAACAGGATTGCGCCGGAACAAAAACTACGTGATGACCATCAGGTGACCAGGTGGCTTCAATAATGCGGCGTCCACCATCCGGCATGGCGGCAGGTTCAAAATCACTAATTGAGCTAAGGTCTGTAATCTGGTGGCGGTTGCCGGTTTCGATGTCGGAAATAAAAAGCTGAATATCTTTTTCATTCGCTTCCGCAAACAACACAAAACGACCATCGGGCGAAACTGACAACTCACCTGCATTTCTAACAATGGTGGATTGGGCCGGAGCCAGGGCGTGATATTCGTCCACGCTGAGTTCACGGGTTTCAGGCGTCGTTACTGACAGTGCATAAACCCTCGATACGGAACTCATGACATCGCTGCTATCAATTGTCTGGAAGAGCAGCGTTTTATTATCATTTCCCAACTCTACCCGATCAATGGAAATTCCTTCTGGTAATTGTACTACGCCCAACGTTTCGACTTTTTGCTCCTGCAAAACATAGGCATAAACATTCAGGCCAATATTGAAATAAATCTTCTTCCCATCTTTAGCCCAGATTTGATTGGCCACACTGGATTCTTCCGGGGCCGGGACAATTTGCCGATTTTCCGTGCCATCTTCTTTCATCAACCATAACGCTCCCTCTTTGAGATAAGAGATTTGCTGTTTTGGCTTCGTGAGCGAAGGATCAGGCGATGGAGAGGAGCTGCCTGTTTGCGCCCAAAGACGCATACCTGTCCACAGGAAGATCACACTCAGGAAAAATATTATGGTGGTAGTAGTTTTTATTTTATTTTTTATCTTCATCATTTTCAAACTCCGCTCAGCCACCTGGTTCAGACCTTCTAATGGGGAAAAGAAATCTGATTCATCAATAGGCTTTCGGGTTGCTCGCAATCAACTAATGATTCTGGCTGAGCCGAAGTGAAAATTCAAGTTATGTTTTTGTCACATTTGCGCTAGACTATGCTTCTGCTGAATGCAAAAATAAAAACTTACTCGTTTACATACGAGAACGCCACAAAGGATTGAGAATTATGATGAGAAAAATGGTCATTTTCATTTACGGAAGCCTGCTGGCAACTTTCCTGCTTTGGACTGTCGGCTGTGCTGGCTCCTCACAAACTGTCGCTGCCAAGGATCAGGCGGCGACGGCTGCGCTGACACAGAGCGATTTGTCCAGCCCCGCACCCGTCACTCAGGACGATAACGTGCCGCGTATTAAAGCTGAGGATGCAATCAAGGCCAGGCAGGCAAAGGAGGCGGTGATAATTGATACTCGTGATGAATCAAGTTTCGTCACGATGCACATCAAAGGCGCTTTGAATATTCCGTATAAGGATTTCCAGGACGGGAAAAACCCAAAGCTGCCCAAAGATAAAAAGCTCATTTTTTATTGTACCTGACCAAGCGAACATACAAGCGCCGGTTCGGCTGCTATTTTGATGAAAGCTGGTTATACAAATGTGAGCGCGTTGTTAGGTGGGCTGAATGCCTGGAAAGATGCAGGCGGAGAGGTTGAAGAGCAAAAGCCAAAGTAAACTACAGAAAAAATGTCTGCTAAAAAATCAAAGCCTTGAAGAGTTGTGCAACTTTTCAAGGCTTTGATTTTGGAATTTGGTGCCGAGGGCGGGAATCGAACCCGCACGGAGACAAGCTCCAACGGATTTTCTTACCACTTCGACTTTCGCCGCCTGACAGTTGCCAGTTTGTGGTCTGGACTATACCTTCACCTTTTACCGTTTATGCAGCAGTCAGATGGGAGCCGTCTAGTCTCTACACTTTTTTGGAGCTGTTACTCCAAACTTAGCTCGGTGTTGCCAGATAAAAGGGTTCACCGAATTTGACTCCATTCACACGGGAGATTTCGCTCCCGGTGCTCAAATTAATAAGTCCGTTGCGTCTACCAATTCCGCCACCCCGGCAGAACGGCTGGAAGTGTAAAGCTTACGGTTTTAGGTTGCAAGCGTCATTATGAAAATTCTCTCTGTTTTTGGTACGCGTCCCGAAGCGATCAAGCTGGCTCCGGTCATTGCAGAATTAAATAAACATCAGGAAAAACTCACTTCCTTAGTTTGTGTCACCGCCCAACACCGCAAAATGCTGGATCAGGTTTTGGCACTTTTTGCGCTACAGCCCGATTACGATTTAGACATTATGCAACCGAATCAAACGCTGGCGACGATTACCGCGCACGCGTTGACGAAGCTTGATAAAGTCCTGCAAATAGAAAAACCGGACTGGGTTTTGGTGCAGGGCGACACAACTACCGCAATGGTTGCCGCGCTCGCTGCCTTTTATCACAAAATTAAAGTCGGTCACGTCGAAGCGGGTTTACGCTCTTTCGACAAATACCAGCCATTTCCTGAAGAAATTAATCGCAAAATCGCTACAAGTATTAGCGATTTACATTTTGCGCCCACAGAAATTTCCCAACAAAATCTCCTGCGCGAAGGTGTGAACGAAACGCAGATTATTGTCACCGGCAATACCGTAATTGATGCGTTGTTACAGGTTGCCGAAAAACCTTACGCCTGGGAAACCTCGCCGCTCGCCGCCGTTCCACGCGACAAAAAAATTATCCTGGGCACCGCTCATCGCCGCGAAAATCATGGTGCGCCATTGCATAATATTTGTGCAGCCCTGCGCGAAATTGCGGAGCGTCGCCCTGATGTTCACATCGTCTATCCCGTTCACCTTAACCCGCACGTGCAAACGGTTGTGCGCGAATTGCTGGGAAAAATTACGAATATTACGCTGCTGGAGCCGCTGGAATATTTACCTCTCGTGCAATTACTGAAGCAGTCATATTTGGTCATCACCGATTCCGGCGGGATTCAGGAAGAAGCGCCGGGGCTTGGCAAACCCGTACTGGTCTTGCGCGAAGTCACCGAACGACCCGAAGGCGTCACGGCAGGCACAGTAAAACTCGTCGGCACAGACAAAGAAAAAATCGTGCAGGAAACAATGATTCTGTTGGAGAACAAAACTGCCTACGAAAAAATGTCGCAAGCCGTAAATCCGTATGGTGACGGTAAAGCGAGTGCGAGAATTGTCCAGCACCTGCTCGCTGTAGCGTAAACTTTCAGTTGGTAGAAACCTGACTTGACCGCACCTACAAAAAATTGAAGAAAAGTTGTGTGCAGGCGGCGCTGAGATTGAGCGTGTCAAAGGCTGAAGTGTGATTTCATGCGCTTTATGTCACCTAAAATCGCCTGGCAATAATTGCAATCCTCTTCGGATCTTGTGTCATTTCGGTTGGATCCATATTTCTCCAATAAACCTCATTTCCGATAAATGCCATTTCTTTTTGAGGAGGAGTTTTAGAAATTTCGATCTGCCATGTATTGGCTGATTGAGTAAAGGGGTCTTCAGGGATTGCCTTCACATAACCGGCATCAACCAGTTCCTTAAGAGATTGTGGGCGGCGTTGTGTTTCTTGGGTAAATCTCCCAATAGCCTCTCTTAATATTTTCAAGTCTTCTCGAAGAACTGTTTCTTTTGCCTGGAGCACACTTCTATTGTAACCATGAAGGAAACCGCACGAGGGCAGAGCTAGCAAAAGGCTATAACCCAAAATCAATATTTTCTTTTTTTGCATAGAGTTTTTCGCTCCTTTAATTTTGTAAACTATGTGCAGCTTGGGAATTGCAAGTTAAAAAATTACCCAAGCCACTAAGAGGCTATAATCAGCTTTTCGCAATTTCAAAAGTTAAAATTGAAAAGGCTTAATGAAGTTAACTACATCCTCGAAATAAAAATAATCAATTGATTACGTTGATAACTATTACAGGCTGGGGGTGTGCCAATTCCATGTATTTCTTCAGCTAAAGGCAAACATATCGTAAAACCAGCAATAGTCACCCAACCTTGTATTCTTAGAAAATAGTCATCATCAAATGAGCGCTCCTGTGGCCCAGACAGTTTACATTTTACATCACAAGGGGAGATTATCTCATAGGTACAACTGCTTCTATCTAGTTTACAAGCCGTCTCTATATACGAAGACTGTGAGCTACCTGCTGCCGCAGTCGCTGTAGTATTTCCTGCTGTATAGTAATGTCCCCAAGGATATTACCCCTCATGAAATCCTGATACAGTATAATCTCCCACATCGCTTAAAGTTACGTCTAGCGAAACATAGGCGCAAGCATAACTACTATTCCAGCTTGTACTTGCGGATACGACTCTTCCATGCGGGCTTGATAGTGTACTGGTTGCTTTATAGTGATGACCATAGCTACTATAAGTGTCTTCAGTTACGGAGCAGCCATGTAAGTACCCATTTCCATCAACAGAAAAATCCGATCCTGCATCAATAGACTTGTTATAAATCAAGTTCAAACTTAAACTACATCAAGTCTTTTGATATACGGTAATCATCGCGCTAGCTAAGCTTCCATACCCCTCTTTCCCCTTTTGCTTCTTGCCATAAACGCTTTTTATCAAGCACAAAATTTGCGCCACCATGACGATGAATGATGCCTTCCTTTACTAAGCCACGATAAAGGCGGCTTAGATATTCAGGCGTGATCGTTAAGTACGAAGCAAGGTCTTTGTCCGAAAAAGGAAAGAGAACGCGAGTTCTTTTGCACTGAAGATCGTCATTATAGGATTCGAGCATCACACGCGCTAAATTTGTAAGCGCCGAGACAGTTGTCAACTCCGCTTGACGAACTAGGTATTGATTGCGTTGCTGACTAATTTCGCGCAACAAGTGTCAATTAAACAAGATGTCTACCTCTATGAGTTGTAAGAAGCAAAGAGCCGATAGACGAAGCAGTTGATAATCAACTAAACAGGTTACAGTTTACTGGTGCTTCCGCTTGCGAAAGCAGTGAGATCGTACCAGGTAACTGTCCATGCTTACGCCAAGCCATTATTCTTTCGTTCCCCTCTTCACCCAGGCGCATTAATTTAGCGAAACCATTTTCGATTAAAAAAACATCATAAATTTCATCTCCCTGCCTGAATAATTCTTTGCCAGCAGAGACGGTTTGAAATTTTGCGTATTTTTGAAATAATTCCAGAGCTTCAGAAAACGCGGTAGCAAGCGAATCAGCTAGCTTGATTGTCCCTCAAGCAGCTCTTGTCACACAGCGCAAACTAAAAGTTTACACTACATTATTTTTTCTGCGCCACAATCCATTCATTAATTCTCTTCTCCAAAATTTCCAACGGCAACGGTCCATTATCCAGCACAGCATTATGAAATTTTCGCACATCGAATTTTTCGCCTAATTC
The DNA here is from genome assembly GCA_031371805.1 of Blastocatellia bacterium. Lineage (GTDB taxonomy): Bacteria > Acidobacteriota > Blastocatellia > RBC074 > RBC074 > JAFDVL01. The sequence goes on along the minus strand of JANMKB010000441.1, from coordinate 35,136 downwards.
CTGTTTGGCTTTGGCGCGTAATTCTTTGATTTTCAATTCGCCGATTTTGTATGCCAACGCTTGTCCCGGCCAGACGATGTAGCGATCAATTTCGACGATGATGTCCTGTTCGCTCTTCGCCGTATTTTCCTTCATGAAATTAATTGCCTGCTCGCGTGTCCAACCCATCGTGTGCATTCCCGTGTCTACGACAAGGCGACAGGCGCGCCACATTTCGTATGTCAGTTGTCCGAACTTTGCATATGGATCGGTGTAAAATCCCATCTCTGCGCCCAGGCTTTCGGAATACAATCCCCAGCCTTCGATAAATGCGGTATAGCCTCCGTTGCGGCGAAATTCAGGCAGGTCTTTCAGCTCCTGTGCACGCGCAATTTGCAGATGATGCCCCGGCACGGATTCGTGCAACGACAACGCTTCCATTTCGTATTTCGGGCGCATGTCCAAACGATACGTGTTGACCATGTAATAACCGGAGCGTGAACCATCGCTCGCGCCTAAACGATACTGCCCCGTAGTTTGCGCAGGCGCTTCGTAATCCGCAAAGGCTTTGATGCCGTAAGTATTGCGCGGCAATTCGGCAAACAACTTCGGCAATTCAGCATCAGCCCGCTTCGCAATCAAAGCTGTTGCGCTCAATAAATCTTCCGGCTTGGTGAAATAAAAACGCGGATCAGTGCGCAGGAAAGTCAGAAATTCCTGAAACGAACCTTTGAACCCTGCCTGCTGAATGACGGCATCCATTTCTTTGCGGATGCGTTCGACTTCGCGTTTGCCGATGGCGTGGATTTCCGGCGGCGTCAAATTCGTAGTCGTTTCGCGCTTCGCCGCATACGCATAATATTCTTTGCCAGCAGGCAATTCTGAAACGGCGATAGTCTGCGTGCAGGCTGGTAAATAAGTGTCTTTGACGAAGCCGTGCAATTTTTTCAGCGCCGGAGTGAACGATTCATTGATGGCTTTTTTCGCAGCTTCGATTAAGCGTGTGCGTTCAGTTTCTGGAATTTCATTGAGGAATTTTGTGAACGGTTTGAAGCTTGCGCTTTTCGTTGGATCGTCAAAAATCTGCCCCTCAATTTGCGCCGGAACCGTCCGCAGCGGAACCGCCGGCTTGACCCATTTTTCGGTGATGCCGCGTTGCATCAAAGCTATCGTCTGCTCAATGTATTTAGGGTAAGCATTGAGCCGCGCCAGATAGTTTTCATAATCCTTAACCGTCCTGAGCGGCATATCTTCCAGCACGCCGGGGAAGTCAATTTGCGGCCCATTCATTTGCGTGAGTGGAGCAAAATCTTCTTTGAAGTGATGCCCCTCAATGGCCATCTGCTTATCGCGCAAAAACAAATCGCAAGAAATTGCATCCTGCCCCACCAGCTTCGAGCGATCTATCGCCTGAATCTTCGTGAGCATTTCCTGATCGTGGATTTTACGTTTCTCAATGGCTTCAATTGAAATGTCAGTCAGCTTGTCGTTGTAGCGATTATCGCCCTGCCGCGTAGCCATTTCAGGAAATTCTTTCAACTGCCATTCCCAATCTTCTTTGAATAAATCGTGAAGATTTTTTGCTTTGTCAGTGGTAGTTGGAAGCTGATTGCAGGCCGCAAACAGCAGAAAAGAAATCAGCAATAATAACCAGGATATTTTCATAAGAAATACAGGTACGATAGGCGTTCCGCCTGTCGAAATGGCAACAGGCGGGGACGCCTGTTGTACCTTATGGATTCGCCCGCTTTGACGCAAACCAGGCTTCAAAAAAATCGTTCTCCTGTTTGAGCAAATGATTGCCGGATTTTATCTGGTTTCCGAATTCGATGAACGGTTCACTCTTTTCATCGTAGCTCGTCCACACAGGCAAGCCCGGCTTATTCGGATTTCCGGTCGTAGCGAAATTCACCCAGTAATCAGACATCGCATTCGCTACATCAAAATCTGATTTATCATTCACAAGCGGCGAGAGATGCAAGTTATTAAAAGCATACTGAATTTCAGCCGCGTGATAAGCGCCGTAAATTTCACGGTCAGGACGTGGCGGAACTTTCGAGAAAAAATATACCCACGCTTTGGTCTGCGATTTTTCCGCCATCCGTGCCCAAGTTCGCATTTGCCAGGTGAAAATTTCTTCACGGAATACGCCTAAAAAAGAATTTCTTACTTCCGCATCAGAAGCAGCCGGATATGCCTTCAGCAAATTATCTACCATCTCGCCGTAGCGATTTTTCAAATAGGCTTTGTAACCTGTCAACGTCTTCGGAACCATCGTCGGAGGTATCAAAGAAGTTCCTTCATTCGCGTTTGAGCCAACAATGACAGGTACTTTGTTCTGCTTGCCTTTGGCGAAAATTGAATAGACTTCTTCAGGGAAAACGTAGCCATCTACAATTCCACGCGCTGAACTACCGCTCTTGTCAAACGCCGCGATCAGCTCTTCAGGAGATTTTGATCGTAGCTCTTGCAATGCATTCGCTCCGTCACTCACACCCAAAGATTTCGCTAAAACTGTGCCGCTCTCTTCGGCAGAAGCAATGCCATAACGTTTGTCTTTCAAAAATTGCATCGGAGCAAAGACGCCTCCGCTTTCACCAATCGCCCGCTGAAATAAGCCCTGTGCCAGCGGCGTAGCAACTAACGAACAAACGCTCCACGATCCAGCCGATTCGCCAAAAATTGTGACGCGACCTGGATCACCGCCGAACGCTGCGATGTTGCGCTGCACCCATTGCAACGCGGCGATTTGATCCATGATGCCGTAGTTGCCAGAGGCATTATTTTTCGCTTCTGCGCTCAACGCCGGATGTGAAAAATATCCAAGCGGGCCTAAGCGATAATTGATCGAAACAAGAATTACGCCCTTTGCCGCAAGCGCCGCACCGTCATAAAAAGAAATTGAGCTTGAGCCGCGCGTCAACGCTCCACCGTGAATCCAGACCATCACCGGGCGCTTTTCGCCAGCTTTTTTCGCGCCTGTCCAGACGTTCAGGCAAAGACAATCTTCACTCATCTTTTCGGCTTTATTGAAGTATAGCGAAGTCGCCGGATAAGGCGATTGCGGACAGGCGTTCCCATACTGATCGAAGACTTTGACACCCATCCATTTGGCTGGTTTTTGCGGAGCTTTCCAACGCAAATTCCCTACAGGCGGCGCGGCGTATGGAATGCCTTTGTAGACGCGAATGTCTTTATCAACTGACCCAGTGATTATTCCTGAATCAATTTTGACTTTAGTCTCAGCGTCCTTTGTTTTCGGTGCTGCGAGCGCAGCGAACAACAATCCACTACAAAAAATTGTGGAGAGAATTTTGATTATTTTCATGATAAACCTCAAAGTACGATAGGCGTCCCGCCTGTCGAAAAAATACGACTGATCGCTTCGTTTCAGTCGGGACAGGCGAGACGCCTATCCTACATTTACGGGTGGTAACAAATGTTTCTGCACTTTTCCTAACGCTGTGCGTGGTAGACTTGCTACTTTAACAAAAGCGCGTGGTTGTTTGAATGATGCGAGAGATTTACTGCACGCTTCGATAACTGCGGCTTCATCAAAATTTTCATCGGCGACGATGTAGGCGACTGGTAATTCGCCGCGCCGAGCGTCAGGAACGCCACAGACTACGACTTCAAGAATGCCGGGTTGTTCGAGCAAAACGTCTTCGATTTCACGTGGGTAAATATTGAAGCCGCCGGAAATAATCAGCTCCGTCCGACGACCACGCAACGTGTAATAACCGTCGCTGGCACGTTCGCCTAAATCTCCAGTGCGAAACCAACCGTCAACAAAAGCCTCCGCCGTAGCGTCCGGTCGGCGCCAATATCCGGCGCAAAGATTTGGCCCCTTCACCCAGACTTCGCCGATTTCTCCATCATTCACGGGCTTCATTTCACCGTTGAGAATTCTGACCGAAATTCCCGGCAGCGGAAAGCCTACGGCTCCGGCGCGACGTTCCCCTTCGTAAGGGTTGCTGATGTTCATCAGCGTTTCGCTCATGCCGTAGCGTTCCAAAATTGTATGTCCAAACTTCGCGTGAAAGGCTGCGAGAATTTGCGCTGGCAGCGGAGCCGAACCTGAAACAAAGAGCCGGGTTTTTTCTCCAATTCGTTTCGCAGTTTCATCAGATAATTCAAGCAAACGCACATAAATTGTCGGCACTCCAAAAAATAGCGTCGGCTGAAATGATTCAAATAATGCCTGCGCTTTCGCAATTTCAAAGCGTTCGATCAAGCGCATTTTGCAGCCGCTCGCCAACCAGACGTGGATGCCGTTGCCGAGTCCATGTACGTGAAAAAGCGGCAGCACGGCGAGATAGCAATCTTCACTTGTGATGCGCCAGCACGTCGTCAGGCTGGTCATATTCGACGCAAAATTATTATGTGTCAGCACCGCGCCTTTTGATTTTCCCGTCGTGCCTGACGTGTAAACAATCGCCGCCGGATCATCTCCGTCAAGTGCGATTCTCACCGCTGCGCCATCCTGTTCCTGTGCCGCCAACGAGAGTTCATCTACCTTCCAAACGTCTATACCTTCAGGAATGAATTGCACCAAATCAGCAGTCGTCACAACTGCTTTTGGTTCAGCATCGGAAAGGATATGGCTGATTTCGCGTTCGCGGTAAAGCACATTGATCGGGACGACGATGACGCCGATTTTGACGCAGGCGAGAAAGAGATCAATAAATTCGACGCGATTGGAAAGAAAAAAACCGAGGCGATCTCCCTTTGAAAATCCACGCGAGGTGAGCAACCGCGCCATCCGATTGCTGTGTGCATCAAGTTCACCAAACGTCAGCGTCGCCGTAGTTCCATCAGCGCAATCGTATTCAAGGGCGGCAACCGAAGCACGTCCAATTAGTGAGAGATTAAAAATATCAGTGAGTTGCATTGATTAATTTTTCGACTTCGCCCCCGAAGCTATTTTGTATTTTTCTTTTTTGCGTTGTTCGTAGGGAATTTTCTCTATGCGTCGCGCAAGATTTATTTGTTGGCTCAAAATGATGATACAGGTATGAAAAACTCGCAAGGCCTGGTCGTCAGGCAAAATCTTTTGCCTGACGATTGGCAGCCTGAAATATTTACAGGCATAAAAAATCATCCCCGGCGCTGAAACATTTGTGACTTGGCAAAGCTTCCCCTATAATCCGAAATCGTGATTTTCCAATCATCAAATTCTGGACAGACAAATCAATCATCAGGACAGCAGGGAAAGACCACTGGCACTGATCAGCCCAAACCTACGCTCTGGCGAAAGATGTTTGGCCTCGGCCCGACGCGCCCCATGGCGGAGCGAGTAGAGGAGAGTCTCAGGGAAAAATGGAAATTCACTGACGTCAAGCAATATTACATTCAGTCCCTGCTGGAGCCGGATGCGGATGAGAAACTGCATTTTTTCCTTGATGGTTATTATGCGTCGCGTTACCTCAGGCTGAAGAAAATTTATGGGCTGGCAACACCCACCAGAAGCGGGCGGCTGGAAGATGACGATGTCGAAACGATTGCCCAGCATGGCCCTAAATTAATGGAATATTTTGAGGTGCTGAACGACGATGAAACACGTCGTCTCATTCCACGTTATTTTGGGGGGTATTATCGAGAAGGAAAACTTGGGGCGGAATCACTCGTCAATATCGCTGCGACGAACTGGCTTGGCGTGTTCATGCGAAAACGATTCCAAACTTACGCAGAGCTGCTCCACACTCGCTTTAACCTGCCCCGTCAGGTTTGTGGTCCCTTGCTGTCAAGTGTCGGCGATTCGTTCATGCTAACGAATATCCTTTATCGAAAATCAGGGCCGGAGGATTTCCACCGCCTCGCCGATGTCATTGCGGCGCCCCTGCCTGAAGATAAAAAGAATGATGCGCTGGCGCCTGCGCTGGAACTGCTTGTCCTGGCCGCCAAACAGAAAATTTCGGTTGCAGGAGTTGTTTCCTTCGTTCATCGAATGAAGTTGCAGGCGCAACATTTTCGCCCTTTCACCGCGCTCGTATACACCCTCTGGGCACATAATCACGACGTTGATATTAGCTGCCCGACATTTTCCGATTTTGTCAAAAAAGTACTCGACGAATTTGGCTCAGACATTGACCTGCTGAAAGCTCCGCTCTTCATCAATGCCTATTATGAATTCAAACACGACGGCGAAAAACTAAGATTATTTTTATCCCCCGAATACAGCGAGACGAAAGCATTTATTCGCAAAATTGGGGTCATTGTTCCAACCAACGTGTGGGGCATGTCCAGAGTGGTCGTGCTTGCCCAGGAATTTGAACGGGAAAAGGTCGCCAAAATTGTGCGGCAACTTGGTGAAGAAGTCACGCTCGCAGACCTCGTGTTTCTTAACCGGATTTGCCGCAATGAAGAGGAAACAGCCCTGCTCCTGAATCGCAAGGAATTGCTGGCACGAGTCGAGGGAATCAAGATCAAACGCATCGTCAGACGACGCCATAACGACCAGATCGAAGACCTGAACAATCAAATAGACAGCGCCTCCTCAAATAGTTTTTATCGGCTCCTGCGCAAACTGACCGGGCTGCGGGCAGATGCCAAAGCGAAGTATACCGAAGAAGCCGATTTTGCACGGATGAAAAATATCCAGTTGAGCCAGCTTCATATTCTGGAACGGTCGTTCGACTTTCCCGGCTTGGACGAGTTACTTGGCTGGGAGGTATCAAAAGACATCCACGATAAAACACGCGAAGGTGGAGGCTATTTCGACTACGACCGTGATCTTGCGCTGTATGTTGCAATTCCCGCTGAGCAGGGTAATAACCGAAAATATAAAGCTTCCATTGTTTCCCGCTCTGAAGCGGCCTGTGCAATTGGACACTTCCACGCGTTGAGCATAGATACGAGTAGTTACGCCGGGCCGAGCGGGTGGCGCGGAGCACGAGCCGGTGACATAGACAGCGCCGCCGAAGCCGACATTTGTTCCGTAATTATTACGACGCTTGGTCACCCGCGTGAGTTGAGCGGATTAGAAGCAAAGGGAAAAGTAGCGGTGGATATTGATTTTCTCTTTATTGACCGCGAAAACGGTGACCCGCTGATTCGTGATCGAGGCGTCCGAAATTTACCTTACTATCCAAAAGATCAGGTTCCCGCCGTCGGTAAACCATCCAGAAAAGAAGTCAGGCGGCGACGCGTTGATGATACGCATTTTTGCCCGCCAATCGCCTTGCCCTAAATCCGCACGAACAACTTCTTCTTATACATCCAGTATAAAATTAACCAAAACGTTAACAAAACTGCACTTCCGCTCAGCAAGTACTGATTCCCTTCGCCGAAAATTTTGAAGATATTCTGCCCCAGATGGATTTTGAACGATTCAATAAGGAAGTCCTGAATCGTATGCACCAGTACATAAATCGCAATTGAATTCATCCCGATGACCGTCAACCAGAACGACCATTTGTGCCATCCCTTCAGATCAATCGTCCGGTAAAAAAATGCCAGTAACAGGAAGCATGCGCCGCCGCTGAAAATCGTCCACGTTGGCGTCCAGATACGTTTGACCAGTGGACAGATACCAGCAAAGTGCAGCAATAATCCAAGTGCGATGCCAATGACTCCCGCAAACAAAAAGCGGCGTAACTTTTCGTTATTTGGAAGATCAGATTTCAGCCAGCGCCCGGCGACCAGGCCTAAAATCATTGTGCCGAGCGTCGGGATAAAACTGAGAGTCGCATAGCCGCCGCCGTTATGCGTAAAAATTTTCTCACGCGCAAACAAATTCAAAAACCACGTATCAAACGCCCAGGCCAGATTACTATTTTTATTGAAGTGCGCGGCGATGCCAGTTGCGTGATACGCCCAATCTGCGGGGACTCCGACCGCAGCGTAATCGAATCCGGCAGGCGGCAATGGATACAAAATATTTGCCAGCCAGTAACCCCCCACAATTATTGCGAACGCAATCCAGATTGTTTTCATTGAGCGAAAACCAAGCGCGAACAAAATTAAATATCCCAGGCCGATTTGCGAGAGTGTGTCTTCAAATGTCCAGTACGTTTGCGTGTGATGCGTCGAGCGCAAAAAAACGCCCAATAAAATCAGTAGTAAGGAACGCCACGCCGCATGCGCGAACATCACAGGTTGTGATTGTCCTTTGGTGATGCGGCTGGCAATGGAATAGGGCAACGCGACGCCGACGAGGAAAGAAAATGACGGCTGAATCAAATCGTGGAGCGAACATCCGAACCACGCTACATGGGTTTGTCCCCACGCTAAAACGCTCCAGAATGAATTGCCGGGATGAGCAGCGGCGACATGCGAAAGTTCCAGCACTTCCGCCATCATTAAGAACATGACAAAGCCACGGTAGGCGTCCATAGACATAAGCCTGACCGGAGTTTCGGGGCGATTCTCAGACATAAAATTTTTATTCGATGAGCTGCGTTCCTGGTTTGTATCATCACGAATATGATGACTTCACGAAGGATAGAATAAACTTTTAGCTGGTTCGCTTCAAGCCGTTCAGAGTTACGCCTTCAGGCGTGAATGTCGGCGAAGGCATAACTCTGAACTCCTGGCTATGGCTTCGTCGGGTCTTTCAATTTTTCTTTCTCAGCATCCACATTAAATCGCTGGTAGTTACCAAACTCAATCAGTGTATTTGCCGTGATGCCTTTCACCAGTAAAACTCGCACCGATAAATTAATATCTGCCCGCGTTGGCAGCCAGATTTCATTATTGATGCGATCCTTTTCCAGCATGAATGTTGCGCCTTCTTTCAGTGAAGCCACTAGGCCTCCACCGACTTTGTAGGATTCCACTAAACGTGCCTCGACACGGGCAGCTTGTTTATCGGCAACATCAACCCAAATAGCGCCGACGGCTTTGCCAAAGAATTTTTCGTAATCTTTTTGCGGTTTATATCCAGGCAGCGGCTCGAAATCAAAGACAATGACCTCACGTCCGCGAAAGCGTTCACGGCGCGGGTTGACCAGCTTTGAAGCTCGTAAAATGTCCGAAATCGAAGGCCTTTTCCCACGCTCAGCGTCAGGCGTTCCATCCGTTTCCTGCGCGACTTCACGATCTTTGCCTGCTTTCTTTTCTTTTTCAGTCTCACGTTTTTCAAGGTTGCGGACACGCTTCTCAATACGCTTATTTTGGTCTTCAACCTCGCTGGGCGAAAGCGGTTTCCCGTTCTTTTCAATCAGTCGGCGGATGCGATTTCCTTTATAAAATGTCAACTCGTAAACCTTCGATTCCTTCTCGCGGAGCTGCCCCGTTTGATCCGTTTCGCGGTCAGTTTGTTTTTCAGTAAAGGTATATTTTTCGAGCAGATCATCTACCTGATCTTCATTGGCTTTGACCTCTTTCAGTAACCCTGCAATGTCCGGCAACGGCTCGCTGGAGATTTTTGGAAAATCAAAAGCAGCGCGATCCAGCGCTGGGTTATGAGTGATTTGGTCAAGCCTGATTTCATAAACTTCTTTATCAATAGTGGCGATGATTGTCTGGGCCTCCATGATTCCGTCTACGGCTTTATAATCGGAGTAATCGAAGGTTTTTGTGACTGCACCCGCTGACATTTCTTCGCGCACGAGCAAGCTCGAAGTCGGGTCAAAGTGCATTTTGAGCTTCACATTTTTGGCAGTCGTCAGTACGACGGTGTTGACGCGTTTTCCGTTGACTATTGACGGCGCAAACGCAAGCCTGGCTTTTTCTTTTTTGTAATCCAACCAGCATGAGTTTCGATACGCAGCTTCGGCCTGGAAATCGCGGCTCGCCTCGCCTGTGATAGTTCGCAACCCGTTGCGTGAATCGCGGCCCCAGCCTGACTTACCGTTGTAACCAACACTTGTTTCCAGTCCGCGCAAATCGAACATTTCAGTATATAAATTAGGCAACATCGCCGCCGCCTGATATTTGCCGGATTCGCCATCGCTTGTGCGTGTGACTGTACCTTTGACTTGCCAGGATTTGACGTTTCTGAGCGTTTTTTCGCCACCCCCATTGGTCATTGCCTTGATGGCTTGTTTGAGGATTTTGTCAGGTGACTGGGCAACAGTAATCGAATTCAAACAATAGGCAAACGATAAGGAAATAAAAGCCGCAATGAGTTTTTTCATGAGTGCTCCGAAGTTGTAAAACCAAAAGAGTATCCAAGAGTACGATGAAGTATTCACAAAGGTTGTGAGAATTTGCAAGTATAGGATAGGCGTCCCGCCTGTCCAATGAGGTTAGGGTACAGATTTACCTGAAAGCACTTGTGAATATCAGCCTCTTCAGCAGGCGGGACGCCTACTGTACCTACTATTCTTTGGTATACAGAATCAAGTTAACCCCTGGTCGCAAAACAAATTCCTGCGAACGATAATGTCCCTGTAATTTTTGCTCAGCATCTTCTCGTTGACTGGCAGTGGCGATTAACAGTGGGCCGGAAAATTTGTCCGGCACCTCCTGCGTATAGCCAGTAATTGTCCAATTCCGCAAATACCAGGGCAGTGGCCAGTAATCCGGCGATGAAATATGAATTGAGGCGGGCTTGACCTGGGTAATCTCATTGACCAGCTTAAGTAAATTTCTGTCTGTTTGTGCGTAGACATAGCCGTACTGTGTATCCGAATAGGCTCTGAGCTTCAATCTCTCGCCGAAAGATTTTACGTAACCTGTCGAGTTATTATTATCGTCATAGTTAACAAAATTTACCGACCAGGAAGTTTTCGCAATAGGGAGGGCAAAGCTAATTAAAACTGCAATAAAGGCCAATTGCGGGGCCGTATATTTTAAAATCTCAAAGATAAGTTGCGCCACATAACCGCTAAATACCGCCAGGGCAATTAACATACTTACCATCAGCCAGGGAGTTTTATAAGGGATAAGTGAATAGCCTAAAACCATCCCGCAAGCCCACGCCATAGTAAACAATCCAAACCTGCTGCCGCGCCATAAGGTAATACCTATGCCAATTACCAGGGCAATCACAAAAGGTAATTCGAGCTTAATCAAAACTCCCAGGTAATAAGTGAAGGCGTGATCGTGGATATGTTCCGTTACTCCCCGACCTGTCCACATAAAGACTGAGCGCAGGAAATCATACGGGCCGCGCAGGTTAGTAAAAAATGAGGTATAGAAACTAAGATAAATAATAACAAAGATGCTAAGAAATCCTGACAATGATCTTAATAATAAATCACGGTGTAAGCCAGGCTGAGGGATTAGTATAGCTGGCCTGTCTCCATTCATTAGTTTTCTTAGCCATTCCCACAGTAAGGATGCGATAACTGATAATAATAAAACGATTGTACTATGAACTGATGTTTCTTTGGTCGTAAATAGTAACCCGGTAAAGATCGAAAAGAAAATAATTCCATACGTACTTTTCCAGTGATAAAGCGCAACAATCATTCCGACAGTAAATAACCCGAACGAGGATTCGTGAATAAAATCGCGGGAAAAGTAAACCAGTCCCGGTGACAAAGCCAGGCACCAGGCGGCGGCAGGTGTACCAACTAAGCCTAAGCCTTTCCGTAATCCCCAGATTAAGAGTACGGTCAGGACGCCACAAATTGCCGGATAAACCCTTAGAGCAAAATCTGTTTCGCCAAAAATCGCCAGCGAAATCAAAGTAAAGTAATAAAGTGTCGGGCCGTGATAATTGATCGGGTCATAAATATACTTATGATCATGCGCCAGATTCAAAAGAAAGTGCGAGTTGACTCCTTCGTCATGATGTAATGGTTTTAGTTCGAGTAAGTAAAGGCGTAGAAAAATTGCCGCAAGTACCGCCAGAATAAACGCTGTCGTACTAATTATTTGTGCTTTTCGATTAGTAGTTTCGCTTTGCATTGCTTGTAAATTAGGCTGACTATTTAAAGTAAGCCGCGAGCTTTTACCTCCAAATACTTATTGACCAGTTGAAAGGAAAGTTGCCCGGCGGGGACATCCAGGGCTAAGCCACCTAATTCAATAATGCGCGCCAAAGCTTCTTCCCGTTGTTGCAATAATGCTTCCGCGACACTTTGACGATAAACATCAACTACCTCTTGCGGAGGCTCCGAGGTTAAGGCGCGTAAATCATTATCGCCGATAGTAACAATCAAAGGTAAATGGCGTGGAAGTAAAGTAGCGGTATAAGCCAGTAGTTCCGCCGAAGCTTCGCGGTCAATCAGGTCAGTCAAAATAATTGCCAGTGACCGACGTTTACAATGTTTGGAAAAATATTGAAAAGCGCGGGCATAAGATGGCTCAATCATGCCGGGCTTTAAGTTATACAACGCTTCCTGCATGGCGTTGATTTGCGCGTTCCCCTGTTCCGGTGGCAAGTATGTGACGACTTCGCGAGTAAAGGCTAATAAGCCCACATTATCGTGCCCACGATTGGCGACAAAGCCGACCGCCAGAGCCGCGTTGATAGCGTGGTCAAGTTTGGAAAGATCATCAATCCGCGAAGTCATCAGGCGTCCGGCATCAATTAACACAACGATGTTTTGGTTACGCTCAGCCTGATATTGCCGCGTGACTAATTTGCCGCGCCGGGCGGTTGCTGTCCACGAAATATGCCGCAACGCATCACCGCGTACATAATCGCGAAGGCTTTCAAATTCCCGGCCCTGCCCTTTTAAGCGCGTGCGCCGAATGCCCATCTGCATCAGGCGATTGCGTTGTGCCAACAATTCCTGTTGTTTGGCCGCGCTGAGATTTGGATAAACTTTAACGCTTTGTTGCGCTGCGATGCGGGTTTGTTTTATGACTAAGCCCAGCGGCGAAACCCAGCGCAAAATCACATCGCCAAAATGATAATCGCCACGCGCCGCCGCAAACAATTGATAACTTTGCAGCACAGGCTGGCGCGAATTTTTTGGTACCTTCGCGGTCAATATTCGCGCACCACATAATTTTAAATCAGGCGGGTATTCGTCTTTAATGGTAAAGGTAATTTCGCGGGCAGGGCGAATTGTCAGGGCAAGATGGACTTCGTTTTCAGCGCCGATGATGAAGCGTTTGGACAAATTGCGCGTAACCTGAATTTGCGCGGGATTTTCCATTTGCCGATAATCCAGCCACGCTACTAAAAATAAGGCGACATTCCACGCAATCAATAACCACCGGCTCCCCATCCATGGCCAGGTGATTACTGGCAGGAAAATACCAATAACAAGCAGAATGAAAAAGCGGCGGGTGAAAAGCATAAATGGTGGTCAGTGGTCGGTGGTTAGTGAGTTTGCCAGAATTTTATTCCCAACTCACTGACTCCTGATCATCCACTGGTTACTAGCGCGGCACTTCTACCGAGACTAAAATTTCATCAATAACCTGGTCAGCGGTGATGCCTTCAATTTCTGCATCAGAGCGCATGACGACCCGATGACGAAGCACCGGACGTGCGACATCGCGCACATCATCCGGGGTGACAAAATCACGACTGCGCATTGCCGCCAGTGCTTTACTTGCCAGCAATAAAGCGACAGACGCACGCGGGCTGGCGCCCCAATGCATGTTCGGGTGCTCCCGGGTGCGTCGGACAATATCTACTAAATATTTTTGCACTCCCGGCTCAACGATTACCTGACGAACTGCCGCCCGCGCTTCGGCAATTGTTGCGGGATCAGCTAAGGGTTGCAAATTGGCGGATTCAAGTTTGCGGGCGTTGAATCCGGCCTGCCAGTTGGCGACAATTTGTAACTCCTGCTCAGCGGTCGGATAAGAAATAAGAACTTTGAGCATAAAGCGATCAAGTTGTGCTTCGGGCAGCGGATAGGTGCCTTCATATTCAATCGGATTTTCTGTGGCGAGTACTAAAAATAACGGCGAGAGCTGGTGGCTTTCACCATCAATCGAAACCTGGCGCTCTTCCATCGCTTCCAGTAAAGCGGCCTGCGTCTTCGGCGGCGTGCGATTAATTTCGTCGGCTAATAACAAATCCGTAAAAACAGGGCCATAACGCAAAGTAAATTGCGCGGTAGAAAGATTAAAAACATTCGTGCCTGTAATATCTGACGGCATCAAATCAGGCGTGAACTGAATGCGATTGAAAGAAGCTCCGATCACTTTTGACAGCGTTTTGATGAGCAGCGTTTTAGCGGTTCCCGGCACACCTTCAAGCAGGGCGTGACCTTCAGCAAAAAGGCAAATCAAAATCTGGTCAATGATTTCGTCCTGACCAACAATGACTTTATGAATTTCTGTTCGGATTTGGCTGGCGATGTTCGCAACGTAATCGGTCATATTAGTAGTGAATCGTGGCTGGTGGTGAGCGGCTGGTGTAATGATTAAGTGTAACGACAAAGACGACAATTTTAATCAGGCTTTGGACAACAAGCCACGCAGCACTGACCACTGACCACTGTTTGTGAACGCCGCACACTATAACTAAAGTTGCTACCCACTACAAGGTTAGCTCCGATTGAGATTTAAGCATTGCGCCAGGTGACAAAAAACGGTAATCTTCCGCCGTGTCCCGCCGAATAAGTAATTCCAATATGCCGAACCTGATAATCGGGTCTCGTGGCAGCAGGCTCGCACTCTGGCAAGCGAACTGGATCAAATCAGAGCTTGAACGGTTGCACGATGGCCTCACCGTCGAAATCGAGATCATAAAAACTACGGGCGATACTCTCACCGAAGCGTCGCTGTCACGCATGCCTGGCAAAGGTGTGTTCACCAAAGAAATTGAAGAAGCACTGCTCGACCACCGGATTGATCTGGCTGTCCACAGTCTGAAAGATTTACCGACTACTTTGCCGGAAGGCTTGCACTTGGGAGCCGTCACAAAACGCGAAGACCCGCGCGATGCGTTGATCGTCAATCGCCGCCTGACCACACGAGTAAATTCAATTTTAAGTCTGCCGGTGCAACCGCGCATTGGAACCAGTAGCCCGCGTCGCGCTTCGCAAATAAAAAATCTGCGCCCGGATGCGCAAACGATTGAACTGCGCGGCAATGTTGAAACACGCCTGCGTAAACTGGAAGAGGGCGAATATGATGCAATTATTCTGGCGGCTGCCGGATTGAATCGTTTGGGTTACAGTGCGCGCATCACGCAACTTATTCCCGTCAATCAATTGCTGCCCGCCGTGGGACAGGGCGCGTTGGGGATTGAAACCCGCATCGAAGACGAGCGCACAAATTTTTTAATTGAAGGGCTGAATCATTGGCCGACCCGCAACGCAGTCGAAGCCGAACGTGCCTTGTTACGCGGCCTGGGCGGAGGCTGTGCTGTTCCGATTGCGGCTTTTGGCCAGGTGGGTTCGGCTGCTGATAGTAATTCTTTGCGCCTGGAAGCGCTGGTTTGCAATACACCGGGAACAAAAATGGTCAGGCACGATGTGACTGGCTCACAATACAAAAGCGAGGAAATCGGCAGCTTATTAGCGCGTCATTTGATCGCCGCCGGCGCGTATGAATTACTAAACGAATCAGGGGCGTATGAGATAAATGACGAGGTCTGGGCAGAGGCTCCTGTGGTTGCCCGAACTTCAGTAAATAGTAATTCGCTCGGTGAAAATAACACCGCCACCCGCACAGCCCCTGAAACAAGTTATGAACCAATCCTGACTAAACAGGCAATTGTTCCGCCCGTTGAAGAATCATACTTTGAAGAAATTCCTGCGCCAGCGCTTGTCGAAGAAAAGATTGAGGCACCTCACACAGTTGAGGCAAAAATTGCAGCGCCAGCGGCGGTCGGCGAAATCGTCATTTCTGCTGACCCGCAATCAATTCAAGCTGCGCCGCTACAACTGGAAGAGCAGCCCGTCATTTCAACTCCTGATGATTTCCCCCAACCTGAAATTGCACCGCTACCACTTTCCGGGCAACGGATTATCGTCACGCGTGCCCGTCATCAGGCAGATGCGCTGGCACAATCTCTGCAAACTTGCGGCGCTGAAGTAATCGTTTGCCCAACTATCGAAATCCGTTCGCCCGATAATTGGAGTGCGCTGGATCAGGCGATTCTGAACCTGCGGAATTACCAGTGGCTGGTGTTCACCAGTTCCAATGGCGTGAATTATTTTCTGCGGCGGTTTGATGAATTACAGCACGGACGAGCCGAATTAGCGGCGCTGAAAATTTGCGCAGTGGGCAAGAAGACGGCGGAAAAACTGCTCGAGGAAAATTTGCAGGTTGATCTGACGCCGGAAAAATTCACAGCGGAAAGTCTGGTCGCAGCATTTATCAGAAAATTTGGCGTGGGGCAAAGAATGCGCGGAACACGAATGTTGCTGCCTGCTGCCAAAGCAACCCGTGATGTGATTCGCCCAACGCTGGAGAAATTAGGTGTGACAGTGGATGTAGTCGAAGCCTATCAAAATGTTTTGCCGGATGTTTCAGGCGAAGAAGTCATCACTTTGATTTCACGCGCACAGGCCACTTATGTCGTCTTCACCAGTCCTTCAACGGTCAGTAATTTATCGTTGCTGCTGGATTCGGATCACCTGGCCGCGCATCTGGCAAAAACTCGCATCGCCTGCATCGGCCCGGTCACAGCCCAAGCCGCCGAACGCTGCGGACTCACCGTTCATATTCAACCCGATGAACATACAGTCGCCGCCATTGTCGCGGAATTAATCAAAGACTGTCAGCCATAATATCTATTTTATTTAACTAATCTGAGCGTCAGAGGATAACGATAAACCACGCCTTCGTTGGCCTTGAGCGCAGCAATAATTGAGAAAACCACTCCCGCGATAAATAAAACAGGCAGCACGATCAACCCAATCCCAATACAAATTGTGGCACTTGCCACGAATAAGTAAATCGTCATACTGATCTGAAAATTCAGCGATTCTTTGCCCTGATCATCCACAAACCAGGATTGATCTTTCTTGATCAGCCAGATAATGAGTGGGCCAATAATGTTGCCAAAGGCGGGAAAAACAAACACGCCTAATGCTGCCAGATGGGATAACATTCCCCACATTCGTTCATCTTTGGTAGTTTCCTGCATACAAAGCCTCCGTGGTTAGTGAGTAAAGCAACGGTAGTATGCAAAGCAAAGCGAGGTTTGTAAACAGACGGCAAAGGTAGCGCAAACTTTCCAGTTTGCGACGCGTGACGAAAACGGAGTTTTCAGAGGGATTAGTGAACTGCCAGTTCCAGCGCCGGACGCAGAGAGCGTTGTGGTAGCCTGGCTTCTTCAGCAAGCAGTTTGGTAGCGGACTCAGCATCCATGGGGCGATTAATAAAATAGCCCTGGCCGAAATCACAGCCCAATTCCTTGAGCTGTTTGACCTGCGCTGACGTTTCGACTCCTTCGGCAACAACTTCCATTTTCAGATTATGCGCCAGCATCAAAATCGTCCGTACAATTTCGGCGCTGTCAGGGGAAGTGTCCATGCGGCTCACAAAGGCACGATCAATTTTCAGTGTATCAATCGGAAATTTATGCAGGTGGCTGAAGGATGAATAACCCGTGCCGAAATCATCAATCGCTAAATGGCTGCCCAGCGCTTTGAGTTCATTCAACATTTTCGCCGCCAGTTCAGCGTTTTCCATAATCACGCTTTCGGTGATTTCCAGCTTCAGGGACGAAGCCGATAATCCGGTGTCCTGCAAGGTCGCAGCAATCTCTTCGATCAGATTTAGTTGTGAAAATTGGCGGGCGGAAATATTGACATTGATCGTCAGGGGCGGATATTGCGGATATTGTGTTTGCCAAACCTGCAACTGACGGCAGGATTCGTACAAAACCCAGCGACCGATAGGATTGATCAGTCCATTGTCTTCGGCGAGGGGAATAAATTCGCCTGGATAAATGACTCCATTTTCAGGATGATTCCAGCGAATCAAAGATTCAAATCCGGTCAACCTGCCACTTTGAAAAGAAATGATCGGTTGATAATGCAAAATGAATTCCTGATTGCTCAGGGCGTGGCGCATATCCGTTTCCATTTGCATGAGTTGAATCGCGTGTTCACGCATCAGCGGATCAAAAATTTCAAAGCGGGCTTTGCCTTTTCCCTTCGCACGGTACATCGCCGTGTCTGCATCGCGCAACAAGTCTTCAGCTGAATTACTGAACGCCGAACTCAAGGTAATACCAATACTGGCGGTAGTAAAAACCTCACGCTCATCCAGCGTAAAAGAGGCAGCCAGGAGTTTCAGGATTCGTTCAGCAATATATGCGGCATCGCTTGCCTCGTCTAAATGATCAAGCAGAATGACAAACTCATCGCCCCCTAACCGCGCCACCATATCGCTGGGTCGCAGTGATAATTCTAAACGGCGCGCAATTTCAACGAGTAATTTATCTCCCAACTGATGCCCCAAACTATCATTGATAATCTTAAACCGATCCAGATCAAGAAAGAGGACGGCAAAAATATAATCACTTCCTAACCGTACTCGATCAAGGGAACGCCGCAAGCGTTCCATAAACGCTTGACGATTGGGCAGGCCTGTCAAACCATCGTGAAACGCGTCGTAGACGAGCTTCTCTTCTGCCTGCCGGCGATCCGTAATGTCAGTTTGAGAACCAACTATGCGATAAGCTTTACCGGATAAATCCCGGACGGCAATCCCGCGACTCAGTATCCAGCTATAATTTCCATCCTGATGCAACATCCGGTGTTCGTGCTGAAAGTGTGGTGTATGCCCTTCCAAATGAGCCGTCAGCTCTCTTTTCAGGCTCTCGCAATCTTCAGGATGTACCCGGCTGAACCAGTCTTCACACCTATTGCCGATTTCTTCTTCGGCATATCCCAGCATGGATTTCCAGCGTGAGGAAAAATAAGTTTCATCGCCTCTCAAATCCCAATCCCATAACCCATCGTTAGCGCCGAGCGCCGCTAAAGCGTAGCGTTCTTCGCTTGCTCGCAAAGCGGCGAGCGTTTGACCATCTTTGATGGCATAACGAATGGAACGTTCCAACAGCGAACTGGTTAATTGTGATTTCACCAGATAATCTGCAGCTCCGGCCTTCATCGCTTCAAAATCAACTTCGCGGTCGTCCTGACCAGTCAGCAAAATAATCGGTGCGGTAACGCCCTGCAGTCTGGCGACGCTTAATAATTCCAAGCCTGTTTGTTTGCCCAACCGATAATCAATCAGACAAACGTCAAACCGCTGTTCCTGCATGGCAGCCAGAGCATCTTCGTAATTAGATTTCCAAGTTAAGTTGAAGGCGCCCCGGTCACTGTCCATCAATAGCTCACGAGTGACAACAAAATCATCTTCGTCGTCGTCCACCAGTAACACCTTCACCGGACTGTCATGCATAAATTAGTAGCTCCTTCGTGCCGGTAACTCCACCACTTCAAACCAGTACTTACCTAAAGCCTGCATCACCTCAACCAACCCTTCAAAGCTCACGAGTTTGGTGATGAAGGAGCTAACCCCCAGATCATAAGTGCGAAAAATGTCTTCCTCCGCTTTTGAGGTGGTTAAAACGACAACGGGAATTTGCCGTAAATCCGGGTCAGCCTTAATTTCTTTCAGTGCTTCACGCCCATCTTTGCGGGGCATATTCAGGTCAAGCAAAATCAATCCGGGCCGAGAATCACTGGTCAGGTTAGAATAGTTTCCGCGCCGATATAAATAATCCATCAACTCTTCGCCATCCGTGACAAACTCCAAATCATTTGCCAGCCGGCTTTCTTCCAGCGCATCGCGCATAAACATGCGGTCATCCGGGTCATCATCTGCGACCATGATCTTGATTGAATTTCTAGCGCTGGACATAAATAGCCTTCAATTTTTCCGCTTAATTTAATTTGTGTGCGGCAAAAGCCAGGGTATTTTCCGTGGCCTGATCAAGTGCAATAGCTGCATATTTCCGGTCCCACTTATTCCAGGTTAAGGGAAACAACATGAGACCTGAGTGTGGGCCGATTCTTCAATATTTCGGGTCTGAATTTTTTGTCCTTACCAGGCCCGAACTGCCACAAGCAAAAATGCGATCAGGCCAATCCCAATCGTCAGTCGCATTGAAACTTCAGGGCGCGCAGAAAAAGTATGACTAAAGCGCCATTCCGTTTCCGCCGCCGCAGGCAGGATCAGGGGATTACAGTTTGAGATGTGGTGAGAATTAATAGATTTGTGCACAGATACTCCTAAGTATTTTTCAATGGGGGACACTTAGTCTCAATCGGGAATTGTGGGCTAGCGTGAGTTTTCAAGGCAATCTACGAGGCTGAGAGAGAATAGCCAGACTGCCATTGAAGATCAAGTAAAAAAGATATTTATCAATTTCTTGCAACACTTTACCTCAGATAAATTTAATTAAGTCGGTCAGACTTTGATTGATGAGCTGGCAGGGCAACGATAAAAGTGGTGCCTTGTTGCGGCTGGCTTTTCGCTGTGATCGTCCCGCCGTGCCGCTCCGCTATTTTGCGACAGACTGCCAGGCTTTCCGCCATCAATTTATTCAGCATCTTAAATTTCATCTCACGATCATAAACAACGATGCCCTCGCCGGCGTGGGAAATTACGGCTTCTGTAAAATTAATGGCTTCGCGTAACTGTTCGGCTTTTCTCCGCACTGCCGCCAGCATCCGCCGCTGAAGCGTGAGGATTATCACCCCTGCCAGAATCAGGGTCAGACAGAGAACCACTATCATCCTGATAAAAGAATAGCGCGCCGAGTTGGCATCTGCGGTAATTTGCAACTGCGCTTCTGATTTGTACTGTGCCTTGATTTTTTCAGGTCGTCACGCGCCCGCTCAAAGAATGAAGCGCCTTCGCGCAAGTCACGTTCAACTGCCGCTCGAATATCCCCAGCCAGAATAAGGGACATCATCTCATCGCGGGTAATGAGATATTGCTGCCAGTCCTGCGCGAGCTGACGCACTGCTTGTTCTTCTGCTTTGGCAGTATCAGCTTTCCGGTAATCTTCGATCAGCTGTGCCACCTGGACATCAGCGGCACGGGCTTCGTCAGAATATTTAACCTGCCGATTGGGATCATTGGTGGTGAGGGAATAAGCATCAGACGGTGCACTTCCTGCGTCAGGTATTGCAATTCACCCAATAAATCCAGATCGTGCACCGAATCCGCATACTTCTGTCGCGTAGCTCCATTTGCCCGGCGAAGATCAAGCAGCACCTACCAGCCGATAAAAAAAATCGCTGCCCCGATCAATGTAATACCGAGAGCAAAACCATGTCGTTGGTAAAGCCTGCTGAGATAATCAATGCCAATCATTAGTGAGCGGTATTTTCCTTATTTATCAGGGTGGGTTGTTGCGAAGATTTTTTGTAGCAAGGCCACTTACCAGCAGTAAATCTGTGCGCCACGATAGCTTTATCCACACACCAGAGCAAGCAAAATATTAAGTAGCTGCCGACGGTACACACAAAATCAAAAGCTGCGTGCAGGCAGCCCAGGTGATGATTTTTCCAGCCGGAATAAACTTCTCCTCCCCGTTCTTTTCCCCTGCCGTTTTCACCATGTTACACTTGCTTATTATGAGCAAAGCACGAGTTTTAATTGTGGATGATGAACCCGCCGCACGCGCTGGGTTAAGTGAATTGGCTTCCGATTGGGGTTATGAAACACAGGTCGCCGCCGATGGCGAAGAAGCTCTGACAATTGCGGCGGAATTCTTACCGGCCGCGGTCATCAGCGATATTTTCATGCCCCGGCTGAACGGCTTTGGACTGCTCACGAAATTGCGCGAATTATATCCTGATACGGCGGTAATCCTCCTGACAGGTCAGGCCAGTATCGAAGACGCGATGCGGGCGGTGATGGAAGAAGGTGCATTTTATTATTTTGAAAAACCCATCAACACACGCCAGCTTCATATCGTCCTGCAACGTGCCATTGAACGCTCCTCCGTCCAAAGAGAAAATACTCAGCTTCGTCGTCAGCTTAGTGAGCACGGGGTTTTCGGTAAATTAGTTGGCGCGTCGCTCGCCATGCGCCAGCTTTACACGACTATCGAACAAGTGGCGAATTCTTCGGTGTCCGTTTTAATCACCGGTGAATCAGGAACGGGTAAGGACATCGTCGCGCAAACTATTCACCAGCTTAGTTCACGCGCCGCCAATGCTTACATCCCCATCAATTGTTCGGCAATTCCTGAAACCTTAATGGAATCAGAATTGTTCGGACACGAGAAAGGCGCATTCACCGGAGCGATTGCGCGGCGCGAAGGTTGTTTTGAACTCGCCAATAATGGCACTTTGTTTTTGGATGAAATCGCTGAGATGCCGATCACTTTACAAACGAAATTACTGCGCGTGTTGGAAGATCGAAAATTGCGCCGCCTGGGAGGCGCGAAAGAAGTGTCCATTGACACCAGAGTTTTGGCGGCCACCAATAAAGACCCGCACAAAGCCGTCCGCGATATGATGCTCCGCGAAGATTTACTCTATCGCTTAAATGTCATCCACATGGAATTGCCACCGTTGCGTGACCGTCGCGACGATATTCCTTTGCTGGTGCAGCATATGGTTGATACCTTGCGCGAACGGCACGGACGAACCGCACGTCTGGTTTCGCCCGAAGTGCTGGAAATTTTTTCGCGCTATCCCTGGCCTGGCAATGTCCGCGAATTGCGGAATGTTATCGAACACGCCGTCGTCGTTTGCGATAGTGTTAAAATCGAAAAACAGCATTTGCCACCTCAGCTTTTTGATGGACGCTCGCTGCACGACGAAGATTCAATCACCCTGCCAATCCCGATTCCGC
Source organism: Blastocatellia bacterium (assembly GCA_031371805.1). GTDB lineage: Bacteria > Acidobacteriota > Blastocatellia > RBC074 > RBC074 > JAFDVL01. The sequence continues at coordinate 12,576 of JANMKB010000441.1, read as the reverse complement.
TGGATGAAGCCGAACGCCAATTGATCCTGAAAACATTGCTCAAAACCAGCAATAACAAAACCCGTGCGGCGGATGTGCTAAAAATCAGCCTCAAAACCCTGCATAATAAATTAAAGATTTATCGGGATGATGAGTAAAAAGTGATTGGTGGTTAGTAGTCAGGGGAACGTCAGGCCTCTTCGCCGCGTAGTGGCGGCTGACTTTAGACGTGGGTTTCAACCCACGGCTACAGTCAAATGCCGCTACGCGGCAGGGGGAGACTGAACAGTTTACCGACCACTAATCACCGACCACCATTTTTTTATTGCCCAACTTCCTTACTCGTTCTAATATCCTGTCGTCCGATCCCCGACTCATCTCTCTGCCGTTTAGTTATGCCAAACTTTATTTGCCCTGCTAACCGATTTAGCCTTCGGAGGACGATAATGACCATTTCTCACCGTATTTTTCAGCCGCTGTTGTCACTAATTTTTATTACCCTTTTCATTTCCCCTCTTGCATTTGCCGGAGACGATTGGAAACCAATTGATCCGTCGCATCTGGCAATGAAAACGCCAATGGTCGAAAAGGATGCCGACGCCGAAGCAATTTTCTGGGAAGTCAAAGTTGCCGACGAGTTCCAGGGTTACGGCGAAGCGCAAACTGTTTTCACGCATTATCTGCGCATCAAAATCTTTACCGAGCGGGGCAAAGAAAAGAAAAGTACAATTGATTTGCCTTATTGGGGCAAGACGCGGATTGCCGACATTCAGGGACGCACGATTAAACCGGACGGCAGCATTCTGGAGCTGAAAAAAGATGCGATCTTCGAGCGCACTATCGTCAAACTTGGCAAATTAAAAGTGAACGCCAAATCATTTGCGATGCCGGGCGTGGAGCCGGGGGCCATCATCGAATATCGTTACCGCGAATTACGTCCGACCTCTTATCACACCCGCCTTGAATTTCAACAGGACGTTCCCGTCCAGATCGTCAAGTATTACATCAAGCCATTGCCCAGCAACACTTATCAAATGCGCGCGATGCAATTTCATTGCAACCCAACCGCGCTGGTCAAAGAGAAAGAATTTCAGATGACTTCGCTCAGTAATGTCCCCGCCTTCAAAGAAGAGCCGCGCATGATTCCGGCCAATGAGGTGCGTGCCTGGATGCTGTTGTTTTACTCAGAAGATACAAAACGTGAACCGGAAAAATACTGGAAAGAATTAGGCAGGAAAGAATTCAACGAATACAAGGCGGCGATGAAGGTCAATGATGACATCCGCAAATCCGCGACTGAAACAATTGCCGAAGCCACTGACCCCAATCAAAAACTGGAACGCCTGTTAAATTATTGTCGCAGCAAAATTAAATATATTTATGATGACGCTTCGACCTTCACGGATGAAGATCGCAAAAATATGAAGGAAAATAAATCCCCGGCGGACACGCTCAAACACGGTTACGGGATCAAAAAAGATATAGATTTGCTGTTCGCCGCGCTGGCAACGGCAGCCGGATTTGAGGCACGCGTCGTGTTAACTTCTGACCGGAGCGATGTCTTCTTCAATCCGAATTTTGCCGACGATTATTTTCTTGATGACCGTTTAATTGCGGTCAGAGCGAATAACGATTGGAAATTCTTTGCTCCTTCGGCCACGTATGTTCCGTATGGCATGGTTCCCTGGGAACATGAAGGAATCAAAGGCTTGATTACTGATTCGAAAGAACCAGAATTTATTCAATTGCCACTGTCAACGGCGGAAAGATCGGTCGAAAAAACTGCCGGCAAATTCAAACTCAACGAAGACGGCTCCATAGAAGGCGATGCCACCATCGAATTTACCGGACACCTCGCTGCCATAATGAAAGAGGAGAACGATCAGGACTCCCAGCAAAAACGTGAAGAAACATTAAAAAACATGATCAAAAGACATCTCGGTGCGGCGGAAATTACCAATATCAAAATCGAAAATGTGACTGACCCCATTAAGCCTTTCATTTACGCTTTTCACATTAAAGTTGTCAATTACGCGACCCGCACGGGCAAGCGACTGTTTCTGCAACCAGCCTTTTTCCAGTTTGGAGAAGCCGCCATTTTTACCAATAACGAACGGAAATATCCGGTTTATTTTGAGTATCCTTATGCGGAAAACAGCGCCGTAGAAATTGATCTACCTGATGGTTTTGAATTAGATAATGCCGAGTCGCCAGCCTCATTCAATGCCAATGATGTCGTCAAATATAAAGTTTCGCTGGCCATCTCGACCGACAAGAAAGCGCTCATTTATAAACGCAACCTGCAAGTCAATGGCATGGTATTTCCACTGGAAAGTTACGCGTCGCTGAAACAAATTTTTGATACTATGCACACGCAGGACAACCATCAGGTAACCCTGAAATTTAATGCCGCAAGTGCAGCCAATAGTGCAAAATAATTTTTCAGGTGAGACTCCTCTCATCTGAATATTTCTCATTACTACTATGCGTAACAAAGCTTTCACCTTCCACGCGCTCTTTCTTTTGGTTTTCGCAATTCCAGGGCTGGCTGGCGATGACGCCCCGGCCTGGTTACGCCAGGCAGCGGCGCTCAGCGTTCCAACCTACGATAAAGAAGTCAAAGTCGTCACCGTTAACGACGATCAAAAAATCACCGTGGAAGAAAGCGGGCGAGTGTTAACAACCACCACTCACGCTATCCGTATTCTTTCCCGCGACGGAGCCAAAAGCGCACTGGCGCGGACGGTTTACAACACCGAATCAGAAAAAGTTAAAGAGATGAAAGCCTGGATGATTCGCCCCTCCGGGCAAGTCATCAAATACGGCAAAGAGCAGACGATGGATAGCGTCCTGGACGATAGCGATGTCTATGACGAAGCACGATTCAGGGCAATTTCCGGCAAGGATGATGCTGAACCTGGCGCAGTTTTTGGATATGAGACTGTAGTCGAGTCGAAAAAAATCTTCTCGCAGTTTCATTGGGGATTTGGCAGCGCATATCCAGTCCTGGCTTCAACCATTAGCGTCACCGTTCCCAACGGTTGGCGTGCGGATGGCATAGTTTTCAACTATCCCAAAGTCGAGCCAGCCATTAACGGTTCGACTTATACCTGGGAAGCCAGGAATCTGGAAGCAATCAAACACGAATCAGCCAGCCCAAGTATTTCCAATCTGGTGCCGCGCATTACCATCAGGGTATTTCCCGCGGCTGGCAAAAGCGCAGGAATGCTGCGCACCTTTGAGACCTGGACAGATGTTTCGCAATTTATGAGCGAGTTGTCCGACCCGCAGGTTCAACTTGATGATGCACTCGCAGGCAAAGCGCGTGAGCTTACGGCCAATGCGAAAACTGAGTTCGAGAAAATTCAGGCGATAGGTCGTTACGCACAAAATATCAAATATGTTTCGATTCAAATTGGCACGGGACGCGGCGGCGGTTATCGTCCGCATTCCTCGCTGGATGTTTTTAAAAAATCTTATGGCGATTGCAAAGACAAAGCCAATCTGATGCGCGCGATGCTCAAGGCGCTGAACATCACCGCTTATCCGGTCAGCATTTATTCCGGTGATCCTAATTTTGTCCGCGAAGAATTACCGTCACCCGGACAATTTAATCATTGCATTATTGCGATCAAAGTCAGCGATGAAACCAAAGCTCCGACCATCATCACACACCCGAAATTAGGACGTTTGATGATTTTTGATGCAACGGATGACGACACTCCGGTGGGAGATTTGCCGGATCACGAACAAGGAAGTTGGGCCTTGATTGCCGCCGGCAGCGAGGGCAGTTTAATACGCATGCCGGTGACCACGCCAGAGATAAATAAACTTGTCCGCCAGACTGAAATTACGCTCACGCCGGAAGGTGCAATGACCGCCAAATTCAACGAGCGTTCCATCGGACAATCCGCCGTCAACGAACGCCGCATGTTTCGTGCGCTGGCTCGTCCTGAATATTCTAAAATGATTGAGACCTGGATCACGCGTGGCGTCACCGGGGCAAAGTTTGCCAAAATCGAACCGACAGATAGTCCGGTCGAAGGCAGGTTCAATCTGGATGTCGAATTTTCGGCGAATGACTTTGCGCAATCCATGCGTGGCAAATTACTGGTTTTCAAACCCGCCTTCGTCTCCCAGCGAATCCGCCTTGATTTGACCGAGCCAAAACGCAAACACCCTGTCGTGCTTGAATCTCAGGCCTTTTCCGAAACCATTCGCATCAAGTTGCCCCTTGGTTTTGAAGTAGATGAAATGCCCGAAGCCGCTAAATTTGAGTTACCCTTTGGCAAGTTCCAGACAAGTTACGAAGTCAAAGACGGCTACCTGATTTTCACGCGCAATCTGGAAATCAAAACCATCACGATTCCGGCGGAGCAATATATTTTAGTGCGAGAATTTTTTGGCCGAGTTCGCGGCCTGGAGATGTCGCCCGTGGTACTGGCAAAAAATAGTAATTAAGTTAGGCAAGCAAAAATTGAAATTTTTATAGCGCGTGATTTGGATCAAATCGCCTAAAAAACTGCTGGTCGGTTGGGCATAGCCACAACCGAGGAGATACTTTCTCTGTTTTGGGCTATGCCCGTAAATCCATCAATAGGTATATTCCTGGTTGGTGAACTCGTGTTCAAAACGCAAAACCCGAAACTCGAAACTAAATTTCTATTGCCGGAAATAAAAAACTGCTAAGATGCGCCTTCAGCAAAATCTCACAGCCCCGTACTGTTTTGATCCTGGATAGCAATTAAGGATTAATTGATTTGTGAAGCGTAGCTTTCACAGATCAAGTTCTATTGGCTAAATGTCGTGAAGTTGTATGACTTTCCGGTCGTAGAATTATTTGTTAGTTAGCAAAATCTATATCTTCCAATAACAATATTATGGCAGAACTAATATCTCTACCAACCTCAATACAATCTCTATACTTGATGTACAGAGAGGACAAGTTATTCGTAAATAGAAAGTATCAGAGAAAACTTGTTTGGACGCTGACCGAAAAACAAAAACTCATCGAATCAATATTAAAGAAATACTCTATTCCAGCTATTCTGATAGCCGAACGTGATGGTGAACCAGGAACATATGAAATCATTGACGGGTTACAAAGACTTCAGGCCATACTATCGTTTATCGAGAATTTGTTCGCCGATCTGGAAAGTCGATATTTCAATGTCAATAACTTCCCAACTGCAAAGAAAAATGCCGACGATGCTCTATTCGAAGATAAGAAGAATGGTCCGTTTCTGACAGTGAAAGAAATCAGTATCTTACTAGATTATACTCTAGCTTTATCAGTGATGAGGAAGGCTCCGATGTGGAAGTTAATGATGTGTTTGATAGAATAAATACTTATGGGCACAGATGGAGCGACCAGGAACGTCGTCAAGCTGGTGTTCAGAATTCATTCTCGAACATGGTTAGGTCAATATCTTGCAAGCTGCGTGGCGATGTTTCTCATAATGTACTACCTTTATCTTCAATGCCATCAATAAGTATTGATCTTCCGAAAACAAAACACGGTTATAGTATTCAGGCTGAAGAAGTATTCTGGGTAAAGCAGGGCATATTACGCTCAACAGACTTGCGTGACGTTGTTGCATAAATGCCGAGCCCTTGACGGAAAGACTTTCTTTCAGCCGGTGACCTTGTAACTGTCCGGCATGCCGAGGTGCGTCATCCGATTGAGGAGCGCACATTTAATAAACATTTCGTTGAATTGGTTTTCCAGTTTGCGCGTCCTTAAGTGGGCTCCACAGATCGCCTTGTACCGAAACACGCGCTTGGATTCGTGCAACAACGCCGCTAATTAATCGAAAGTCGAACTACCTCATCATTGCCAACTTATCATTCCCGTCCTGGATCATATTCAGTCTTGGCAATAAAACACAAAATAAATATTTCACCAGAAAATACCATAGGTGCATCTCTTTAACCTGAGATTTGCCAGACACTGCTAAAATGAGTGATTAGGTGGTACTTTTATCAGAGGCTGAAATATGAAATACGGAATCATCGCAGGCAACGGACGTTTCCCCTTTCTCGTGCTTGATGGTGCACGTGCGGAAGGAGTCGAATTAGCGGTGGCTGCGATCAGCGAAGAGGCGGACAAAAATCTCAGTTCGTTTGCCTCAACATTTGAATCGGTCAGCGTTGGGCAACTGGGCAGGCTCATCAAATTTTTCAGGCGCGAAAATGTCACGCACGTGATGATGGCGGGGCAGGTCAAACACGTCCAGATTTTCAAGTTGAATGCGCTGCCGGATTTGCGGATGGCAAAGATGTTGGCGCGGCTCAAGCGTCGCAATACGGATGCACTGCTTGGCGCTGTAGCCGATGAACTTGCCAGCGAAGGCATCACCCTGATTGACTCGACGACGTTTTTGCAACCATTGCTGGCACGGACTGGAACACTCACAAAACGCACTCCGAATAAAAATGAAATTGCCGACATCGAATACGGCTTGCACGTCGCGCATGAATTAGCGCGGCTCGACCTCGGTCAAACTATCGCTGTGAAAAATCAGGCAGTCGTTGCGCTCGAAGCCATGGAAGGCACAGACGCAACCATTCGACGTGCGGCGGAATTGGTACGCGGGCGTCCATTGACCGTGATTAAAGTCGCCAAGCCAAATCAGGACATGCGATTTGATGTGCCAGTAATTGGGCTGAAGACGATGACGACGATCCAGGAATGTAATGTGACAGCGATGTCGGTGACGGCGGATAAGACGTTAATTTTTGATCGAGAGCAAACCTTAGCCGCCGCCGATAAAATCAAACTTGCAATGGTGGCGAATGCTTAGCCGAGGATATCTTCTGCTTTCAGTTTCAATTGCGGCAGGATGCGGGAAATGATTTTCTGATGGCGGAGGACAATGCGAACTTCCTGATAAATCCCTTCATTCGGCAGCGCATGAATTTCAATGCGATCATTGACCAAATCCACCAGCCACGCTTCAGGGATGCCTGCCTGCGCATATTTGGGAAATTTGATTTGGCGGTCATAATCAACGGAACTATCGGCCACTTCAACGGCAATAAGAATGTCTTCCGGCTCAGGATGACCACTGGCGTAATAATCAGCGTGGAATTTAAGAATAGAAATATCTGGTTGTGGCGCAGAGTATTGATTGAGATGAATCGGGTCTTGCGCTCCAATTAATACATCCGCAGAAATTTTCCGATTAAGAAAAGCGATTAATCTTTTCACGCTGGCGGCATGTCGGGGACCAATTGGTGACATCGTAATTATTTCTCCATCAAGCAACTCAACACGGTCGTCTTCGGTGAAAAAACCTGTTTCGAGCAGCTTATAATATTCCGTAGTCGTGAATGGTCGTCTGGCTAATAATGCGCTCATATTTTCCTCAAATAAAAAACGAGTACATAGTAGCACAGGAAAAATGCCTGGAGAATAACTGCCCGTCCGCCAAATTTTCTTGTGCGAGGTCTGTCCCTGTCATAGCATGCCGCTTGCGTGAGGATTGATTTTATATGTGGATTATCTGGCTCGTGATTGCGGCATTACTGATGGCTGGCGAAGTCGCCACGACGGGTTTCTTTTTGCTGTGGTTTGGCATTGGGGCAGGCGTTACAGCATTGCTGGCCTTGCTTGGCTTGCATAACGTGTCCGCGCAAATCATTATTTTTCTCGCCATTTCGGTTTCCCTGGTCATTGCCTCACGAACAATTCTTGAAAAATTCATCAGCCGACGCAAAGCCCTTAAAACCGGCGTCGAAATTATGATTGGAGAAATCGTACAAGTCGTTGAGCCAAGCCAGGGGACACGCAATGAAGCCGCGATCAGAGCTTTTGGATCAGTCTGGACAGCGATTCCGATGGACGATGAAGCGCCGTTGCAAGTTGGCGAGTCCGTAAAAATTGATCGGATCGAAGGCAATACCGTTTATGTTCATCGTCCGTCACCTCATTCATTGCTGCCTCGTTAAGGGAAAATTTCGCAAAAATTTCGCTTGAGAAAAAAATGGATTGCAGGGTGATGACGCCTCGCAAATTGACCCAGCTAAGTCAATGTTTCCTCTCCCTTATTTCTTGCGTGATGAAACTGATTCAGCAAACCTCACTGCATTTTCGTGAAGGTAATTTTGACAAAGTTTACAAGATAGATTTGTGCGAAGTTGGCGCAGACACTTATGTCGTTAATTTTCGTTAGGGGCGGCATGGCGCGAATTTGAAAGAAGGGACAAAGACTACCTCGCCTGTCAAACGAACTGAGGCGGACAAAGCGTTTGCTGCACTGGGCAACGAGAAAACGAAAAAAGGCTATCGCGTTGTGCATACCGAAGGCGGCGCATCACCGCCACCCAAACGCGTCTTTGCACAGAATGACGAAGCCCATGAACAGGCACATCGTTGGATTGACGCAGGCCGCAATCCTTTCCTTAGCGATAAGCAATTTTTGTTGCTATTAGTCACAAGCCCATTCGAGGACACACGCGAATTTGCACGGAATTTGTTGCGCTCTTCTGCGTTGCCGGACGATGCCGCCAAATCGTTGATCGCACAAATCATCGCCGCAATTTTCGGGTTGCTTTGCTCTGAACCCGAAGTCGAAAAAGTTACGCTTGATGGCAAAAATTATTTTGTCGCGATAAGTGAGCGGCATTTGTCACAAGGCGCTCCGACCCGCCCCGCGATTACAATTATTTTATGTCATCGGTTGGATTGCCGATTGCAAAATATGGCTGACGAGATGGGCTTTGTGTACAGGCGCTATGCGGATGATTTGACGTTTTCGACTTCGGGCGAGAGCAAAAAAAATATTTGCAATGTCTTACAGAAAACCGCCGCGATTGTCGCGCACGAAGGCCTGGAAATTCATCCCGCGAAAACCAGAGTGTTACGCCGCGCCCGCCAACAGGAAGTGACAGGCATTGTCGTCAACCAAAAATTGAGCATTGATCGCAAAGTGCTGAAACGCTTTCGCGCCGTGTTGTTTCAAATTGAAAAAGATGGGCCAGAAGGAAAAGCCTAGCACTCGTCCATAGACGTTCTGGCTTCGCTGAATGGGTTTGCAAATTATTTATTGATGGTTGATCCGGTCAAATGCGCGGCCTGTAAACAAAGGGTGCGGGCGCTGATTGAAAAACATGGATTACAAAAACGCTTCACGCCATTTCGCGCCAGGCCAGTTGAGAAAGAAAAAAATGTCGTGGAAGACGCAACAACTCCAGCCAAACCAGAGCCGAAAAAATGGAAGCTGTGGTGAGAATTTTATTGTGCGAACAACTGCAAAAATTCAGCCTCTGTCGCCGGATTGATTTGTGCGACGGCAAGATTTTCTTCGACGTGGGCGACTTGGCTCATGCCGATCAATGCCGTCGTGATGCCCGGCGTCGAACGTGTAAATTGAATCGCTCGCTGGGCGTCGGTTTGTAAGCCGGGAAACGCTTCGCTCACAACTGGCGGCAGGCCCGAAGCCAGTCTTGCCTGAAACATCGAAGCGCTCGCCATCACTGTAATTCCTAGATCTTTCGCCGCTTCCAGCACGGACAACGCCTGCCCTTTTACAGTTTGATTGCCGAGCGTCAGGGCTTCGGTCATGGCCAAATTGAAGGGCAATTGCACGACTCTGAAATGATGATCCTCGCCTGCGACTTCGCGGGCAGTGGCTGCGATTTTTTCGAGTGAAAGATGATCACCGCTTTGGGAACTGGTGCGATAGCCGTTCCAGGTGGCGGTTCCATACATTTTAATTTTTCCGCTGACCACAGCGATTTCAAGAAATTCAAAGGCCGCACGTAAGCGAGCATAAAATTCGTCGTTTGTGACTTCGGCAAATTGTGATTCGGGATTGTGCAGGTAATAAACATCAATGCAATCAAGCTGCAAATTGCGCAGGCTGTTGCTGAGCTGGTTTTGCAAAAAGCCCGGCGTCATACAATGCGAACCCTGCACAAAATCCGTGAGGCTACAGATGCCTGGATTAACAAAAGTATTTTCGAGATACGCGACGAATTCCTGCTGAGTGCGTGGCATCCCGTTTTCAAAGGGCAAATAGCCACCTTTAGTCGTGACGATAATTTCTTCACGTGCCAGTTTGCCTGCCGCCGTTAATTCGGCAAACGCCGCGCCAAAATTTTTCTCGCTGCGTCCCAACCGATAATTCGACGCCGTATCAAACACATTGCAGCCCAAATCAAAAGTCCGTTTGACCGCCGCCCTGTAGCCTTCATCCGTGCGAGCATCGGTTTCACCAAGATATGAACCCAGCCCCAGCGAAGACATCCATAAATCCTGCGCCTGGCGAAAATGTCCTCCTGCAAGAGTGTCAGCAAAACGATTGCGATATGCGGCTGTGCCTGCGGTTGTGGCGTGTGTCATGAATCTTTTCCTTGTATGACTTCATAAAGCGTGCGTTGCGCAGGGATTAATTCACGATCCTGCGCCATCGCTTCTTCACGTAATCTTTTAATCGCTGCCTGACAATATTGCGGGTTGTTATCAATCAAAACACAGTCACGCCCGACCGAGAGCGCAGCAATGCCAGTCGAGCCACTGCCGCCAAATGGATCAACGACTAAACCATTTTCGGGTGAGAGAAGCTTGATAAAAAATAGTGGTAAATCAACCGGGAACACGGCAGGATGATTTTTGTTTTTGCCGACCAGTGCGCGGCTGATGACGTTGGAAGGTAAAACCGTTTGCTTGCCAACCCACTTGGAAATATCACGCCCAAAGCCACTTTCATTGACAGAATTGTGACGGCTCAAATCGTTCCCACCTAATTTTCGTAAACGTGACTCAACCCAATCGCCAATCGGTTTGCGTACTGCATCGGCGTTGAAATAAGGGCGTTTGGATTTTGCCAGATGAAAACAATATTCCCAGCCGTCGCTTAATCGTGAAGGCCAAGCTCCCGGCATTGGGTTTGTTTTATGCCAGATATAATCTTCAATCGCGAGCCAGCCTTGATCACACAATGCGTCCATCATCCGCCACACATAACGATGCCGGACACCATCAATTACTTTGTCTTTGATATTGATGACTAAGCTGCCTTCCGGTTTTAGCGCCTTGAAAAATGGCTCATGAAAAGTCAGAAACCACTCAACAAATTTATCAGGATGAACGCTGTCATAATGCTTGCGCCGTGCATCGGCATAAGGTGGCGAGGTAACAATTAAATCTACCTGATCAGCGAAATCCTGTAATTCATTGCGACTGTCTCCCTGAATCACGGTGCAGGTAGCATCTACTTTTCTCAGCGTAGTTTTGAGTGATGGAAGCGTCATTTTAGCTTTTCCTTTTTAATGGTCATTTGACTGATATACGCCTGAAATTTAGCAGGAGCAATTTTACCAGTATTTTCATCTACCAATCCAAGTTTATTAAGTTCTTGTGTCAACAAGGCTGCACATTCTTTACGTTGGGAAAGTGCATAAAATGGCAAAAATTCACCTACTTTTGCAAATGCTGCTTTGTAAATATCCTTTGGCTGTAGGCCGGAAATAAAGGGAAAAATAAATCCTGGCAGCCATATCTCACAATTTGGAGAATATGGATACCCTTCATTATTGCGCCGCATTAGTCGTGAATCAGTATAGGCGCGAAGTTTACCACCGGGAGGTGTGGCAATGCAGGCGACACATAAATAAGGTCTGGTTAAATTTTTATCTTCTGCTGCCATTGCTTCAAGCCGCCGTATCATTCCTCCCACGTCCTGCCCCCCTACTGTATCCGCAGATTTCTTCACAGACATGAATAGTCGCAGCCCTCTGGAAAAATTTGGCGTATCAATATCAGCTTCAACATCGCCTTCTTTTTTACCATCATAGGTCAGCGGAAAGCGGTAGCGCATTAGTTCAATTACTAAATATTGATAGAAAAGACCAATTTTCATGCGGCGTCTTTGCATTTCATGGGCAATCGCATCTAACTCAAAGATTTCATCAACATCGCAGTGGCTAAAAAAGAATGGGCTAAGGACAGGATCACTTCGTTGACGCAAATGTTGCAAACAAAGTGTGACAAGTTCTTCGGGTGACTGTGGGAGTTTTTTTTCCTCGCCACTTTTGTTTTTTAATGCACGCTCAAAAGCTCTGGTAATAGCTGCATTAAGTTGTTCTGCCGTAATGGAAGATTCTGGTAGCGGAAATAAAGAATCGTCAGCCAAATAACCATCTGGCTGACGACGCGGATAAGGCTGTAAAGACGTACCTTTTATTTTAGCCATTAAAATTTATCCAGCAGTTTACCCTAAAACTTCTTTGACCTTCGCACCCATCTCTGCCGGGCTTTTCACGATGTGAATTCCGGCGGCTTCCATCGCGGTGAATTTTTCGGCGGCAGTGCCTGTGCCTCCGGCGATGATCGCTCCCGCGTGTCCCATGCGGCGACCGGGCGGCGCGGTTTGTCCGGCGATGAAGCCGACGACGGGTTTGGTCATATTGGCTTTGACGTAATCCGCTGCTTCTTCTTCGGCAGTGCCGCCGATTTCGCCAATCATGATTACGGCGTGCGTGTCAGGATCGTAGTTGAAAAGCTCCAGCGCGTCCCGTTGCGAAGTCCCAATGATCGGGTCGCCGCCAATGCCGATGCACGTTGATTGTCCGAGGCCGAGCGCAGTCAATTGA
>JANMKB010000416.1:0-1997 GCA_031371805.1 Blastocatellia bacterium | reverse complement strand
AATCGATGAAACCTGATTCCGAAAACTGTCCGGCGTATTTTGGGGAGCTTGGATAATTGACATAATATGTGGCTCAGTCTCTCTTTTCCCGTGTTTTTACAGGCTTCGCGTGTTTCTCACCTTTTAAATCTTTCTTATGTGCTTCGATTTCCTCGCCGTGTTTTTCTTCCCATTTAATTTCGCGCACTGGATCAATGACTTTGGGATTGTCAGGATGCGAATCTTTCATCGAAATAATAAAGCTGGCGATTTGCTGGACTTGTCGGTCAGATAATTTTGCGCCGCTGCCAAACGGTTGCATGCCTTTTTCGGGAAAGCCCGTTTTAATGTTGTGCATGATGGCTTTGAAGTCGCCGCCGTGAATCCAGTATTCGTCCGTGAGATTGGGGCCGACCATGCCACCGAGGTCATTGCGATGACACGTGTAACACATATTTGCCTGCCCATTGAAAATCGTCCTGCCCGCATCCAGGGAAGCGGTATCTGTCAAAGCGAGTAACTCAACTTTAGCTTGTTGGGCATCAGGAGGTTCCTGCGATTTTTTGAATTCTGTGACCTCAGCTTCGTATTCAGCTTTGGTTGAAAGCCCCTCAGCCAGGTGATAATTCACCAGATAGCCGAAGGCGAAAACCACTGTAAAAATAAAGCCGAACAACCACCACAAGGGCATGTCGTTATCAAATTCCGTAATGCCATCGGCGTCGTGACCCTGGATCAAAGTGTCTTTGTCCTGTCCAGTCAAAATATCTTTTTCAGCCATTGCTATATCTCCTCGTAGTGGTCAGCTCGTTGCCGATTTTTTTCTAATGGTAATTGCGCCATGTGCTGCAAATAATTTTTATCGGCGCGAAAAAACCAAATCACGGCAGCCAGAAAAACTGCCATAAAAATGAACATCGAAATAAGTGGAAAAATGCCGATGCCCTCAATTGTTTGTAAGACGTTTTTATACATAAATGACTCCTTCAACCTGGGTACGAAGGCATCCTGCCTGTGACCAGCGCATGAAGTGACGCTGTTATTCTCGCAGGAGAGATTACTTGCGCTGCTATCTGTCCTCTCCGTAAGGGGACGCGGCATTGCTGCGCTTGCCGCTGAGCAGGCAGGATGCCTGCGTACCCAGGGCACTCCCTGGGAGTTTATTTCTTTGCAGTTTCCTGCACTTTTATATCTGTGCCGAGCCGTTGCATATAGGCAATCAGCGCGATAATTTCCGCATCAGGGTCAACCTTTTCGCCGCTCTGCACAAGATTCGCGGTGATTTTTGCGGCTTGTGCTTTGGCGTCGTCCAGAGCTTTTAATTCATAGCCTGCAGGATAAGGAACGCCCAATTTTCGCAGCGTCATGATCTTACCTTCAGTGTGGCTGTAATCAGTTTTGGTATCATACATCCACGTGTACGCAGGCATGATCGAACCCGGCGAAGTCGAGCGCGGATCGCGCATGTGCAGGTAATGCCACGAATCAGGATATTTGCCGCCGATCCGATGCAAATCCGGCCCGGTGCGTTTTGATCCCCATAAAAATGGATGGTCATAAACAAACTCGCCAACCTTGGAATATTCGCCGTACCGTTCAGTTTCTGAACGAAACGGACGAATCATTTGCGAATGACAATTGTTGCAACCTTCGGCAATGTAAATGTCGCGGCCTTCAACCTCGAGCGGTGAATATGGCTTCACGCTGGCTATCGTGGGAAGGTTGGATTTGATCACGGCAGTTGGCACAAATTCGATGACGCCACCAATGAAAACGGCAACTAAAGACAGCACTGCAAAGCGCAGCGGTTTTCCTTCCAATGCACGATGCCAGGATTCACCTGTCGTTGCTATGATGGGTTCAAGCGCGGGGGCTTCGGCTGCTTCGTTTGCTTCCAGCACACCCGATTTTGCGGTCTGATATAAATTCCACGCGGCAAACAACGCCCCGATGATGTACAGCGATCCACCCACTACGCGCAACGCATACATCGGTAAAATTTGCGTCACAGTTTCCAG
>JANMKB010000412.1:0-10346 GCA_031371805.1 Blastocatellia bacterium | reverse complement strand
GCTACGCTCACAAGATACTTCAGCGCCTGCCACAAAAACTTCAGAGGCCTGACAATTCCGCATTGAACTGACTCCGCATGTGACCGTTGAATTTCCTGTGACGGAAAATCGGGCGTTAATGAACAGCTATCAGATTTCAGCACTGATGCCACGCGAGATTGATTTGTTCGTGTCGCAGAATTACATTGATGCAACCACTCGTGCAGAACTGGATAAACTGATTGCGCTAAAAGCTCGCATTGCTGAAAGCAATCTTCGTCTGACAGCATTAAAAAAAGAAATGCAGGAAATCAGCGATGACCAGAAATGTTTACGTGAAAATATTGACAAACTAAAAAGTACGCCGGAAGCAAAGCAGTTAATCACGCGCTACATCGCCAAAGCTGATGCGCAGGAAACGCGCCTTGAGCAAATCGCCAAAGAAACAAAAGCGGCGGAAGCAGAACAGGAACGGCTTCAGACAGAACTGGCGAAGAGCGTGAAGGAATTCAAATTTGAGCGGAAGTTGTAAAAATCACAATGAGTATTTTTCTTATCTGGAGGTCAGGATGAAAAAAAAATATGTCGGCTGCCTTTTGCTTAGCGGGTTGCTGGCGATTGTAGTAGCGACTGCAACCAAAGCGCAAACAACCAGCCCATCCTTACAAGAAGCAACAAAATTAAATGCTCAGGTTGCTCAGCTCTATAAACAAAATAAATTTGATGAAGCGTTACCACTTGCCAAACGCGTCGTCGATATACGTGAGAAAGAGTTACCGCAGAACGATCAATTACTCGCGGTTTCACACCTCAACGTCGCATATATTTATCGAGCCATGCAAAAATATTACGAGGCTGAACAAAGTTTCAGGCGAGCATTAAAACTGGAAGAAAAAAGATTAGGTAAAGAGCATCCTGATCTTTACGATCTTTATGTCAACATCGGCTGGGTTTGTCATGCGCAAGCAAAATCAACTGAGGCCGAAGATCTCTTCAAGCTTGCGATTTCAACCAAAGAAAAACAGCGAGGCATTGAACACAAAGAAGTCGCAGATGCTCTAGTTAACCTCGCAGCCTATTACCAAAAGATTGGAAAACCTGGTAAGTCATTACCGATTTACCAGAGAATGCTTACAATTCGAGAAAAGGCTTTTGGCGAAGTTAGCAAACAGTTTAAAGAAACTTTGGAGCAATGTGCCTGCGCAACTGAACAAAACGCTAAAGATATAAAAACCCCTGAAGCGGACAAATTATGGGAACACGCACGCTATATCGAGCAGCAATTAGACCCAGGTATAGAGTATGCTAGGGATGAAGTTTTGAAAGGAACAGCAACAAAAAAAGTGCAGCCGGAATATCCACGAGCAGCTTTAAGCGAAAGGCTGGCGGGCAGGGTTTTAATAAAAGTTCTAATTGATGAAAATGGAAGGGTACTTGAGGCAAAGCGTCTATGCGGTCCCGACTTACTTGTCCCTGCCTCTGAAATCGCTGCCAGCAAATGGGAATTTTCTCCGACAGTACAAAAAGGGAATCCTATAAAAGTGCAAGGTGTGCTGACCTTCAATTTCAAATTACAGTAACAATTTGACTGCCACCTATGACCTATCTTTCAATACTCATCATCTACGCGCTGATTATGGTTGGCGTTGGCATTTACGCTGCGCGGAAGTCGACAGGCTCCGGCGATTTTTTTGTCGCGGGGCGCGGACTCGGCGCAGGCTATATCGCTACGACGTTGCTGGCAGCCAATATCGGCGCGGGTTCGACCATTGGCGCGACGGGGATCGGCTACCGCGATGGATTGACGGCGTGGTGGTGGGTTGGCTCGGCGGGAATCGGTTCTTTAATTTTAGCGTTCACCGTCGGCCCAAAAATCTGGCGTGTAGCGAAAGCTGAAAATCTTTATACGATTGGCGATTATTTGGAACTTCGTTATGACGCACGGGTTCGCAATGTGACGGCAGTCCTGCTGTGGATCGGATCGCAAATTGTTTTATCCGGGCAATTCATCGGAGCCGCAGTTTTATTCACCGTGTGCGGCATTCCGAAAATTATTGGCTATTGGTTAGCGGCGTTTGTAGCGACGACGTATTTCGCGCTGGGCGGATTGCATTCAACCGTCCGCGTCAACATTTTGCAGCTCGCGGTAAAACTGACTGGCTTTGGCGTTGCGCTTTTCTTTTTGCTGAATCAGGTCAAGCCCGGAGCGTTGGATTTTAGGACACCGACTTTTGCTGGAAATGAATTGAAATATCTGGCGACGCTGGGGCCTGCGTTCATTATTTCCCCTGGAATTTTGCAAAAACTTTTTGGCGCGAAAGATGAAAAAACCGTGAAGATCGGAGCCGCAATTAACGGCGTCGGATTGCTCATCTTTGCCGCAGTTCCTGCCGTGATTGGATTGATTGCACGAGTGCAGTTTCCGGGTCTGGAAAAAACGGAAACGGCGTTGCCGCTGTTGCTGACAAATTCCCTGCCCTTCGCGCTGGGAGCGTTGCTAATGGCTGCCGTCTTCGCTGCGGAACTCAGCGCAGCAGATGCGTTGCTGTTCGTACTGACGACTTCGCTAAGCAAAGATTTATACAAAGGTTATGTGAACCCTTCGGCTTCAGGCGATCAATTAGTGCGCGTCGCACGCTACAGCGCGATTATTTGCGGAGCGTTGGCGGCATTACTGGCGGTCGTACTCGAAACGGTATATTCAGCTTTGACAATATTTTATACGTTGCTGACAGCAGCTTTGATGTTGCCGTTGGTCGTGGGATTATATTCAAAAAAAGTGCAGGCAAATGCGGCGCTGGCGGCAATGTTCGTTTCAGTTTCGGTTACTTTTGCAGTACATTTTCTGACCGAAGGCAAAGGTTATGCAAGCCTGCCACCCGCAATTTTCGGGATCACGATTGGCGCAATTGCCTTAGTGATCGTTAACATTTTCAGCGCAAACCCAAAGGAGAAACTGGCATGATCGTGCCACTCAATGAACTCGACTTTCTCAACCGCGCCCTAACCGTTTATGGCGATTGCGAGGCGGTGGTCTGTGGGCCTCATCGTTTTACTTATCGCCAGTTTGGGGCACGCGTCAACCAATGGGCGAATTTGATGCGCAGCCTCGGCGTTGAAAAAGGCGACCGCGTAGCCATCCTCTCGCAAAATTGTCATCGCATGCTCGAAGCGTTTTTCGGGACGCCAATGCTGGGCGCGATTTTGATGCCGCTGAATTTTCGGCTGATTCCTGACGACTTCAATTACATCCTCAATCATGGCGAAGCGAAAGTTGTCATTGTCGAAGCAGGACTCACGCATTTGCTTGATGAGATTCGTGAGAGTCTGCCAGGCGTGCAGCATTTTTTAGTTGGCGGCGATGATCTGCAAGAAATCCCTGATGGCTGGCAGGATTACGAAAAGCTCATGGCGGCGACTTCTATTGAGGCTCCTGTTCCGGCACTGATTGATGAAAATGAGACTTCGGCGTTGCTCTACACTTCTGGCACTACGGGTCGCCCAAAAGGCGTAATGCTCACGCATCGCAATTTATATTTGAACGCGATGAATTCAATCATCGAATTTGGCTTGCGCGATTCCGATGTGTATTTGCACACGCTGGCGATGTTTCATTGCAACGGCTGGGGCTTGCCTTACGCGATCACAGGCGTCGGCGCGAAGCACGTTGTCGTCAAAAAATACGAACCTGCTGCGTTTTTTGATTTGGCGAGCAAAGAAAAAATGTCGTTCGCGTGTATGCCGCCGACGATGATCAACCTCGCGCTGAATCACCCGCTGAGTGAAAACCTGCCCGAAAATTTTCCGCGCAACGTTCGCATCGGTACTGCCGGATCAGCGCCGCCGATGGCTTTGATTAAAGGGATGCAGGAACGTTTGGGCTGGCAGGTAATTCAAATTTATGGCTTGACCGAAACCGCGCCGTTTTTGACTGTCTCGAAAGTCAAACCGCACATGCAGGACTGGTCAGAAGATGAAAAATATCGGATGCAAACGCGCACCGGCTACCCAATGCTCGGCGTAGACATTCGCGTCGTGGACGAACAAGGCAACGACGTAGCGAACGATGGGCAAGCTGTCGGCGAAATCATTGCACGCAGCAACGTCGTGATGGCGGGCTATTGGCGGCAGCAGGACGCAACCGACGCGGCAATCGTGGACGGATATTTTCACACGGGAGACATGGCGAACCTCGACAGCGAAGGCACAATTGAAGTTGTAGACCGCAAAAAAGACGTGATTATTTCCGGCGGCGAAAATGTCTCTTCGATTGAAATTGAAGGAATGCTGTACAAACATCCGGCAGTGCTGGAAGCCGCGTGTATCGCTGTCCCTGATGAAAAATGGGGCGAAGCGCCCGGCGCGATTGTCGTTTTGAAAGTTGGCGAAGTTGCAACCGAAGCAGATTTGATCGAATTTTGTCGCGCCAACATGGCGCATTTCAAATGTCCGCGTTCGATCTATTTTATGGACGCTTTGCCACGCACGGCGACAGGGAAAATTCAGAAAAATATTCTGCGCGATAAATACTGGCAAGGCCGAACGAAGCGCGTGAATTAACCCTGGGTACGCAGGCATCCTGCCTGCGACGCAGCAAGCGAAGCGATGCCGCGTTTCTCACGCCGGGGAAAGTTATCGTTGCAAGCAATCTTTGCCGCGAGCAGTACAGCAGCGTTACACGCGCTGTACGCAGGCAGGATGCCTGCGTACCCAGGCTATGAACTAAAATCTCTCAATCACTAAAGGAAATTTATGACCATGCAAAAAAAATCCATCATCACAGTACTCGTACTCGGAATTACAATTTTGCTTAATGCCTGCGCAACCGCACCAGGTACACAAACAGCGGCCTCAGCCCCGGCTGACTTCGCCAAAAAATTGCAGGAAGACCTCATCAAAGCCAAGCCTGGCAGCGTCATCGAAATTCCCGCCGGTAAATTCAAGCTCGACAAAACACTGTCGCTCAACGTCGCCAAAGTCACAATTCGCGGCAAAGGGATGGACAAAACAATTCTTTCCTTCACCGGACAAAAAGCTGGTTCCGCCGGAATGATGGTCAAGGCGGATGATTTTGTAATCGAAGATTTAGCGATTGAAGACGCCGCCGGCGATGCACTCAAGGTCGAGAACAGCACCAATGTCACAATGCGGCGTGTACGCGTTGAATGGACAGGCGGCCCGAAAGAAACGAACGGCCCTTATGGTTTGTATCCCGTGACCTGCAAAAATGTATTGATTGAAGATTGCGTAGCGATTGCCGCTGCAGACGCGGGAATTTACGTGGGGCAATCGGAAAATGTAATTATGCGTCGCAATAAAGCCGAGAAAAATGTTGCAGGCATCGAAATTGAAAACACCAAAAATGCCGACGTGTACGAAAACACCGCGACGAATAACACCGGCGGGATTATGGCGTTCAACCTGCCGCAATTACCAGTACAGGGCGGCGGTAATGTCCGCATCTACAACAACAAAATTATGGAGAATAATCAGCCTAACTTTGCGCCGACCAGCCAAATCGTAGCGGGACTACCAAGCGGCACAGGCATCCTCGTGATGGCGATTAAAAATGTCGAAATTTTTAAGAACACGCTCAAAGATAATAACACCACGAACATTAACATCGTGCGCTTCAGCGGCAAAGATGAGAAAGAGCCGGACATGACGAAATACAATCCGTACACCGCTGGCGTGTATATTCACGATAATCAGATGGCGGGCGGCGGTGCAAAACCGGATGTTCGTTTGCCAAAAATCGCGGCGCTGGCAAAAGCTACAGGCGGGAAATTTACGGACATTTTGTATGACGGCGTGATTGAACCAAAAGCTGGCAAACCCGGCACGGCGGCAGACGCGAGAATCTGCCTTGAAAACAACGGCGCAATCACCTTCCTGAATTACGACGCGGGGAACGGATTCAAGAAAATGGGTAAAGATGTGAACGCCTACAAATGCTCGCTCCCAGCGCTGGCGGTCATTAATTTGCCAAATGCCGCAGCCACAAGCGGAGGAGGATTTTAATGCGGCGGCGGCTCAAGCTTTTGGCTGTACTTATTTCCATGACTTTCCTTGCGCTGAGCTGTGGCAGGTTCTTCGGCACTGGCGTGCGGTCGTTCACCAGTGAACCGTTTCCGCAAAAACTATCTGAATGGCGCTTGTTTCTGAGGGGCTTAAAGCCAAATAAAGGCGTCGTTCCCTACGACCTGAACACGCCGTTATTTTCAGACTACACCAGCAAATACCGCACCATCTGGATGCCCGCCGGAACTGCCGCAACCTATAACAACGAAGATGTTTTTGATTTTCCCGTGGGAACTGTCATCACCAAAACGTTTGCGTTTCCTGATGATAAAAATCCTGGTCAGGAGAGCTTGATCGAAACGCGTTTGCTGGTGCGTGCCCAGGATGGATGGAAAGCGTTGCCTTACGTCTGGAATGCGGCGCAAACGGAAGCGACGCTGGAACTCGCAGCGGATCCAATTGATATTTCTTTCACGGAAGCGGCAGGCAAAAAACATGAGTTTAACTATCGCGTTCCGAACGCCAACGAATGTGCGCATTGCCACGAAAAAAATAAAGTATTAATGCCCATCGGAGTGAAAGCGCGTAACCTCAACCGCGATTTTGCTTACGCGGATGGCAAGGCGAATCAACTTACTTACCTCACCAAAGCTGGTTATTTGCAGGGCGCACCTGCCGCCGATCAAACGCCGCGTGTGCCAGTTTGGAACGATCCGACAACTGGTTCGCTGGAAGCGCGTGCCAGAGCCTACCTCGACAACAACTGTGCGCATTGCCATCGTGACGGCGGAGTCGCGGCATATACGGCTTTCCTGCTGGATTACAATCAAACTGATCCGCGCAAGATGGGGTTTTGCAAGCTGCCAAATTCTGCCGGCTTCACGGGCAATCGTCCGTTTGATATTGTGCCGGGCAGTCCGAACGAATCCATTCTGCTCTATCGCATGCAATCCACGCGAGCCAAAGAAATGATGCCGGAAATCGGGCGCAGCGTAATTCACGAAGAAGGCATTGCCCTCGTGCGCGAATGGCTGGCATCGTTGCAGGGCGGTTGCACACAGCAATGATCGTTGTCCGACAATGCTGCCAGCTTGTCTGTCGTTTGCCAGAATCACAGTTTTCATCGCAGGCTATCCCTGCCGCGATTCCGACAAGCTGGCAGCATTGTCGGACGAGTTTTATGTTTCCTTCTCCAATGCTTGCACCTGTTCCCTACCCGCCGCCGCCCTGGCATTTATCCGGGCAATCGTGGCTGGGATTTTTTCGCGCGAACACTCCGCCCAAATTGCCGGATGGTTACAGCTATTTTTTGCCTGCGCGTTATGTTGCTGTGTCGGTGATTCGGTATCTTTCCGGCACGCTCAGCTATGATGAATTGATTGTCGGTTCAGTGGTTCGGCATCGTGGAAAAATTGGCTTGTACGTGCATCACATTTGGGTAGACGATCCTGCTTCGTTATGGGGCGGACGAAACATTTGGGGACTACACAAAGAAATGACGGTGTTCGCGTGGGAAAATAATACCGTCACAATCAGCGACGAAGGCGGCATCATTCTCGCCCTCGAAGTAAATCAAAAACCTGCGCTGTTGCCGCCGTTCCCAATGCTGATGCCGAGCTTTGGCAGGCTTGACGGACAATCGTTATTCACCACCGGAAAAATTACGGCACGACTCGGCAAAGCGGGAATGACAATCAAAAACTGGTCGGAGCGATTTGCTTTTCAAGTGCAGCAAAAACCTTTATTTGCCATTGCAGGCAAGCCATTTTCGATGACTTTTCTTCCTCCCAAATTGCTGTAATAAAATTCTTATCTCAATGGCTCAGACAATTCGCAGAAATAGTTTGATGAATTGCTACGAGAATAATTTGATAAATTGCCACGGGTTTTAACTCGTGGAATGTCAGGTGTCAGCCAGGCAGGCTTGAGCGAATTGATAAAAATTTCTTTTTTCCGCTTTGCATCAGCTAAAGCAATAAGGACTTTTTATTTTTTCAGATATTTGGCTCAAGCCTTTTATGATTGCCAGTCGTGCCACGCACTAAAGTTGCGTGGCAATTCATTTTTCAAGTCAAAAAACTGTCCGGTCATAGACTAAGCTTTCTCAACGTAAAGGGACAAAGGGGCAAAGGAGCAGAAAAACCTGCTTCGTTCTTTGATCCTTTGTCTCTTTGCCCCTTTGCGGTAAAGCCTTTACCCAAATCACATCCGTTCAAAGTATAGTTTGCGCATCGTGGGATAACATCGTTATCATCGTAAGCCAGGCGTTTACGCGACAGTAATTTTTGGAGGTTCTTAATGACAGAAACAGCAGACGTAATCATTATCGGCGGCGGAATCGTTGGTTCCAGCATTGCTTACAACCTTGCGGTACAAGGCTGCACCAATGTCTTAATCATCGAACGCGAAGAGCGGCAGGGCTTAGGTTCGACCAGCAAAAGTATGGGCGGTGTGCGCGCGCAATTCGCTACGCCGATCAATATTCAGATGTCGCGTTACTCAATAGATGTTTTTTCGCGCTTTGAAGAAATGACCGGACACACGGCGGATTACAAAGCGCATGGCTATGTATTTTGTGCCACTAAGCCATCGCACCTTGAATATCTCCAGGCAAATCAGTCGAAGCAAAAAACGTTTGGCTTAAATAACGCCTCCATGATTTCGACCGCTGACATCGCGCAATTCGTCCCGCAGATGCGCGTAGACGACATCATTGGCGGCAGCTATTGCCCCACCGATGGCTTCGTTGATCCGCACAGCGTGATGACAGGTTTTGCGAAAAGCGCCAAAGAACTCGGCGTGCGCGTTTGGGTCAACACCGAAGTCACAGGCATCAATATCGAAAATGGACAAATCACTGGTGTGCAAACTTCACAGGGCGAAGTTCATGCGCCTGTTGTCGTCAATGCCGCTGGCCCGTGGGCGGCGAATGTAGCAAAACTCGCAGGCTTTGATTTACCCGTCACACCGCTGCGTCGCCAAATCGTCAAAACGCAAACCTGCGATTTTCTACCGGCAAAATTCCCGATGATGATTGATATGTCGAACGGCTTTCACTTCCGCCGCGAAGGTGATGCAATTTTACTGGCGTGGCCTGACAACGAAGAGACGTATGGTTTCAAGAGCGCGTTCACACCCGAATTTATTGAAAAAGTTCTGACCTGCGCCCTCAGCCGCGTCCCACAATTTGAAGACTTAGCCGTGAACCCCAAACAGTGCTGGGCGGGAATGTACGAAGTCACGCCTGACCATCACGCCATCATCGGCGCGGCTCCCGGCATTAACGGATTATTTTTCGCCAACGGCTTCAGCGGTCACGGCGTCATGCATTCCCCCGCCACCGGACGGATCACCGCCGATTTAATCCTGCACGGCAAATGCGAAGCGCTGGACGCGAGCCCATTAAGTGTCCAGCGATTTGCCGAGGGGAAATTGCTGGAAGAGACAGCCGTGATTTAGGTTGTCTTTTAAAACCAGGACGCTCTGAAAACCTTGCCAAAGCAATTGCAACACCTGCGGGTGAGCAATGAAATTATGCTAGAATCGGCGCGGAGGTTATGACGTTATGTTACAAACGGTCGAAGGAATCATTGATGTGGATGGGCAGATTCGCTGGCTGGAACCTTTGCGCGTAGACAAGCCTAGTCGGATCATTGTTACTTTATTGCAAGATCGCAATAGTTCTGAACCAGAAGGGAATATCGCGGCTTTACGGACTTTTTTGCAAAGCCCTGAATTTGTAAATCGCCCTGTTGGATCAGCCGAAGAAATTGATGCAAGCATTCAGGAGATGCGAAATTCATGGGATTGAAGAAAGTCTATCTGGATAGTTGCATTGTGATTTATGTCATCGAAGCGCATCCGCTTTTCGGAAACAAAGTGAGCGCAGAACTGAATGCTTTGCAAGCTGCTCAAATTTGTTATTCTCCTCTCGTGCGTATGGAGTGTTTAGTAAAGCCTTTGCAAGCACAAGATCAGCGGTTACAAAAATTGTACGAACAGTTCTGGGCATCGCAGCAAAATCTTTCTTTAGTAGATGATATTTTTACTCGTGCTGCACAAATAAGAGCGGATTTTCCAAGCGTGAAAACCCCAGATGCAATTCATCTGGCAACCGTGTTGCATCACGGCTGCGACGAATTTTGGACGAACGATAATCGGTTATCGAAGGTTGCGCCAACCGTTGCTAAAAATATTTTGACGACGTGATTTATAAGAAAAATTTTATGTCAGCATTACCGAAAACCAGGAGAACGAGAACGCTGTCCTTAGGAAAGCTGTGCGTGAAAGGGATGAACGGTTGGCGGCTATGGAGAGCGTGTTACTGTCGGCTTCCCAGTACAAGG
>JANMKB010000401.1:0-2283 GCA_031371805.1 Blastocatellia bacterium | reverse complement strand
CGCTGACAAGATGGGCGACCTGCGACCGGATTCAACTTCGTATGCGCGTATTTCCTATCTGCGTGCGTTGCATGGATACCGGGATCAGGCGATTGAGGCGATGCGGATGGCCGTCAGAGCTTCCAGCCCGCGCGACAGTGAAGGTCATGCGTGGTATCGCGTGCAACTTGGCAATGAGTTGCTCAATGCGGGCAAAACCAAAGATGCGGAACGTGAATTCGACACGGCGCTGCAAGTCTTTCCTGACTATTACGAAGCACTCGCCGCCAAAGCCCGTCTGGCTGTTCGGGCTGGGGAGTTTGAGCAAGCAATTGCGTATTATCGCCGCGCCCAGGAACGTGTGCCGTTGCCCGATACGGCAGTGGCGCTCGGCGATCTTTACACCCAACAAGGACGCACCGAGGAAGCCAAACAGCAATATGCTTTTCTTGAAGCGATTGAACGATCTGGTGGTGGCACTTATTCGCCCAAAATGGCGCTCTATTTTGCTGATCACGGCCTGAAGCTGGATGAAGCAGTTGCCATTGCCCAACGCGAACGAGCCGCCCGCGCCGATATTTATACCTGTGATGTGCTGGCCTGGTGTTTATTCAAGAAAGGCGATTTGACGGGAGCGAAAGCCGCGATTGACGAAGCCCGCCGCATCGGGACACAGGACGCGCGCATTTATTACCATGCGGGAATGATCTATCAGGGACTCAATGATCCAGCCCAGGCTACCAAATATCTCAAAATGGCACTGGCCCTGAATCCATCATTTGACGTGTTACAAGCTGATGTCGCCAGACAGACGCTTAAGACTTTAAATAAATAAACGCATGATCGCTTTTTTAATAGCCAAATGTTCTTTCCGTCTTGCAGGCTTACGATTTGCGACTTTAGCTTTGCTGCTCGGCTTTGGGAGCTTAATTCAGGCGCATCCACTCGGTAATTTTACCGTCAGCCATTACACCCGCCTTGAAATCGCAGCAGAGCGCATCTCCCTTCGCTACATCGTTGACATGGCAGAACTTTCTACGTTTCAGGAATTTGAGGCGATTGACACGAATGGCAACCGCTCACCAGACAAAGAGGAACTGGAAAAATACGGACAGCGCATCGCACTACAGTACGCGCAGGGAATAGAGCTTACGATTGATGAGCAGCAAATCCCGCTGCGTGTTGCCGGGCAGCGAGTCTTGTGGCAGGCAGGAGAGGAAGGAGCGCCAAACCTGCGCGTCGAATGCGATTTTGTGGGCGCCCTTTCGCACCTGC
Source organism: Blastocatellia bacterium (assembly GCA_031371805.1). Classification (GTDB taxonomy): domain Bacteria; phylum Acidobacteriota; class Blastocatellia; order RBC074; family RBC074; genus JAFDVL01. The sequence goes on along the minus strand of JANMKB010000401.1, from coordinate 1,029 downwards.
AAACAGGTACAATTCATCATCTCCGGTTTGAAGATACGAACCGACGCGAACGTAGTGGATGGCGCGAAATCGTGGTGTTACCCGGCACCAGCATAAACGTATTTGATAGTACCGCTTTTGGGGATGGGATTACGGATGAATTGAAGGCCTACCCAAAAGACCTGCTCACTGCAATGTTGCATGAACAAAGGGCGGAATTGTCTTTTACAACGGGCGCTGTTCCTGTCGGCGGAGTCGCGCTGCAAACGCGCAACGGGCAGAAGGTTGAGCCGCCATCTCGCTGGTGGCGCATGAACTTAATTACCGCGCCCACTTTATTTATCATCGTGGGAGTCCTGGGACTCCTGCTGGTTGCGCTCCTCGGCGGCTTCAGGCGCTTTTTCCTGGTTGTAACCAAATCCTTAGCCAAACATTCATGATACCAGGGACAGATAAAAATAATTTGCTATAAGTGCGCTACCATACGGACAAGCTTCTTCACCACGCTTGGAATGATGCTTTAATTCCTACCACACCGAGTGTAATTAAGAGTGAGACTTAGGCGGCGTAAACTTTTACGTTGGTGAGGAGAAACTCCCCATGTGGAGGGTCTCACTCTTAACAATCCCGCAAATTATTTCGTCACCGCCCCCCGTACAATGGCGGAAGGCTGGAAGCTGGACCAGAGCCAGTCCTTCGACCTGTGCCTGCTCGACAGCACGCTGCCAGACGGGAGCGGCTATAAATTATGCCAACTGATTTGCGCCGGCATTCCGAACTTGCCCGTCGTCTTTTATTCGGGCTGTGCTTAGGATCAGGATCGGCAGCAGGGGCTGGCAGCAGGAGACAGCGCGTATCTCGTCAAGCCGAATGACCTTGAGCGGATTGAGGCGGTTATTGGCAGACTCATTACCGAATGCGGAGCGGCCCAGAATTAAATTAAGGGATGCCGCGCAACCAGCCACCGCAAAGATTGAAGGGAGCAAATGGCATGATTCAGGAGACACCACAAGTTGATCTTTTCAAACAACAACGGCGTGCGTCGTTGCA
>JANMKB010000221.1:0-3533 GCA_031371805.1 Blastocatellia bacterium | reverse complement strand
GAGACAAAAAAATGGGCGGGCGCGATCAAAGACGCCGTTGTCCAAAAACGGATGCCGCCCTGGAAGCCGTTGCCCGGCTGCGGAAATTTCAAGGATGTCAGGCAATTGACGGATACTGAAATCGCGACGATTTCGCAATGGGTAGACGGTGGCGCACCGGAAGGCGATCCCGCCGATTTGCCCGCACCGCTTATTTTTCCCGATGGCTGGTCCCTCGGTGAGCCGGATTTGATTGTCACTCCCGATGCAGATTACATGCCCCCCAAAGATGCTGATATGTATCGCTGCTTTACTGTGCCAACGGCTTTACGCGGCGACCGTTTTATCAGCGCGATTGACGTGCGTGCCGGGAATAAAAAACTTGTGCATCACGTCATCGCTTATACCGATCCTGATGGCGCCTCGAAAGCGCTGGACGACAAAGACCCCGGCGTTGGCTATACCTCATTTGGCGGCCCTGGCTACACCAATTATGGCATGCTGGGCGGCTGGGCACCGGGTGCGCGTCCGTTCTTTAATCCCGAAGGTGTCGGACTTAAATTGCCGAAAAACTCCCGCGTCGTTTTCCAGGTGCATTATCACCCCTGTCAAACGGCTACGTGCGGCGTGGGCAGCCCCAATGCCGAAACCGACCGCACCCAGATTGGCATCTATTTTTCCAAAACTCCGGTGACAAAGAACCTGCAATATTTGCCGCTGGTTAATCAATCCTTTGTGCTGCCTGCCGGGGATAATCATTACAAAGTCACGGCCTCCTTCACGACGCCGCTGGCGGCGCATATTATTTCGATGACGCCGCACATGCATTTATTGGGACGCGAAATCAAAGTCGAAATGACGACGCCGGGCAAAACCACGCCGGATTGCCTGGTCAATATTGGCGACTGGGATTTTCGCTGGCAGGGAACTTATACTTATCAGGATGCTGTTGCGCTTCCAACGGGAGGAAAACTTAGCCTCACCACATATTTTGATAACTCAGCAGGCAATCCCAATAATCCCAACAGTCCACCGAAGACTGTAAGATGGGGCGAAGCAACGACTGATGAAATGTGTCTGGCCTTTATTGGCTTCACCCTTGATGCGGAAAATCTTAGTGCCTCAACTCCCCGACTTGATGAAGTCAGTGTAGATCAAAGCGGCAACCTGGTTGTGCGCGGAGCAAGTTTATTGCCCGGCGCAGACATCGAAATTAATGGACGACGTTTGCGTGACACAAGTGAGAAAAGCGCGACAGAGCTTGCTTCAAGTGAGTTGTGGAAAGTTTTCGTCGCGCCTGGCAAATCAGTTCCTGTGGCAATCATCAATCCTGATGGTTCGCGCACCGCAACATTAAATTTCACGCGACCTGGCACTGCGTTTAGTGGCGGCACAGTTTCTGCCGCCAGTTATATCCCTAATGAACCTGTCGCGCCGGAAGCCATCGCAGCAATTTTCGGAACGAATCTGGCGACGAGGGATGAGCCTGCGCCAAGCCTGCCTTTGCCGACCACGCTGGCTGGTTCAACTGTGAAAGTCAACGGCATTGCGGCGCAGCTTTTTTATGCTTCGAAATATCAAATCAATTTTCTGCTGCCGCAAAGCACGCAACCCGGCACTGCCACAATTGAAGTGACTGCCGCTGACGGAGCTATCACGCGCAGCGAGTTACAAATTGCCATGGCGACACCTGCGTTATTTAGTTCCAGCAGCGATGGCAAAGGCGCACCTGCCGCGAATGGAACGCCTGACGGAGTGATTCGTTATCCTGTCGGCAATCCCGATGGCTCCTCGAATCCGGTTGGAGTTGGACATTATCTTGAGCTTTACGGCACAGGCTTCCGCAAGGCTGCGTTTGACACGATGAAAGTTACCATCGGCGGCAAGCAGGTTCCCGTGCTGTATTCCGGCGCCCACGGATTTTTCACGGGCGTAGACCAACTTAACGTACAGGTTCCACAGGGATTGTCCGGCAACGTGGATTTAGTCCTGGCGGTTGACGGCAAGCCTGCGAACACGGTGAAAATTTTGGTTAAGTGAGACGTTGCTGTAGCGCAAACTTTCCAGTTTGCGTCGTGGCGATCACGGCACATCGCAAGCATGAACCGTTGCCTCACACGACCGCAAACTGGAAAGTTCGCGCTACATTTTAAGTTGTCCAAAGATGAATCAAAGCATCGCCGCAGTTTCAGTTGGTAAAGTTGCAGGGGCCGAATTTTCAGCCGCACAGCCAGACTCACTCGCCATTGAGGAACCGCTGGAAATCCGGCTTGGATTTGCTGGCACGCAACAAAGCATCTCCATCACGATGCGTACTCCGGGTCATGATTTCGACCTTGCGCTGGGCTTTCTTTTTACCGAAGGCATCATTCATCACCTCGCTCAATTTTCAGCCATCAAGCATTGCGGCACACAAAATAATGTCGTCAAAGTCGAATTAGCAGCAGGCGTAAAGGTTGACCTTGAACGGTTGCAGCGGCACTTTTATACGAGTTCCAGTTGTGGCGTATGTGGCAAAACTTCCATTGAGGCTTTGCAGATGAATGCCTGCCCCACGATGCCGAAAAATACGGTGATGTTCGATGCGACGATCATTCACGGCCTCCCGGAAAAATTACGTGCCGCCCAATCCGTGTTTGATTCGACGGGTGGTTTGCATGCGGCAGCTTTATTTGCTGACAACGGAGAATTGCAGGAACTGCGGGAAGATGTAGGCCGACACAACGCAGTGGACAAACTCATCGGTGCGCAATTCCAGGCGGGTAAAACTCCCTTGCATGAGAGATTGTTGCTGGTCAGCGGTCGCGCAAGTTTCGAGTTGGTGCAAAAAGCGTTGATGGGCGGCATCCCGATTTTAGCTGCGGTTGGCGCACCTTCGAGCCTGGCGGTTGAGCTGGCAAATAATTTCGGGATGACTTTGCTTGGCTTTGTGCGGGACGACAGATTTAATATTTACTGCGGCACGGAACGCATCAACGTGACAGAACATTATGAAACTTAGAATTAAAGGAAATACGATCAGGTTAAGACTCACTCGCACGGAGGTTGCAGAAATTAGCGAAGGGCGAGAGGTTCGAGAAATCACCGAATTCAGCCCAACTTCTGCATTTGTGTACAGCTTACAATCTGGCAGCAACGAAACAGTAGAAGCGCAATTCAGCGACAACTGTTTGCAGATAAATATTCCTCAGGAGATTGCAACTGCCTGGGCTGTGAGCAGCGATGTCGGCATCGAAGCCGAACAGCAGCAACTAAAAATCATCATCGAGAAAGATTTCGCCTGCCTCAGTCCACGCGGCGAAGAAGACTCAGACACGTTTGAGCATCCGATGAGTGGGCAGCTTCAATGCTGAAAACAGGGTATGATAGAATTAGATTTCTACTATGACAGACATTCTAAAAAATATTTATACCGCTTGTGACCCCAATTCACCTGCTTCCGCCGCCTATTATTTCGATTGCTCTGAAGCACGCGGAGAAACCGCTCTCGCCCAAGTAGTGCAAAGACATCTGGCGCGAGCGAATGGTTTTACTTGTTTTTTGCTTTCTGGGCA
>JANMKB010000055.1:0-2414 GCA_031371805.1 Blastocatellia bacterium | reverse complement strand
GGCACAGGCGAAAACTTCAGCACAGGTGTGACCGATGATTTGCGCTAGCTTTAAGCCCATCATTTCAGTAAGGCCTGGTTTGCACGGACGATCAGGGAATCAGGGGTTTGCACGCAAACACCATCTTCAAGCGCCGCTAATAAAGCCTCACATGAAGGAGGCAAAAGGGCTTCAGGGTGCTTTAAAATAGGGAGTGAAATTTTTTCTTTCATGACGTTGCTTCTGCCACCGCTGCTGTTGCTACGCCTTCCAATTTTTTCAAACGGTAGCGCAATTGATCGCGGGAAATTCCCAGCAACTCTGCCGCGCGCGTTTGATTGCCGCTACTGCGCTTGATTGCCTGTTCGACCAGCGACAATTCCACCGCTTCAAGCGCGACCCCTGCTGGTGGCAGGGTAAAGAACAACGGCGACGGAGTGACGGGGAGAGTGGGCGACAGGGGGAGTGGAAGCGCAACTACTTCGTTGCTACTTTGTGCCATTTCCAGTGCTGGCTCCACTGCGCCTTTTTCGTGCGGCATAATCCCTCGCGGCAGCCACTCAGGAGTGATTTCATCGGTATCTTCCAGAATCATCACGCGCTCAATCACATTGCGTAATTCACGCACGTTACCCGGCCACGAATAATGACAGAAGATGTCTGCGACTTCGGGTGATAGCCCGCGCACTTGTTTGCGTAATTTTTGATTGAACTGCTGGAGATAATGCTCGCTTAACAGCAAAATATCAGCCTGACGTTCGCGCAAAGCTGGAATATCAATCTGGATTACAGAGAGCCGATAATAAAGATCAAGCCGAAAATTCCCCGCCTCGCTTTCCGTTTTGAGGTCACGATTAGAGGCGGCAATGACGCGCACATCAAGCGGAATATCACGGAGTCCGCCAACTCTGCGAAAGGCACCTTCTTCCAGCACACGCAACAATTTTGCCTGTAACCCAAGTTCCAGTTCGCCGATTTCGTCCAGAAAAACTGTGCCGCCTTCCGCCTGCTCAAACAATCCTTCCTTGCGCGCTTTGGCGTCGGTGAACGCGCCTTTCTCATAACCAAATAATTCGCTTTCAATCAATGTTGACGGGATTGCCGCGCAATTGATCGCAACGAACGGAGCCTCCGCCCGACGCGAACTGTAATGAATAGATTTCGCTACGAGGTCTTTGCCCGTGCCGCTTTCGCCTTGTAATAAAACGGATGAGGCTTCGCTTTCGGCGACTTTCCGCGCAAGGGTCAACATTTTCGTCATCGTCGCCGACTGACCAATAATTTGCTCAAAGCTGAATTGCCGCGTGCGCTCGCGGCGCATTTGACTAACTTCTTTGCGCAATTTTACGGCTTCAATGCCATTACGAATCGTGACTTGCAGCTCATTCAGGTTGATGGGTTTGCCGATGAAATCATACGCGCCGCCGCGTAAAGCCGCGAGCGTATCTTCAACCATCACATTCGCCGTAATCATTATGACGACAGCCTGTGGTTGCAGCCGTTTGATTTCTTTCAGGACATCCAGCCCGGAACCATCTGGCAGGTTAATGTCGAGCAAAACGGCGGCGGGACACTCAGCTTCAAAGCCTGCTACTGCGCCCAAAACGGTTCCCGCTTCAACTGGTTCAAAGCCCCATCCTTTAAGCGCTTCGTTCAGCGTCCAGCGCACCATTCGTTCATCATCTACGATCAATATTTTTTCTTTTGCCATGATTATTTTTTTAGAAATTACGCCACTTTTAAAATCAGGTGCAGGCGATTTATTGTTATCCTTACTTTGGAAGGCAAGTACCCTGCCAAAAATAAAACCGGGAGAAAGTCCGGCATTGATAAGATTATTTGCCGCTGTGGACGAAATATTACCATTCGCTGTGTAATATTCCCCAGCCGGAGTGCGGAATTTTTCGCAGGCAGGAATCAGCAGGTAGCGCAAACTTTGCCAGTTTGCGTCTGTGGCGATGACGACACACTGTCAGCGTGAAACGTTGCCTTACACAACCGCAAACTGGCAAGTTTGCGCTACCTTTTCAAGGAGGAAAAATTATGACTACCCAAAAATATTTGCTTGATCTCAGTCACACGATTGAACACGGTCTCGTGACATATCAAGGCTTACCCGCGCCGCTTATTTGTGATTACTGGAGTCGTGAACAATCACGGCAGAATTATGCCGCAGGCACTGAATTTCAAATCGGCAAAATCGAACTGGTCGGCAATACCGGAACGTATCTCGACAGTCCATTTCATCGGTTTGCGGATGGTAAAGACTTATCAGAATTACCGCTGGAATCGCTGGCGGAATTGGATGGCGTAGTCATTCACGCCGTAGGGTTGCGCTCCATCGGCATCGAAGCGATTCACAAAATCAGCGTGAAAAATCAGGCAGTTTTATTCCGCACGGATTGGTCGCTACATTGGAACACTGAAGAATACTG
>JANMKB010000156.1:0-10138 GCA_031371805.1 Blastocatellia bacterium | reverse complement strand
GCTTCGTTAGAAGCGAATGGCAAAGACATTCCGTTCCCAACTAAAGGCGAAAAATTCGATCCCGAATGGCGTTTGTATGCACGCGCTTCGGGTGATGACAAAGCGCCAATTATTTCGCTGGTGACAGCACTGGATGCGCTCAAAGCCAATAAAATCGCACTCACCAGCAATATTAAATTTTTCTTTGAAGGCGAAGAAGAAGCCGGCTCACCACATCTTGAAAAGATCATCGCGCAATTTCCTGACGCAGCAAAAGGCGATGTGTGGTTAGTCTGTGACGGCCCCGTGCATCAAAATCGGCAACAGCAAATTTACTTTGGCGCGCGCGGTGTGACGACGTTGGAAATGACAGTGTATGGCTCGCGCCGCGAACTGCATAGCGGACATTACGGCAACTGGGCACCGAATCCGGCGATGATGTTAGCGAGATTGCTGGCTTCGATGAAAGATGATGATGGACGTGTACTAATTGAAAATTATTATGACGGAATCGAACCCCTCAGTCCGACTGAACAACGCGCCTTAGCCGAAGCCACCGACAACGATGAAGACCTGAAACGCGAATTGCAAATTGGCTTTACGGAAGGCAAAGGCAAAAAGCTGAAAGAAATGCTGATGCTGCCGTCGCTCAATATTCGCGGGCTTTCCAGCGGTTCGGTCGGAGCCACCGCGCGAAATGTCATTCCCTCGACGGCAACTGCCGCGCTTGATATTCGCCTCGTCAAAGGCGTTGATTACAAAGTTGCAGTCGCACGCGTCCTCGCCCATATTCGCAAACAAGGCTGGCACATTGTCGAAGCCGAACCAGACGAAGCTACGCGCCTGAAACATCCCAAAATCATCAAGATCATCACCCCGCGTGCGAGCGACGGCTATAACGCGGCGCGGACTTCGATGGATTTAGCTATTTCGCGGCAGGTGATTCGCGCGATAGAAAATGCACGCGGAGCAACTGTAAAAATGCCTACGCTCGGCGGCAGCGTGCCGCTCTATATTTTCACAGACATTTTGAAAACGCCTGCGATTGGCATTCCGATTGCGAATCACGACAACAATCAACACAGCGCGAATGAAAATATTCGTTTGCAGAATTTATGGGATGGAATTGAAACGATGGCGGCGTTATTGACAATGAAATAACTGTGAAAAAGCTTCGCTCAATGTAGCGCAGACGGCTCGCCTGCAACGCGGCGAGCGCAGTGTTGCCGCATACCTCACAAAGCAAATCGTTATCTTTGCAAGCAAATTCCTCCGCACACAGAACAGCGGCGTTTCACGCGCTGTTCGCAGGCAAGCCGCCTGCGCTACCTAACGCCTTCTCACCAGCCGCTAACACTTCCAAAATCCGCTCGACATCATAAACAGAACCGCGCCACGCGCCGCCGCTTGCGTGTTGTAACGCTGCCCATAACCGCGTTTCCGCAGGCAATTCAGGATCAGCCGCGAGGTCATCACGAAATCCACGCGATGCCAGCTCAGCATCGTTCGGCGTAGGCGTTCCATCAGCTTCGAGCTTGACGAAATCTATCGAGCCTTCGAGCTTCACCGTATCAATAATTACGCGAATCAAATCGCCGTCCTGAATTTTCCCAATGGGGCCGCCGGCCAGCGCTTCCGGGCCGACGTGTCCGATGCACGGGCCAGTCGAAACACCTGAAAATCTTGCGTCAGTAATGAGCGCAACGGAATTTGCATAGGGCATATATTTCAACGCCGAAGTGATTTGATAAACCTCTTCCATCCCCGTTCCCAAAGGCCCGCGACAAATCAGTAAAATAATTTCGCCGGCTTTAATCGCGTCTTCGCCTTTGCTTTTAATCGCCGCAATCGTAGCGCGTTCGCTGGTGAAAACTCTGGCTGGCCCCGTCAAACGATACGCACCATCCGTGCCAATCATCGAACTGGCAATGGCAGTACTTTTGACAACTGCACCTTCGGGCGCGAGATTTCCTTTGAGGAAAGTCACCGTACTCGTCAAGCCTTTCTGACGCGCTTGTGTCGGACTCATAATCACTTCGTCGGGATGAATGCCGTCGGATTCCTGCAAGCGTTCACGCAAGATACGACGACGGTCTGACGATTCCCATTCATCCAACATTTTATCCAACGGTTCACCATAAGCCGTCAACGCAGAGCCATCAATCATCCCCAAGCGTCGCAGGTGCAACATCACTTCAGGAACGCCTCCGGCTAAAAATATGCGGACAGTCGGATGCGGGCCGTTCGGTAACGAATCCACCAGGCGCGGAACTTTCCGATTGATGGCAATCCATTCTTCGACAGTAGGAATTTCGAGTCCGGCGGCGTAGGCAACAGCGGGGATATGCAACAGCAAATTTGTCGAACCACCAAAGGCTGAATGGATCGCCATCGCATTACGAATCGCAGCGGGCGTGACGATAAATCGTGTTTCCAACGAAAGCTGTTTTTGTTTGAGTAACGCCTGCGCAGAGCGCCGCGCCATATCCAGCCAAATCGGTTGCCCAGACGGAGCAAGCGCACTATGCGGAACTGCCATTCCCAACGCTTCCGCGATTACTTGTGAAGTCGCCGCCGTGCCTAAAAATTGACATCCACCACCCGGCGAACCACAAGCACGACAACCAATTTCGGAAGCCTCTTCCAACGTGATTTGTTGATTCGCATAACGTGCGCCGATGGTTTGCGCCTTGCCAGCGTCTTCGCCATCGCTCGCGGGCAAAGTGACTCCGCCGGGTACGATCACCGTTGGCAAATTATGTGCACCTGCCAAAGCCATCATCATTGCCGGAAGCCCTTTGTCACAAGTCGCTACGCCCAGCACTCCTTGTCGCGTCGGCAGCGAGCGAATCAACCGCCCCAGCACCATCGCCGCGTCATTGCGGTAGGGCAGGCTATCAAACATTCCCGTCGTCCCCTGCGAACGTCCATCGCACGGATCAGTGCAATAACCAGCGAACGGAATACAATCATATTTTTTCAATTCTTCCGCCGCCGCCTGCATCAGCAATCCCACTTCCCAATGCCCCGTGTGATAACCAAGCGCGAGCGGAGTCCCATCCGGCAATCGGATTCCGCCCTGTGTGCTGAGCATTAAAATTTCAGGTCGTCCGAGTTGCGCCGGATTCCAGCCCATCCCGACATCCTGTGTCCAGCCAAATAAATCGCCGCTTGGTCGGTTGAGCAAATCTGATGGCGTTAATGGTAATTGCCCGGTGGGACCAGGTTGTTTTGTTATGACAGAAAAAATGTTTGGGTCTTCAGTTCCGAAAATTTTGTCTTGCATGGATTCCCCTTAACTCTCTCCGTTATTTGTCACGCAAATTGTTTTTAGTAACAGAGGTTGCATCTTTATTCATCTCGCTTTTGTTTTCAAGCCGGGTGTTGTTGAATGTCATTCATGAACAACAAGTTTCTGGCAGCCATCAGATTTGGTCTGATCGCAACCGTCATTGGATTCGGTGGTTGGAGATATGCAGAATTAAAACCGTACCAGTATGTAAGTTATGAAACGGGCATCAATCAACCTGATGCCGCGTATGATGCGATTTTGCGCGGGACGCTGCGCACGTACAAGGATTCGCCGCAGCTAAAAGCCAGCGCACATCCGACGGAAGCGTTGCGTCAGGCTATCAAACAGCTTCCCCATAAAGATGGAATTTTGTTTCTCGGCTCACTTAAAAATCCAGGGCATTTGGCGTTGCGGCTAATCGCAAATACTTTGAGCTGGCCACAGCCGCTTTATAATCCAGGCTGTGGCGATGCGTATCCGGGCGATCCGCCGCCGGATAATTTTCAGGCTTCAGGCGCGATTTTTTATCACGCTTCCCCGCCTGCTACGATGACAACGAAAAAAACTTTCCTGCCTGAAATGATCGTCACCCAGGCCCCGGAGAAAACTGCATGGAATTCGTTTTGCCCGCAATAGCGTTGCTCCTTCTGTTATTGGCAGGCGGCGGAATTTTGTTGTTGCTGATCACACGGACCAGAAAAATTGATGTGCTGGAATTTTTCAGTTTGTCGTTCCTGCTTGGCTGCATATTTATTTCACTGAGTTCGTTTTTACTCGGCTGGTTATTGTCAGGTGTGGCTTTGCGCGTGGCCGTTTCATTTTTTTGTCTGATGATTTTCGGGCTGGGATTTGTGCAGGCAAAACGTCTGCCCATCATAATCACCGGCATTATTCCTCAAGCTCCCAAAGATTTTTTACTCTTCACAATTTTGCTTTTGTCATTTGGCTGGTTGACGTGGTTTTCGGCACGAACCGGCTTAGGCTGGGACGGAGTTTTTCATTGGGAAATTAAAGCGCGACTGGCATTTGAAAATGGTGGCGCGTTGCCGCTCTCGTACCTGACGGAAAAAACACTGTGGTTTTCCCATCGCGGTTATCCGTTGTTGCTACCACTTTCCGAAGCCTGGTTTTATGGCTGGATCGGGCAAGCGCATCAGGGGCTGATCAAGTTATTTTTTCCATTATTTTTTTTAGCCGCGCTCGGCTTGCTGGCAACCTTCGAAGGCAGCCGAAAAGTTGCCGCGCCGCTAATATTATGTTTTGTACCGCTGGTATTATTTGGCGATGGCAGCGTGAGCGCGGGTTATGCGGATTTCCCGGTGGCGGTTTATTACCTCGGCGCAGTAATTTATCTGCTCAAATACTGGCAGGACAACGGCGCTGAGTCCCTGCGCATATTTGCAGTTTTGAGTTTGGCGTTGCCCTGGACAAAACAGGAAGGAAACGTCCTCTTCGTAATTCTGGCGGCTTTGTTACTGCTAAAAATTCTGGCGCAAAAAAATTCCTGGCAGGCGCGTTTGCGCTTAGCATTGCTCGCGCTGGCGCCTGGATTTTTGTTACTGCTGGGCTGGGGCATCTTTGTCAAAGTCTTCAAAACTCCGGTGGAGCAATATTATTTGTCGCCAACGTTCGCAACGTTAAAAGCAAATCTCAACCGTACACCAGTTATTTTGCGCTGGCTGAAAAAAGAAATTGTTGACTGGAATCATTGGGGAATTTTGTGGCTGACCTTTCCGCTCAGCGCCGTTTTGCTGATGTTCAGTGCACAGCGCCAACGCGCAATAATTTTAACGTTCACAGTAATTTTGCCTGTCGCCGCGTACACGGGAATTTATTATTTCGTCGCCACAGAACGAATTTCCATTGAAGAATGGCTGCTGACCTCGCTCTCAAGATTGATGTTGCATGTGGCTCCGGTTGCTGTGCTGATCATCGGGTCTTCGCTCGACAGTAAAAAAATTAGCGAAGCTGTACCTGATGAATTACAGATTGTGCAATAATTAATGGAGTAGAGGCTTTTGTTTTTTGGTTTTTGGATAAGTATTTAGAATTCACAGACAAATTATTTATCAGGAAAAATATGACTCAACTGGAAAAAATTAATCAGGACATCACTACCGCCATGAAAGCCAAAGATGCAGATCGGCTCTCGACGTTGCGGATGATGAAAACAGCGCTCAAAAACAAAGAACTGGAAAAAGACAAGGGGCAGACGCTGGACGAAGCCGAAGCCATTAAGATTTTGCAAACCCTGCTCAAACAACGCCGCGACAGCATTGAGCAATTCACCAAAGGCGGACGACAGGAACTCGCGGACAAAGAAGCCGCCGAGATGAAAGTCATTGAGGAATATTTGCCTACCGCCGTTGACGAAGCCGCGCTGGCAAAAATTGTCGAGGAAACAATTGCTGAAATGGGAGCGAACTCTCCGCAACAAATGGGCTTGGTCATGAAAGCAGTCATGGCAAAACTGGTCGGGCAAACAGTTGATGGCAAAGTTGTCAGCGGCCTGGTTAAGACACGGCTTGGTGGATAGCAAACAGCAACCGACCACCGCTCACCGACCACTGACCACCATCATTAAGATTGAACCATCCAAGGCGCGCTTTCGTAAGTTCACCTGTGAGAGACAAAGCAATCCAAACTCTCGCCAAAGGGGGAATATTATGCTTGGTACTTTAGGGTTAATTTGCGCGGCGATGCTGGATATTTTTGCAATTTCAGATGTGATGAATTCTTCGCGTGACATCACAACTAAAATTATCCTGCTGTTTTTAATTTTATTTATCCCTTTCGTGGGCGCAGGGCTTTACCTCTTCGCTTTTCGGGACAAAGGATATTCGTAAGACGGTGCGTAAGCTAACAGTTCGATGCAAAGCGATTTCGGTTGGATAAGAATAAAATGAAATTGATTAAGGCTATTTTGCTTACCACAATTCTAATAGTACCAAGCCTGGCATTTTCAAGCCCTGTTCGATTTGTAAAAATCATTCTAAAAAGAAGTGGCGGCGGCTTTGGCGGACCTACCTACCAAGTCGAGATTTTATACACCGGCTGGGTTCATTATCAGGGCTATCTTGATGTAAAAGAATTAGGCAAAAGAAAAACTGTGATCAAGAAAAAGCAACTACTTGAATTGCAAGAAATGTTTACAAAGTCTGATTATTTCAATTTACACAATCAATACATTAATAAAAAAGATGGTTGTGACGATTACATTTCAGATATGGATTCGGCAACAATTACGATTGTTATGGCTCGACGCAAAAAGACAATTCGACATTACCTTGGTTGCGGAGCAGTAAGTAATAAATTGTATAAGCTTGAGGAAAAAATTGATTCTCTTGTTAACGCGATCCAATGGGTAGGCAGGCCGGAAGAATGGAAAATATCTCCCGCTTTTATCAAAACTTTACAAAAGGCAAATGCCAATATTACCAGATCACGGAGTCAATAAAAGTAGCAAATAACAGGAGGAGCGGATGGATTGGTTATCTACACTTGGAATGGCGATGGGTTCGGCCTGGCTCTCAGGCATTAACCTGTATGCAACCGTTGTAACGCTGGGTCTTTTACAAAAATATACGTTCGTTAAATTGCCTGGCGAATTAAGCATTCTCTCGAACTGGTGGATTTTAGGCGTGGCCGGCGCGATGTACCTGGTCGAATTTGTAGCGGACAAAATCCCGGCGGTGGATTCCGCCTGGGATGCTGTTCATACGTTTATTCGTGTGCCTGCCGGAGCCATTTTAGCGGCGACTGCTTTTGCTGATTTCGATCCGACCGTCAAAACGATTGCGATGCTCGTCGGCGGCAGCATTGCGCTGGGTTCGCACGGCCTGAAATCTACAACGCGCCTTGCCGCCAATACCAGCCCTGAACCTGTATCCAATATTGCGCTGAGCCTCGGCGAAGACATTTTGACGTTTGGCGCGGCGAGCCTGATGGCTTTTCATCCCGTCATTATTCTGGTCGTAGCGATTCTGGCTACGATCCTGGCCATTTGGCTGATCCCGAAAATTTTCCGCACATTGCGACGAATGTTTCGCAAAATCCGCAGCCTCTTTGGCATCGAACCGGAAGGAAATGCGACCAGTAGTTAAAATTATGATGACCTCATTTAGTAAAATATTTTTTGTCGTGTTGTGTTTGGTTGTTTGCGCCTTACCAGTTTCCGCCCAAGATTCCAAGGCTGCTGTGCGATCATTTTTCGGGTTGCTCAAAGCGCAAAAATATGCGGCGCTTTACGATTATCTGCCTGGCGAATTACAGCAAAAAACTTCGCGCGAGCAAATGACAAATAGCATGAAACGCCTGAGCAGCTTCATCGTGATCGAAAGGATGGACATTGGGCGTGTGCAACAAAAAGGCGATTTTGCGGTGATTGATACGACGATTTTTGGCAAGCTTTCGCGCCCGCTGAAAGCCAGCGAAGGCAAACAGGAAAAGCAGGTACAGGAAGGTAAAATTTCCGTGCAGCAATATCTCTTCAAGGAAAATGGGCACTGGAAAGTAGCGACTTCGGACAGTACAACGCGCAACTATTTCATCAAAAAACATCCTGATTTCAAGGATGGATTTCAATTCACACAACCAAAGTTTTTCATTCGGCAAAATGGTCAGTGGAAGGCCATGAACTAAAAAGTAATGCGACGGGGCGAAAGGGCGAGCAGGTCGCTCTCGCGCCGTTTCGCCCCGTCGCCCTTTCGCTCTTCTTCGTGCTGCTTCGTGTGGCTTCGTGGAAAAATATTTCCCTGAACTTTATCTTACCGAAGTTTCCCCATTGTCTGTTGCCAGGCCAAAGTTTTCCGCAACACAGACAACCGCGCTCGTTCACTCTCGGTCGTTACTTTCTCCAATTGATCTGCTATTTCTGACAACAAAGGGAACGCGAAATTTCCGGCATGCGTGGTGACATGGGCGTAGTAATGGACTTCGATTGCAGCTTGTGCATTGTGATGAAAATTGCGAATTTCGTCCGACGTCATGTTTTCGACATTTGCGTTGATCGGCAAAACTTCGCGTGGAAAACCGTGCTGATAACTGTCCGCCAGCTTCCAGCCCAACAACAAAATCCCCACCATAATTCCCTGCTCGTGCAAATAATCCGGGCTGAAAACTGAATTCAGTTCCGGCGGCGTCGAGAGGCGCGGGCCGTAATTTCCGTATTCAGGATTGATGAGCAACGAATTATAAATTACGCCGACGGCTTCACCGCGTTCAGTGACAACTTTAATAAATTGTCCAAAACAATAATCCGTCGGGCTGGGTGGCTCAGGCGTTTCCAGAGAATCCAGCACACGGGCGGCATAATCCACGTGCGAGTTTGATTTAATAATTTTGGCAATACGCATAAAAAATAATTCAATGAATGACCACAGAAACGAATTTTCAAAATCTCCGTGACAATTCCAGGACAAGTCGGTGTGAAAGTGCTGGGCAGAGCAGCGAACGAGGCTGCTCATATCAGGCTCTAACCTGGATAGCGCGGAGTCTGGTACGGGCAGTTTCGTTTGTAAAGGTTGACCGGATTTGAGTACACGCACTACGGGTGTAATCGTTGGGGATTCGGTCAGCTTTTTTATTTTGTGCCGTAATTTACTGATCAGGATGATGATGTATGCCAGGTTCGGATTACTCCCTCTCCACCTCCAAAAAATCATCGGGTTCATAGCTTACGGCACAGTTGTTTTCACTTCGCTCGTCACCCACGCCGTCCACCAGAAATCACGCAGCATTTGTGCTCCGGCAGCCAGCCGCGCCGCCACAAATTTCTTGTGCTCTGCCGATTTTGTTTGTTCGCCAAAGTTCTCTTTCTTTTCCAGTTCGTAAAGCTCTTCGAGGTGTGAGCGCGAGGTTTGCAAATAAGCAATCAGTTCTTCGCGTGGTTTGACCAGCACTCGCGCTGTCCCCATCAGCGGCAATAAATCATTCACCTGCAAATGTGATTTGACGTACTCCGTTTCAAAACGATAATGAATCGTTTTATCAGTGCTGTACCCTTTTGGATTATCGCCGACCCAGCCGTTGTGGTGCATTGTCGTGTGATGCGGATTGGCGGCATCGGTGACGTAATGCCCCAGAATTCCGGCGTCGTTGATGATGCGTTGTTCGATCATTGCGCGTTTCATTGCATCGGTCGTGTTGCGCCACAACCTGAATTCAATCCGCAGGCTCTGGAATAATTCCATGATGCGATACGGTACGAAGCCAGCTTCGGCTGGTTTGCGGCCCGCCTTGATGAGCGCTTCGATAAAGGCATAACGATCCGTTGCACCGGTCAATGCGCTTTCCGGGACAAATTCCATATCAATGTAATGATCCGGGGAAAAAGATTTAATTGCGGGATCAAGATCGGATTCGGCCTTTTCACGCCAGCGGTCAGGCTCAGGATTAAGATAGCTAAGTTGCCTCGCTGACTGCAAAAAAAATGCAGGCATTTCCGTGGGAACTTTTAAGGCAGCAGCAAGGCCTGAAATTTCATGACCGTGATCGCCCCAGCCATTAACCTGGCGCGGCAATGAAAGGCAGATAATTAGCAGCAGACAAATAGATAAACGTGTTTTCATAATTTATACGGTGGTCATTTTGTTGTTAGCACATAATTACAATTGACCACGCATTTCATCGTATGCCAGATGGGTTTGCGCTTCAACGTCTCAGATAGTTTCGTATAAAATATCCGGCTTGAATTCACTTTTCCCTTGATTGCGCAACAACGGATGCTAAGATGTTTTCTTTCATCCTGACAAGTCCCCGCTTGTATGTGATCCCCTGTTGAAAATATCGGATTGAGGTCTTACCTTGCAACGCGCACAACTCCGGCGCAAATGGTACCGCATTTAATTGCGAGCGACTCGCTTTTTT
>JANMKB010000119.1:0-6787 GCA_031371805.1 Blastocatellia bacterium | reverse complement strand
AAGATACGGCGTAGCGACAACTATCGTCATCCCCTCGGCGGCCAGATTTGCCAGCGCGTCCCAGAATTCGCGGCGGGAAACAGGATCAACTCCCGTCGTAGGTTCGTCCAGCAACAAAATTTTTGGCTCCGCAATCAACGCACAAGTCAGCGCAAGTTTTTGTTTCATCCCGCCGCTCAAACGCCCCACCAGACGATCCGTGAAACGATCCATATCGAAAAGTTTCAAATAACGATTTCCACGCTCCCGAATATGTCCACGATCAACCAGCCGCAATTCGCCAATGTATTCAATGTTTTCCTTAACGCTGAGGTCTTGATAAAGACTGAAGGCTTGTGTGAGATAGCCGACAAAATGCCGTGCATCACGCGCATTGACGCCAAACATATCCGCAGTTCCAGCCGTGGCATTCATCACGCCGCCGAGAATTTGAAACGTCGAAGTTTTCCCCGCTCCATCCGGCCCAATCAACCCGAAAATCTCTCCGGCATTGATGTCGAGATTAATGCCTTTCACGGCTTCGACTGCGCCATAGTTTTTTTTGAGGTCACGAATTTGGATTGCAAAAGTTTCGCGTTTCGCGTTTCGCGTTTCGAGGATTTGGTTTTGCATTTCTTTTTTAATATTCGAATTTTTCATTTCAATGAAGATAGTTATTACTTATTCCTCGAAACCCGAAACGCGAAACCCTTTCTCCTCGAAACCCGAAACTCAAACTCGAAACTTAATTGACCATCACTTCGCCGTCCGCAGGCATTCCCGGTTTCG
This sequence comes from Blastocatellia bacterium, assembly GCA_031371805.1. Classification (GTDB taxonomy): domain Bacteria; phylum Acidobacteriota; class Blastocatellia; order RBC074; family RBC074; genus JAFDVL01. The sequence goes on along the minus strand of JANMKB010000119.1, from coordinate 6,019 downwards.
CACTGCTCAGGTTGCCTTTCAGCTTGAGTTTTACACCGAAAACCTGCTTCACACGATCATCACGAAAGTAAGTATTTTCAGGCGTAAATGAAGCTTGCGGATCAATGCGAATGACTTCAGCTTCCAATTCAATTCTCTTTTTTGTTCCCGGCTCTGATGAATCAATCCAGACTTTTGCTTTCTGACCAACCTTCACATTTCCGATTTTCAAATCGGGGATGAAGCCGCGCAAATACAAAGAACCTAAATCAATCAATGTGATAATCGCAGTTCCCGCTCCAATCACTTCGCCGGGTTCAACGGCGCGGGTTTGGACTGTGCCATCGAACGGCGCAATGATTTGTAAATCTTTGCGATTGGCCTGTGCTTCTTCAAGCTGCGCTTTGGCGCGTGCGACATCGGACTGTGCGCCTTCAATGTCAGAATTTGCCTGAAGAATTTGTTGACGAATCGTCGAAGTTTGCGAAGCGCGAATGACTGGATTTTTTAGCGTTGCCTGTGCTGCATTCAAGCCACCACGCGCCGCCTCAACCTGTTTTTTCGCGGCTCTGACCACTTCCGATTGCGCCGCAACCGTAGTCTTCGCCTGCTGCATTTGTCGTTCAGGAACATCGCCTGTTTCTCTGAGTTCGGCATATTTCTCTTCGTCCCATTTGGCGAATTTGAAGGAAGCCTCAGCCTGTGCGAGCGCAGCTTCGGCGGATGCGACCTGTGCCTCAGCCTGACGCACACGACCTTCGGCATCAACTTTTGACTGCTGCTCGCCAAGCTGACTACCTTTGATCTGTTCGTTGAAAATTGCGATCTGTTGCTGCGTACGCTGCATACGAGACTGCGCCTGCTCGACGGCAAATTTTGCCTGTTGTTCACGCGCCCGAATCTGATCATCGTCGAGCAAAGCAATCACATCACCAGCTTTAATTTTATCGCCTTCGCGGACTTTGATTTCTTTGATGCGTCCAGGAACTTTGGAGGCAATCGTCGAATCATCGCCTTCGATGCGTCCGGCGACTTCGATTTTGTTGGGATCAATTTTGACGCGGAAATATTTGTTCCAAACGAAATACCCCACCCCACCCAGCACCAGCAGGACCAATAAAATTCGTAACGGTTTCGGCATAAGTTCTCTCTCAAGCTTTTGTAAGTAAGTAATTACTTACCATACCTGTCCTTCATCCGCAAGCACCCTGAGTTGACAGTAAACTGATCTCAGGTAAATTACCTGGCAGCATGAAAAATTACCACGAAATTCAATCCCGCCTGATTCGCGTGGGTGAACGTGTTCAGGAACATGTTTTAGCCGAATTACGCAAACAATCCGCCGAAGCTTTATCCGCCGTCGCGTTTCATTCTGCCGCCGACACGATTTATGAAATTGATCGCTCGGTTGAAGAAGTCTTGTTGCCTGCCCTGCGCGAAGAGTTAGAGCCGCTGATTTCATTTGCGCTTGTTTGCGAAGGCGTCAACGACGAGCAACCGCTCGCGTTCCCTGCCGACAAGCCGCTCGACGAATGTGAATTGCGCATCATTATTGACCCGATTGATGGTACGCGCCCGATTATGTACAACAAACGCAGCGCGTGGATTTTGATTGGTGTAGCAGAAAATCGTGGCGAAGCGACTACGTTGGCAGACATTGAATTAGCTGTGCAAGTCGAATTGCCGACGACACGCGCCGCCGTAGCGGATACGCTCTGGGCGATTCGCGGACAAGGCGCGTTTGGCGAAACTGTAGATTTAAAATCTGGCACACGCGTGGGCTTTCGTCCCAAACCTTCCCGCGCAGCCAGCATTCGCGGTGGGTTTGCAATGCTGGCGAGTTTTTTCCCGATTGGTAAAGATGTACTGGCGAGTATCGAAGAAAATCTCGCGCTGGAATTGTTTGGCGATTTGGCGACGAACAAGACGGCGCTTTTCAACGATCAATATTTGTCTACGGGCGGGCAACTTTATGAATTGATGATGGGACATGATCGGATGATCGCGGACATCCGATCAGTGCTTTATGAAAAACTCGAACGCGAAGGTAAGCCAACAGGTCATTCGTGTCACCCTTACGATTTATGCACGGCGTTAATTGCGCAGGAAGCGGGTGTCATCGTCACCAACGGACGCGGCAATAAAATTGATTTTCCGATGAACACAACCGCCGACATTTCGTGGATCGGTTACGCCAATCCAACCATTCAGACAGAGGTCGAAGCTGTCCTCTTAAAATTGATGGAGAAATTCGGCTTATGAAAATTTCGTCTCAATTTCGTGCCCTGATTTTATTACTATTTTTACTGCCGCTGGTAGCCTCAGCACAAACTGCGCAAGTTACTAAATCGCTCGACAAAAAAGTCCGCAAAGAAATCAAAAATTTCAAAGGCAAAGTCGCGTTATTTGCAAAAAATCTTGATACAGGTGCGTCGTATGGCGTGAACGAAAACGATTGGGTGCGCACTGCCAGTACGATCAAAGTACCGATTATGGCAGCGACGTTTACCTTCGTCGCAGAAGGACAGTTTAAGTGGAACGATGAACTTGTGCTGACCAAAGAAAAGAAGGTTGGCGGCGCAGGAATTTTGTCGGAATTTGGTGATGGCTTGCGGTTAACGCTGCGCGATGCGGTGCATTTGATGATTATGCTCAGCGATAACACCGCGACAAATTTGGTACTGGATCACATCACAACTGACGCGGTAAACGATAAACTGGAATTATTTGGCTTCAAGGTCACACGCAGTTTGCGCAAAATTAATGGTGGCGGCGAAAGCAAATTATTTTATTCCGATTGGAACAAAAAGCCCGATGGCAGCCCCAGCCGCTATGGGATTGGCGTCAGCACACCGCACGAAATGGTGGAACTACTTGAAAAAATTGAACGCGGTGAAATCGTTTCGCCGGAAGTGGGTAAAGAAATGATTGGCATTCTCAAACGCCAGCAATATCACGACGGCATCGCACGGAAGGTGAAAGAAGCGGAAGTCGCAACGAAGCCCGGCGCGTTGGATGCGCTCCGTTCTGACATCGGAATTTTGTATACCAAACGCGGACGTATCGCCATGGCAATTACCTGTGACGACCTGCCCACCATTGACTGGAGCGTAGACAACGCCGGGCAATTATTAATGGCGCGCTTGTCATTATTGCTGATTGATGGGTTGGGTTCTTAAAACAAACTCACGTTACAAAAGCTCTCTCCTGAAAATAAACCGTGCATATAGATCAGCTAAATATTACCCAATCTATATGCACGGTTTTATTTTTTAAACAATTGCTATTGTATTTAGGTTTGGAACGCAGGCAACCTGTAAACTTACAATCAAGGTACAATACTTTCTATCTCAGCCAAAGCATGGAGACCACCGAAAGCCGTAACTCCGTATGATTTTACACCTGTTCCTTGAAATTGTGGTGATTTAAAGGAAATCCCATGTCTAAATGAGGAGGTTATCGGATCAAAATAATACCTGTCTTTATAAAAAGCACAGTCTCTGAACAATTGATAACCCAGCGCCTTCAAGTCAGGATCATTGCTCAGCCGGGCTGCGACAAGAAGTGTTCCAACCATAACACTCGGTTGTTCTGTGTCAATTCCAGAGCGCTGACCAGTATTTGGATCAACATAGTTGATGGATTCGATAATGGCGCTTCCGCTTCTATTCCACCAAAAAGGTTAGCCAAGCGGAGTATATAGGCCAGCAGATGTCGTGCCGTTTTGTAATACTGCCGCCGCGCCTGGGGTAGTAAGGTTTGCGTTCCCTGTTCTTATCCATTTTCCGACACGAATAATAAAATCTTTTGTGGATTGATAATTTGCAGTTTGAGTATTTATTTCGTCAAAATATTCAATGACACCCACCATCATATAACCTGCCCAAACAAAGGGCTGAGTATAGTGCTCCACCCACGTATCGTAGGGCGGTTCAACATATACTCCTGTCCCTCCACCAGCTTGAGACTGCTCTTTAGCTATCACCCAATCTAGATATGACCCCGCTTTAGCAAGAAGCGCAGAGTCACCTAAGTATCTATAAGCAGTTACAGCCTCCAAAATTGTCCAACCAACCACACGCCCTTCATTAGTGGTAAGGAAGTCATAGTTTTGTGGATATTGCATGGCAGCATCTCTGTGTGCAAGGCATGCGTCGTAAACAATATCGTCTCCTGTTAAAGCCCATTGCAGCCACAATCCCTCGCTCCAAGTATGGCTAGGTTTAGCGATTGCACGTGTACTCAATAAAGAAGTTTCATGATGGTTAATTACATATTGATTGTAAACACTACTTGCAGTATTTTTCGACTGAAACATTCCGTAAGTTGCCATATAACGAGATGTTTCATTTCCTAAGCGAAAACCATTTGGGTTATTTGTCCTAAGAAATCCAACTAACGAGTGAAACCCCAGGTCGTAATGGTTGTAGCTATAACCATCGGCCCAACCAATGTTTCCGTAAATTTGCCAGCCTAAATCTGAGTGTGTATTACCACTATTATCAATCACTCTGTATTGTAGGGCATTGACATAGCCAGGTGTGCCGATTCCAGATGTTCCGTTAGTAGTACCGTCAACTGGTAATGTAAGAGCTGATTCATCAAAACTCACGTCCATCATCTTTTGCCATCTGTTCGCAGCTTCTGCCATTTCAGCCGCCGTGACGCTTCCAACATTGGTGAATTGTGTGGAAGTATATGAACGCTTGGAAGGAAGCATTGGCCTGATAGCTTTTGTCGCAATGACATAGGCAGGATCAAGATTCACCTGCGCGTCAGTGGTGAGGGGCATGTACTGATCGGCATTAACATCAAGGTATAAATCATCTGCGTTTGCATGCGATTTATACAGCGAATGTACTGATCCGGTATTGGGGAGAATTTCAAAAGTTAACCCGGAGGCGTCTCCGACTAGTCTCTTTGGAAACTTAGCAGCGAATTCAGGCACGACCAGCTTCAGATCGCCCGCTTGAATCATTGCACTATTTAGGTTTTGTACACTGAAAGGATTTGTGAGACCTAAAAGGTAGTTGGATTTTGCTTCAGCAAAGGTAAGCACGCTCTGCGTGCCAGTGCCTGTGTTAGCAGCGGTTGGCACAACAAATTTCATAGAAACAATGTCTTGCTGTGAAGGCTCAATCGCCGTGTTATCAGTTCGGTTGGCAAACCAGACTCTAATCCTAACGACAGGGGAGTTGGCGTAAAAATAGTAATACACTTTTGCTTCTACATTATCCAAATACCTAATTCCATTATCAACGAAATAGCCGGACTGCCTAACCACTACACGGCGATTGTTTTTACGCTGCGGAAGGATAATGGTATCTGTCGCTTGTGCTTGAAACTTAACTGCCTTAGTAGTTATGCCCGTAACGGGATCAATTTGATCCCCTGGCACCCTTGTTTTGTTAAAAGGGGTGGGAAAATTTAATATTTTTCCTGAAATTGATTGTATCGTTAAGTTTCTAATAAGAATTGCATCATAGTCTTCAATAGGGTCGCCTACATGGATATTATTTAAGTTTGGAGAAACTAAAACAGGGAGGTAAATTTCCCCGTTACCACTGCTTCCAATCACTGAGTAATCCGCAATAATCACTGTTTCACTCGGTGTTCCTCTATTAACAATAAATTGCCTTTTTGTTGAAATCGCCGAAGAATATGGGGCTATATCTGGTGGATGGTTGGTGCCAATAACGAATCGGCGATTTGGAGCAATTGCATCAGGGGACCAGCTAAGTGATGAGATCGTTGACTGTCACTCAAATTTGACTTGTTGCGCCGCCGTAAATACTTGTGGGTTATCAACTGCAATATTCATGCCGCTGGGAAATGACTCATATATGCCACCTGTCACCACGGTACGTGTTTTATTTTCAAGCTGTAAATATGGTTTACTGCTTGTTGATAATCTTTCGCTGCTACCTGGAAATGACATCGAGTTAACCAAAGCCGTTCCAGTTTTAGCGATATTTACTGATAGTCCGTTGTTGGACTGCACTTGAATTGTCGTGCCGTTATCAATGGCGGTTAAAATTGA
>JANMKB010000112.1:0-7003 GCA_031371805.1 Blastocatellia bacterium | reverse complement strand
TTGATGCGCAGTCATTAAGGCAATGGCTAAAATCGTGCGCGTCTCGCGGGGATCAATAATGCCATCATCCCATAATCGCGCTGTAGCGAAATACGGATCGCTTTCAACGTTGATCTGGTCTTCCAGCATTTTTTTCATCATCCCAATTTCGGCTTCGCTGGCTTCAATGCCTTTTTTAATTGCGCCTTCGCGTTTGACGATTTCCATCACGCCAGCTAATTGCTGTCCGCCCATCACCGCAATCCGATGATTCGGCCACGTAAACACAAAGCGCGGATCATAGGCGCGCCCACACATCGCGTAATTCCCTGCCCCGTAGCTGCTCCCAATCATGACCGTAATCGCCGGTACAGTTGAATTCGAGACCGCGTTGATAAGTTTGGCGCCGTTGCGAATGATGCCTTTTTCTTCGTAGCTGCGACCAACCATAAAGCCGGTAATATTTTGCAAAAACAGCAGCGGGATATTTTGCTGGTTGCAAAGCTGAATAAATTGAGCGCCTTTGTTGGCAGCTTCAGAAATCAGCACGCCGTTGTTGCCGAGTATCCCAATCGGAAAGCCCTGCAGATGCGCAAACCCGGTTACCAGAGTCGTGCCATATTGCGCCTTGAATTCCTCAAATTTTGAACCATCAACAAGCCGCGCGATAATTTCGCGGACTTCAAACGGCACGCGCACATCTGCCGAAGCAAGTCCCAGTAATTCATCTGCCGGATAAAGTGGCGCTTCGATGGGACTGCGCTGCGGTTGTGGTTTATTTTCCAGATGCGCCACGATTTCGCGGGCGATGCGCAAACTGTCTAATTCATTTTCAGCCAGATAATCTGCCAGGCCGGAAATTTTGGCGTGCATTTCTGCGCCGCCCAGACTTTCTTCGTCTACGATTTCGCCGGTCGCCATTTTCACAAGTGGCGGCCCGCCTAAAAAAACCTGCGCCTGTTTTTTCACCATCACGACGTAATCCGACATGCCCGGAATATATGCACCCCCAGCCGTCGAATTGCCGAACACGACTGAGATTGAAGGAATCCGGTTTTTTGAGCGGCGTGTGATTTCCTTGAAGCCCGCGCCGCCAGGAACAAAGATTTTGTGCTGAATCGGCAAATCTGCTCCGGCGGATTCAACCAGCGAAATTGACGGCAGATGATTGACCGCCGCAATTTCTGCCAGCCGCGCATTTTTTCGGACACCGATTTCGCTGGTTGCGCCGCCCTTGACTGTTGCCTCATTCGCAATAATCAAACATTGCCTGCCGGAAATCAGGCCGACACCGCCGACTACGCCTGCGCCGACAAATTCGTCTTTCATGCCATAGCCAGCGAGCGGCGCGACTTCTAAAAAATATGAGCCTTCGTCCAGCAGCATTTCGATACGTTCGCGTGGTAACAGCTTGCCGCGTTGCAAATGGCGCTGATTGTATTGCTCACCGCCGCCGAGCGTAGCTTTGGCAAGCTCCAGTTTGAGCCGCGCAACACTCGCCAGATTTGCGGCGAAATTTGTTTGGTAAACTTCCGAAGTCTGGTCAATGAGAGTTTTTATGGGTCGCATGTGTTTTGATTACAGAAAACAATTGAGAATAATTGACAGTCTTGCTGGACTTTGGGACAGTAATTAACGTAATAAGGCTTGTCAAGATTTTGCATTCAATAAAAGATAATCCCACCCGCGCCATTCACCGAAGGCATCCGGCGGATTATTTTATTTTTGTCCAACCACCATCCGAAAGGTTCTGTCTATCGTTATGAAGAAAAAAATTAACGTTGCCATGATTGGTTATCAGTTTATGGGACGCGCCCACAGCAACGCGTGGCGTCAGGTCTCGCGGTTCTTTGATGTCCCGGTCGAACCGGTGATGAAAGTCATTTGCGGTCGCAACGAAAGTGCTGTCAAAAAAGCGGCTGACCATCTGGGCTGGGAAGAAACCGAAACCGACTGGCGCAAATTAATGGAGCGCAAAGACATTGATGTCATTGACATCTGCTCGCCCGGCGATGTCCATACGCCACAGGCCATCGCCGCCGCCAATGCCAAAAAAGTCGTCTTCTGCGAAAAACCCTTATCCAACACTGTCGCCGAAGCGGAAGAAGTCCTCAAAGCTGTGAGGAAAAATAAAGTGATTCACATGCTTTGTCATAACTATCGCCGTATTCCGGCAGTGACTTTGGCGAAGCAGATGATTGATGCCGGAGACATCGGTGAGATTTATCATTATCGCGGCACGTATCTTCAGGATTGGATTGTTGATCCGCAATTTCCGCGTGTCTGGCGCTTGCAAAAATCTGTCGCCGGTTCGGGCGCACTCGGCGACATCGCTTCGCACTCCATAGACCTGGCGCGTTATCTGGTCGGCGAAATTACCGAAGTTTCCGGCTTGCTCAAGACTTTCATCAACGAACGTCCGCTGCCTGAAAATCCGAAGAAAATGGGCAAAGTTGATGTAGACGATGCCGCGCTCTCAATGGTCAAATTCAGGAATGGCGCGATTGGGACGATTGAAGGCTCACGGTTTGCGCTGGGTCGTAAAAATTACAATCGCTTCGAGATCAACGGCAGCAAGGGCAGCATTGTTTTCAATCTGGAAAGATTGAATGAACTCGAAATTTACAAAGAAGAAGGCCCGAACAGCGGTTTCAAAACGATTCAGGTTACAGATGCGAAACATCCCTTTATGGCTGGCTGGTGGCCGCCGGGACACATCATCGGCTACGAACATACATTTACGCATACGGTCTTTGATTTGCTGAACGCCATTCATACCGGCAAAGTCCCCACGCCGAATTTTGAAGACGGCGTGCGCAATAACAAAGTCCTGGATGCGATTGAACGTTCGTCGAGATCGAAGCAGTTTGAGAAGGTGTAGTGCCAAAATCAAAAGGCAAATATCAAAAGGCAAAAGGGGGAAGAAGAAGGTTACACCGTTTTCTCAAGACAAAATCAAAAGAAAAAAAGTGCCGACTTTTGACTTTTGATATTTGCCTTTTGCCTTTTGATTTCTAGTGAAGCCTTTTGATTTTCCCAGGTTTTATGCCCCTTGCCCCCAACACAAAATTTGATCACTACGAAATCCTCGCCCCGCTTGGCGCAGGCGGCATGGGCGAAGTCTATCGCGCCAAAGACACGCGCTTAAATCGGGATGTAGCCATCAAAGTTTTACCTGCCGACTTTGCGCACGATGTTGACCGCCTGCATCGCTTCGAGTTGGAAGCCAGAGCCACTTCCGCGCTCAATCACCCGAACATTCTGACGATTTATGATTTCGGCTCATACGAAGGCAATCCATATCTGGTAATGGAATTGCTGGAAGGCGAAGAGTTGCGTGCGCAGTTGCAACAAGGCGCGTTGCCTGTGCGGAAAGCCACAGAATACGCGCAACAAATCGCCCACGGCTTAGCCGCCGCACACGAAAAAGGCATTGTCCATCGTGACCTCAAGCCAGAGAATTTATTTGTGACCAAAGACGGTCGCGTTAAGATTCTCGATTTTGGCTTGGCGAAATTGCGTCCGCTCAGAAATGAATCAGCAGGTTCTGAGATAGCGACGCAAAAACAGATGACGAATCCTGGCACGGTGATGGGAACTGTCGCATATATGTCGCCCGAACAAGTACGCGGACAGAATTTGGATCATCGGTCAGATATTTTCAGTTTCGGCTTGATCCTGTTTGAAATGCTCGCGGGGCAACGCGCATTTCAAAAGCAGTCGCTGCCGGAAACGATGTCCGCGATTGCGAATGAAGAGCCGCTAGAGCTCAGCGAATTGAATGCCAAGGTCACGCCGCAGTTGGAAAAGATTGTGCGGCATTGTCTGGAAAAGAAACCGGAGGTGCGCTTTCAATCGGCCTGCGATCTGGGCTTTGCGCTGGAGGCGTTGTCAGCACCTTCCGCAGGGAGTGCGAGCAACTCGCTCGCCGCAGCAGACAGTCTGCCTGCGTACACAGGCAGTGGTTGGCGTACCCGCATCTGGATGATTACGGCGTGTATGTTGGGGCTGGCAATAAGTGCAGCCTATTTCAATCGGATCCCTTCTAACCCCCACGCCGTGCGGCTGGCCTTTGTCCCGCCGGAAGGCTTGGCGTTCGACAATGGGCTGGATGATTACGTGATCGTCTCGCCGGATGGACAAAAGCTGGCCTTTACGGGCCGGTCGGCGGACGGCAAACGCCAGCTCTGGGTACGCCCGATTGGGGCAACGGAAGCGCAAGCGTTGCCCGACACAGAAGACGCGCAACACCCCTTCTGGTCGCCTGATAGCCGCTCAATCGGCTTCGGCGCACACGGAAAGCTGAAGCGGATTGATCTGGCGGGCGGGCGTCCGCAAACGCTTTGCGACGCTAGCAGATTTAATGGCGGGAGTTGGAGCCGTGCCGACGTAACCCTCTTTTCGCCAAGTGAAAAGGAAGGCTTGTTCCAAATTCCGGCGACAGGTGGTGAAGCCAGGCAAGTGACCATTCCTGGTCCGGCGCACGGGGAAGGATTCCACCTGTATCCGCGCTTTCTGCCGGATGGCCGTCACTTTCTCTACCGGTTGGTTGGACTTGCGAGCGAGCAGAAGGTCCTTGCCGGCTCGCTCGATTCCAAAGAAGTGAAGCAAGTGCTCACCAATGCCGCGCCCGCCGTCTATGCGCTGCCCGGCTGGCTGCTCTTTGTGCGGGATGGAGCGCTGGTGGCGCAAGCCTTCGACGCCGACCGTCTGGAACTGAAGGGCGAGGCGTTGCTGCTCACCCAGCCCACGAACACCGCCAACGTCTTCGGCGTTCCCCTTTCCGTCTCTGACAATGGCGTGCTGATCTGGCAGGGAAACCGGCAGCGTGAATATCAGCTTGTCTGGTTTGATCGCGCGGGGAAACAGGCTGGCACCGTCGGCGCGGCGATGAAGGTGACGGCAGGGCAGGCTCCGAGACTCGCGCCAGATGGAAAGCGAGTCGTCATCCAGCGTCGTGATCCGCAGCTTACGAATAGCGACATCTGGGTGATTGACCTCGAGCGTAACCTTCCCACTCGGCTGACCTCTCATCCCCGCGCTGATGAATATCCGATCTGGTCGCCGGATGGCAGCCGTGTCGTCTTTCGGGCATTTAGAAATGGCCCGCCTGACCTTTACCAAAAAGCCGCGAGCGGCGTAGGGGCTGAAGAGTTGTTGCTGAAAGACGCCAACACTCCCACCGACTGGTCACAGGATGGGCGCTTCATCCTCTACAGTCCGATAGGCGACAGGACGCGTCAGGAGGTCTGGGTGCTACCGCTTCCGGTTGGCCCCCCACCCTATCAACTCCTCAACGCCGCCTTTGACGTACGCCACGCGCAACTCTCACCGGACGAGCATTGGCTGGCCTACGTCTCGGATGAATCGGGCAGCTATGAAGTTTACGTGCAGCCATTCACTGCCGAGGGCAAGCTGGGCAGTGATAAGAAGCGCATTTCGACCAGCGGCGGCAGCCATCCCCGCTTCCGACGCGACGGGCAGGAACTGTTTTACGTCGCCACTGACGGACAAATGATGGCGGTGAAGATCAACGTTGGGACATTTGAGACGCCCAAGTCGTTGTTCAAAACGCGCCTGCTCACCGGGATCATTCCACCGGCGATCGAATACGATGTGACGGCGGACGGACAGCGCTTCCTGATTGGGACGCAGGTGGGCGAGGCGACGCCGGTCAGCGTGATTCTGGACTGGACGGATTTGCTAAAGAAATAGCGCGAAGCATATGGTGTGTTATGGGGCGACGAAGCTTAGGAATATCATCGAATCCAAAAGCAATAGTAAGCCTGTTGCATACGCATTGCGCGACCAGGTCTACTTTTGTGCAAGATTGATTATGACAATCTCAATCGAAAAATCCGGCCCTATCACGACTATCATTTTGAATCGCCCCAACGTGCGCAATGCTGTTGATCGCGCGACGGCGGAAGCGTTGGTAGAGGCGTTTCGAGAATTTGATGCTGACAATTCGGCATTGGTCGGCGTGCTGTACGGCGCGCATGGCACGTTTTGCGCGGGTGCGGATTTAAAGGCTGTGGCCGCCGGGCAAGGCAATCGCGTTGAGGTTGAAGGCGATGCGCCGATGGGGCCTTCGCGGATGGTACTGTCGAAACCTGTCATCGCCGCGATTTCCGGCTATGCGGTGGCGGGCGGGTTGGAGTTGGCGTTGTGGTGTGACTTGCGTGTGGCCGAAGAGGACGCGGTGCTGGGTGTGTTTTGTCGGCGTTGGGGCGTGCCGTTGATTGATGGCGGGACGGTGCGGTTGCCGCGCTTGATTGGGTTAAGTCACGCGCTGGATTTGATTTTGACGGGGCGGCCTGTGGGTGCGGCAGAAGCCTTGCAAATGGGCTTGGTCAATCGCGTCGTGTCGAATGGTATGGCACGACAAGCGGCAGAACAACTCGCGCGCGACATCGCTGGCTTTCCGCAAGTGTGCATGCGCAATGATCGGATGTCGGCGTACGAGCAATTTGATTTGGATTTTGCCGCTGCGATGGCGAATGAATTTCGGCGCGGGCTGGATTCGTTGCAAGCGGGTTCACGCGAAGGCGCAAGACGATTCGCTGAGGGCAAAGGGCGACACGGTTCTTTTACCTGAAAGTCTTGTGACAATCGCAAAAGAGTCACAGCAACAAACTCACCCACATTCAACTTCACTTACGCTCTGATTCGCACAATAATCACGCAACACAAAACCAGTTGCTTTCTTTTCAGGAGACTTTATGGCGATCAAAGACAATCTTGCACATTGGGAAGCCGAAGATTTCGGCACGAATTTAATTGAACTCACGGTCGGCGATATGCTGGATCAGCGCGCGGCGGAAATACCGGACAAAGAGGCGCTCGTTTATAACTACCCGGAATTTGGGATCAACCTTCGGCTGAATTATCGGGAGTATCGGGACAAGGTGAATCAATTGGCCAAAGGATTGATGGCGCTCGGCGTGCAAAAGGGCGAACACGTTGCGGTCTGGGCAACGAATGTGCCGGAATGGGTATTTCTGGAATTGGCGCTGGCGAAAAT
>JANMKB010000054.1:0-4291 GCA_031371805.1 Blastocatellia bacterium | reverse complement strand
CCGTCTTTGCTCGGATAAAAAACCTGTTTTGTTTCGTAATCATCCGCCTTGAATCCGGCAATTTCAATCGTGCGAAAGACTGAAGATTTTTTCGTCGCAATGTCGTAACGAAAAGTCGTAGGCGGATAATTCATGGACGTATAGCTGTAAAAAACAAACCTGTCATCCATGTTGCCGCCGAAGCCGCCAGCAGTTCCGACACCGGGAAATTTGACTTCGTTTTCCAGCTTGCCGTTCAGGTCGTAGACGTAGCTGCGCGTCGTCACATCTTTCAAATACGAAACAAATAATTTTCCGCCGGCGGAACTTGCGCCTTGCAACGGTTCAGGTTTCTCAGGCAGCACATCTCTCCAACTATTTGCTTTCGGATCGAACAGTACAACTTTACCATTCGCCGCGTTTTTATTGGTCTCAAGTAAGAATTTTTCGCCGATGTTGTCGACGATACCGAAATTCTCATCGCCAACTTCAGCGACGATGGGCTTGAATTCCTTCGTCCCGACAGCACGATAAAAAAGCGAATTTCCTTTTTTACCTTTGCCACGATCTGAGATATTCAGGAAGGAAAATTTCTCATCCTCGCTGGTACTCACCTGATGAAAGCGTTGCGGATTGGCTTTGTCTTCGTACACTAATTCGTCCTGCGCCTGCTCGGTTCCGACCTTGTGAAACCAGACCTGATGATTTTCATTTTTGGTCGAAAGCTCGTGCCCTTTTTCCGGCGCGGGGTAGCGGCTGTAATAAAACCCATTGCCCTGCCACGCGATGCCGGAAACTTTCACCCAGGTCAAAGTGTCCGGCAAGGTTTTGCGTCCGGCGATTTCCATGACATGGAATTCATTCCAGTCAGAGCCGCCGCGCGAAATTCCATACGCCAGATATTTTCCATCTTTGGATAAGGAAAAAGCTGACAGCCGCGAAGTGCCATCCGCCGCAAATTTGTCTGGATCAATCAACAATTCGGGCGCACCCGTCAAACCCTTTTGCATAAACCAAACACTCTGATTTTGCAGTCCGTCATTTTTGTTGAAGTAATAATTTTCGCCACGCCGAAACGGAGCAGAGATTTTTGGATAGTTAAAAAGCTGTTCTAACCGCGCCTTGATTTTTGCGCGATACGGAATCGTATTCAAATAAGCGAACGTGACTTTATTTTGCGCCTCAACCCACGCCGCAGTCTCTTTTGAATTATCGTCTTCGAGCCAGCGATAGGGATCGGCAATAGTCGTGCCGTGATAATTGTCCGTGTGGTCAATTTTTTTGGTGTTTGGATAGGGCAGACTTTGCGCATAACAGAGCGCATTTAGCACCAGTATGAAAGCGATTGGGAGCATAAGATTTTTCATATTTTCTCCTGAAAAAGGTTGGGCAAACTTTCCAGGTTGCCGACGTGTTCCAAAGTAGCGCAAACTTTCCTGTTTGCGCTTGTGTCAGGTGACGTTTACTGCTGACAATGTGCCGTTCTCACCACAGACGCAAACTTTCCCGTTTGCGGTGCATTAGAGGATATTGACTGCGCGTCCGGCAAGCAGCGCAACAACTGTCAGCGAAATAATTGATTGCACCATCATTAACAACTTCACCCAACGCCCAAGAACAGGTGCATCCGTCGGCGAAAAAGCAGTGCTGGTATTGAATGACAAAAATAAATAATCCACAAAATTTGGCGTCCAGCTTTGGGACTGATCATCATCCAGCGTCATTTGTGGAAAGAGAATTGCGCCGTCAGGATGACCAGGGCGCTGATCTCGACCGTGCGGGCCACCGGCATCCAGTTTCCAATACCAGAGCGCAAAGACTAAAACATTGGTGGCCCACAAAGCAGCCGCAGAAATCAGCAAATCGCGGGGCGTTTCACGATGTTCAGGTAAAACTTTGATCAGAAAAATTACAGATAGAATCAGCCCGGCGGTAATGACGCTAATAACGATAAAACCAAATATTTTATTCAACTGATGATGTCCCCGATGATAAAAAACCACGGTGGGAATTAATAACACCACCACCAGCGCAAAGAATAACCAGCGCGGGCCAAAGATCAAATATGATGGTAGCGCCGTGTGTAATCCGCCCACCGCCAATACAGCGGCGAAGGCGGGCCAGCGTGGCTCCGGGTCATCCAGAACGATTTCGGTTGCTGTCTCATCTCCCATAAATTTATCTTCGTAGTGTCGCGTAATGCAAAATCGCAAGCTGACTCATCGAATCAGTAATTTCTCCGGTGCGAACCATTTCCAGTGCCGTCGCAAAACTCACAATTCGGCGTTCCAATTGTTCAGTCGCTTCCGGCTCTGCTTCGTGCTGCGTCAGTTCCGTCGCCAGAAAAATATGCGCTTCTTCAGTACTTACCGAATTCGATAAATGCGAAGAAACAAGTTTTTCAAGCTTGCCCGCTTTCAAACCTAATTCCTCTTTCAATTCACGCCGCGCTGCCAGCGCTGGAGCTTCATTCAAATTGCACGCGCCTTCAGGAATTTCCCAGGAATAACAATTCAGAGGATAGCGATGTTGCCCGACCAGATACACGTTGCCCTCGGCATCAATCGGCAACACTCCAACACACGGATGATATTCTACGACGCCATAAATTCCTGGCTCACCGTCGGGACGGACGACGTTATCTTCACGGACGCGAATCCATTGATTTTCATAAACAATGCGCGTAGAAATTGTTTGCCAGGGATTTGCAAATTTGTCAGCTATATCTTTTACCATATTGTTTGGTTTGCTCAGATACCGATTGTTTTTCACAATGGTGGAAACTGCAAGCCCAAACCGGCTGGCGCTGAGTGGAAGCGCCAATAATCTTAAAATGAGATGAACTTCTCAGGACTCGGCCTTGAAGCAAATTTTTATGTCACGGGTGGCACGCTGCGCCGCGATGCCGCCTGTTATGTGCGTCGTCAGGCGGACGAAGATTTATTTCAGGGACTCATCAACGGCGATTATTGCCACGTGCTGACCTCCCGACAAATGGGCAAATCTTCATTAATGGTTCATACCGCCGCACGCCTGCGTGAGGCTGGTTTTGGCGTCGCAATTCTTGACCTGACGGCGATTGGCTTTAACCTCACCATTGAGCAATGGTATGGCGGACTGCTCAGCCAGATCGGAGCACAACTACAGCTTGAAGATGAACTCATAGATTTCTGGGCACAGCGCACGATGCTCAGTCCCCTGCAAGCCTGGATGCGGGCGATTCGTGACATTGTGTTACCGCATTATTTCGACCGGGTAATTATTTTTGTGGATGAAATTGATGCCGTCCATAACCTGCCCTTTTCAACTGATGAATTCTTTGCCGGGATTCGTAATTTTTACAACGGCAGAACCGATGACGAGGAGCTGGAAAAGCTCACGTTTTGTTTACTGGGTGTCGCCGCTCCCGCTGATTTAATTCGTGAAACGCGCACAACGCCTTTCAATATTGGCCGCCGGATTGAGCTGACAGATTTTACTGAAGCGGAGGCGGAAGTGCTGGCTCAGGGCTTATCACAAAATCCCGCTGGCAGACGGCAGGCGCTCAGCCGCGTTCTTGATTGGACTGGCGGTCATCCCTATTTGACGCAGAAATTATGTCTCCATCTCGCCAGCACACCTGACACCATTTCCGCCCTCAATGTTGACCGCGCCTGTGCGGAATTATTTCTTTCGCATCGGGCGCTTGAACGTGATGCGAATTTAACTTTTGTCCGGGAAAGATTGTTGCACAGCGAAGCTGACCCCGGCGCGTTGCTTGATCTGTACCAGCAAATCCGGCAGGGCAAACAGGTCGTGGATGAGGAAACAAATCCGCTGGTCAGTGGTCTGCGGCTGGCGGGCATTGCCAAAGCGCAACCGAAGGGAGCGCTCTGTGTGCGCAACCGCATCTATGAACATGTTTTCGATCAACGCTGGATCACTGCCAATCTGCCTGATGCAGAGTTGCGGCGGCAACGCCGCGCTTATCGGCGTGGTTGGTTCCGTGCCACCGTGATCTGGATGATTGGGTTGCTCGCACTCTCCAGTCTGTGGCTGACATATCAGTCCCGCAGCCAGCGGGATCGTGCGGTCAGGCTGGAGGAAACCAATCGGCGCTTGCGTTACGCCGCAGAAATGAATCTTGTGAGTCAGGCCTGGGAAGCAGGCGATGCAGCTTCCGTGCTGGAATTACTGACACAATATTTACCGCAAGCGGGACAGGAAGATTTGCGCGGCTTTGAGTGGCGCTATTACTGGCGCTTAAGCCATCAAAACTCAGTCACCATCCTGCCCAACGATCCTGATCTGGTGCAGGGGCTGGCCTATTCCC
>JANMKB010000070.1:0-3023 GCA_031371805.1 Blastocatellia bacterium | reverse complement strand
TATCAAGCAGTTCTTCCGCCTGCGTAGCGTTCAAATATAAACCATCGCGGCGCACAAATTTCAACGCGTTCCAGTTGGCAGGATTGTGACCAGCCGTGATCGAAATTCCGCCCTGCGCGTCATAATGTTTGACTGCTAATTGCAGGCTGGGAGTCGGGCAAATGCCTAAATCAATTACTTCGCAACCCGCCGCCAGCAATCCGGCCTGCACCGCCGAGAGTACCATCAAGCCTGACGGGCGCGGATCACGACCAACCACAATTCGCCCTGCATCAAGATATGTCCCGAAGGCCTGCGCAAACTCGACAATGAGTTCCGGCGTCAGAGTTTCGCCGACAATGCCGCGCACGCCTGTGATGCCGATTTTCAGGGGCTTCATGTTAATAAATCTCCTGCTCGCCTGCCGATCTTGTCCGCCACCTGCGATGAATCCACAACCATTGATCGGGATAGCGGCGAATCACGTTTTCCAGAACTTTTGTATAGTACGCCGTGTTTGTTATCACGTCTTCTTTTTGGTTGCCTGTATTGATCGTTTCCAGCGCCGGTTCAAAGCACAGACGATGAATTTTCGCCGCTTCATCCCAAGTGATGTAGCCGGGCAAAACAATTGCGCCTGTCCGCATTGCCAGCGTTGCCACTCCCGCTGTCGTGCAGGCCGGAACCCCAAAAAAGTCAACAAAGACGCCTTCTTCGCGCGTCGCATTCAAATCGGCGAGGATGCCGACGACGCCACCGGACTTTAAAGTTTTCAGGACTTCGCGCAACGATCCTTTTTTATCAATGCTGTGATTGCCGAAGCGAGTGCGATTGTCCTCGGCTAATTTTTCGACAAGGGGATTGTCCACCCGCCGCGCCAAAAATGACATCGGATGTCCATAAATCGAATGCGCAAAAACTGATAATTCCCACGCGCCAATATGCCCTGTCAGTAAAATCACGCCGCGCCCCCGGGCTTTGGCCTTGAGGTAATTTTCGAGACCTTCGTACACGACTACTGATTCGATATTGTCGCGATTAAGTTTGGGAAATTGTGTCGTTTCGCCCAGCAGGCGTCCTAAATTACAAAACACGCCACGCTCAATTTTTTCTCTGGCCTGCACGTCGAGTTCAGGAAAAGCTAATTGCAAATTGACTGCGGCGTGACGACGCAAACGCGGGACTACCAACCGTGCCAGCGAGCCAACCGCCATCCCCGCCGCCAGTGCGAAGCGGCGCGGTAACATTCCGCTGCCTTTAAAAATCATCCACGCGATCACGAATTCGAGGTAAGTGCGAACCGCGCCGCGCGGTTTCAGGCGGGCAGAGTGGTTGAGCGCAGGAGCCGGATTGTTAATAATTTCTTCGGTCAAGCCTCGCAAGTTACTATGCCGCTTGCGCGACTGTCAATTTGCCGGAAGCGCAACTTGACAGAGTTTGCGGGTGCAGGCTAAGATTGCCCCGCAAGTTTGGGCCTGTAGCTCAGTTTGGCAGAGCGCTGCGTTCGCAATGCAGAGGTCAGGAGTTCGACCCTCCTCAGGTCCACCAAAGATTATAAAAGGCAGGATTCATTTCCTGCCTTTTGTGTTTCACTTCATTCACTGATGAACGAAAAAGCCCAGCTAATCCAACCTGTATTGAAAAATGAAGCTTTGCTCGCCGACATCAAAAACGCTGAGGGCAATCCTGACGAATTGCATTTGTGGTGGCTGGGGCAATCAGGATTTTTAATTCAGTGGCGCGGCAAACATTTATTAACTGATCCTTACCTTTCGGAATCGCTCACCAAAAAATATTCGAATACGGATAATCCGCATACGCGAATGACGGAGTGCCCGATTAATCCGGCGCAGCTTGATTTTATTGATGTCGTCACTTCGTCGCACAATCACACTGATCATCTGGATCACGAAACACTGTGGCCTTTGATGAAGACGAACCTTGCTTTAGCAATGGTCATTCCTGAAGCGAATCGCGCCTTTGTTGCGGATCGTTTGCAGTGCGATCCGCGTTGGATGATAGGAGTCAATGACGGAACTTCAGTCACAGCCAAAGGCTTCACATTCACAGGACTAGCGGCGGCGCACGAAGAATTAGAGCGCGACGAGAACGGAAATTTTCGCTGCCTCGGCTATTTGATCACGTTTGATGATTGGACAATTTTCCATTCCGGCGATGCGATTCCCTACAATGGAATGGTCAAAAATTTATTGCGCTACACTGGTGGCAGAACGATTGATATTGCGCTGATGCCGATCAATGGACGCCTCCCCGAACGCCGCGTCACAGGAAATTTCTGGGGACGCGAAGCTGCACAATTTGCCCACGACATCGGAGCGAAAATCGTCATCCCAATGCACTACGAAATGTTCACATTCAATACGGAAACGCCGGAAGAATTTGTGCGGGAATGTGAACGGTTAGGGCAAAATTATCGAGTGCTGAAATGCGGCGAACGGTGTAACGGGCATCAATTTAAGATACTTGCGACTTTAACGAATGACTTTTGAGTATAACAAATCAAAGACTTGATTGATAAGCAACTATTTCCCTAAAAGCTTGTATTTAACCAGCCTGGATAAAACTAATATGAGGTAATCGTAAATTGGCTCCCCGCTAAAGGTAAGATCAAGGTTAATAAATTACCGATATTTACTATTTGAGGCTATATCTACTAATTTTTCTGTTAGTGCAGCATCAATATTTGCTGCTGCACTAACTGCATCGTAAATCTGCCGGATTAAATGCTCGTCTTTATATAAGATTTTCCCGTACGTTTCATTCGGAAAAAGATCACGAATCATAACCGATTGGCTAGTGGAACTGTGGGTTTCTACCTCATTAGGTTTTAGATTACAAATCAATTCTCATCCTTCCTAACGGTCTGTTGCAATTAGACCTATTTTGACTTTGGCACTAAATTGTTAAAAAGCTCCTCATCCTCTGTTTTCTCTAATCTATAAGGTGTACCCCATTGTCAAGACAGAAAATCAGCAAAAGTAAGGTGGCTCGCTGGTGATCCATTGTTAGGCCGGTTGCCGGTG
>JANMKB010000058.1:0-2368 GCA_031371805.1 Blastocatellia bacterium | reverse complement strand
GAATATAAAGACGGGCAACTCACGATTCAGATTCCGAAGCAGTATGAAAGAATGCCGGATGTGCTGGTCTTTACGGGCAAGCTCAATGGCGACAAATTAGCAGGGACGGCGCAGGATGAAACGGGTAAGACGGTGACCTGGACAGCGGTCAAAGCTCCTGAAATGCGTCGCACAACGAAACCTGTCTGGGGCAAAGCAATTCAACTTTTCAATGGCAAAGACCTGACCGGATGGAAGCCGCGCACCAATGCGCATCCCAATTGCTGGTCGGTTGAAAACGGAGCGCTGACGAATAAAACTCCGTGCGCAGACATCATCAGTGACCAGAAATTCACTGACTTTAAATTGCACGTTGAATTCAATAATGTGCCGACCGGCAACAGCGGAATTTATTTGCGCGGGCGGCACGAAGTCCAGATCAATGACGCTTACGGACAGGCGGCTGATCCATTGCGCATGGGCAGCGTGTATGGTTTTCTCAAGCCAAATGCGAATGCTTCAAAAAAACCAGGCGAGTGGCAGACCTTTGATATTACGTTGATTGGGCGGCGCGTGACGGTTGTTTTGAATGGGCAGACGATTATTGAAAACGAGGAAATTCCCGGCATTACAGGCGGAGCGCTTGACAGCAACGAAGGCGAGGCTGGGCCGATTATGTTGCAGGGCGATCACACGAAAGTGATGTTCAAAAATGTGACGATCACGCCGGCAAAATAATTGGCTATTGCTCATTATCCATTGCCAGGCAACTGCTGTTTTTTCTGCCTGACAATGGGTAAGGGGTGATTGACAATGAATAAGCGCTTGTTGGTTTCAGGCGACTGGCAGCGTAATTTTAAAACTCGTTCCCTGCCCGACGGTTGATTCCACCTCGATATTGCCACCGTGCATTTGGATCGCGCGAAAGGCCTGGGCCAGGCCGATGCCGCTGCCTTTTTCTTTGGTCGTAAAATACAAATTAAAAATCTGTTCGCGCATCTCGGCGGGAATCCCTTCGCCTTCGTCACTGATTATCATTTCTACCTGATGGTTGTTGAGGCGTGCGGTTGTGAGCGTCAATTTTCCACCTTCTGGCATTGCCTGACAAGCATTGATGACGATGTTGAGCAAAGCCTGCTTGAGCATATCAAGGTCAGTTTCAATCAGGAGTAGATCGCTGGTGTAATTGGTCACGACCTTGATTTTACTGTCAGGATTAATGGGCGCAAGCAGCATCACTTCGCGCAATACTTCATTCGCATCATATTTGCGTGTTTGCATTTGGACAGGCCGCGTAAAATCGAGAAAGGTTTGAACGACGCGATTCAGGCGATTGACCTCGGAAGTCAAAACCTCTACGTGCGTGCCGGGATCGCGTCCGGCCTCAAGTTTGGCGCGCAATAATTCCAGGTGGAGCACCATCGCGTGCAGGGGATTTTTGACTTCGTGCGCGACGCCGGAGGTGATGCGGCTGAGCGCGGCAATCCGGGTCGCGTAATCAAGCTGTGTTTCCAGACGCTTCAGCGATTCAAAATCGCGCAGGGTCAGCAACGCTCCCGCCAGTTCTCCGTTCTCCTCAAAAACCTGAACTGAGGCCAGCAGCTTTTGCGCATGACTTTCCGGCGTGAGCAACGTCAGGGTTTCTTCGCGTGGTTGACCAGCCTGAAACGCCCGCGCAGTTAACAGCAACAGTGGATGAGTCTTGTCTAAAACTTCGCTCAGAATTTCTCCGCGCAAAGATTGCGAAGCTCCATTCAGCAATAACCGCTCGGCCTCCGGACTCGCCATCATCACGCGTTGTTCACGATCCAGCAGCAACAACCGATCCGGCAAATTACCGATGACCTGGCGCATCTGGTCGCGCATCGCTTCGACCTCGTTACGATTGCCGGCAAACCGTTTTCCTAATTCTCGCAAGCGTTGCGCCGCGCTTTGCAAATCGGCTGGCTCTTTTTCATTTCGGCTCAACGCGGCGCTCTCAACTTCGAGTTGTTCGATGATGCCAAAAAATTCGCGCAATGGTAACAACACCAGATTCGCGGCCAACACCGCCAGCAAAATAGCCAGCAGCGCCACCACCATGGCCACGATCATGGTCAGACGTAAATTGGGCGCGACCTCCTGATAAATTGCCGGCGCGGGAAATCCCACCACAAACCGTCCAAATGGTTGACCGTTGACATTGAGCGGTGTACTGACTTCGTAAACCCTGTTCCCGCGCCGTAATTCCAGCCATTGCCGCAGCCAGTTTTTCTCGTTCAGTTTTTCGATGGAAGTGGTGATGGGCGACTGGCGATTTTGTTGCGGATCAGATTCGACAATCACGGCATTATACGCTGCCATAATTGACAGGTAGGAATATTTTTGATTGCGCCAACTGGCGTCGAGC
>JANMKB010000026.1:0-15442 GCA_031371805.1 Blastocatellia bacterium | reverse complement strand
ATTCCAATCTGAACAGTTTTCTAGCGAATACAGCGGCAACCGTGCAATACAGCGGTGACTTAAGCGCTGCCAGTCCTTTCAATAATGGCGTGACGGGCAATCGTTATGCGAAACAGGAATATTACATCGCCTATGCGCAGGATGAATGGAAGATCAAACCAAATCTGACTTTAAATTATGGCTTGCGCTATGAATATTACTCGCCCTTGCGTGAGGATAAAAACCGTCAGGTAGTCTTTGATATTGATAAAGGCGTGATCCTGCCGTCCGATACAGTTGTTTTCAAAGCTAACAAAACTAATTTTGCGCCGCGCCTGGCATTATCGTGGGCACCAGATTTTGCCAAAGGTAAAACGGTAATTCGCGGTGGTTTCGGCATCAACTATGGCCCTGGTCAAACAGAAGATCAGATTCAACCGATTGAATCCGACCGCGTCAGCTCAACGCTGAGTAATGTAACCAATGCGTTTCCGGCGAACATTGCGGCGATTGTGGCGAGCTTCAATTCGACGCCAAACAATCGCAACTATCAACCTCGTGCGTATGACCGCGCTAATTACAATGTTCCCGAACGCATCTTTTCTTACACGGCTTCCGTGCAACAGGAATTACCTTTCAAGCTGGCGTTAACAGCAGCTTATGTTGGCAGCCAGGGACGTAATCTTTTCCTGCGCAGTGTCTCCAATCAAATTACGCAAGTGCTGACCAACGTCAATCCCGCGAATGCCGCCCTCGTGATTCGTGAATTTTCAATCGTCACGCCAGGTGCTGCGGGAACAAACCCAACCGTGCAAAACCCGTTCGCCGAAGTGGATTACAAACGCAGCGGCGGCCACGACAGTTACAACGCAATGATGCTGACGTTAGCCCGTCGGTTCAATTCAGGTGTAACGTTGAATGCGCAATACACGCTGGGACGCAGCTACGGCAACACTGCCGGTTCCAACGAAGCGTTAACGGCAGGCAACATCGCCCGCAAGACGGCGGATTTTGATTATGACAATGGTTATAACAATTTCGATGTTCGTCACACGTACAATGTCAGTGCGATTTATGCTTTACCGTTTGGCAACAAACTAACTGGTCTGAGTAAATCGTTAATTGGTGGCTGGGAGATTGGCAGCATTCTCAATGGTCGCAGCGGCTTGCCGATTGATGTTCGTATCACCCGTCCTGATGTGGTGTACGTGGATGCCGCAGGTTTAGTCTACGGTTCAGCCGCAGTTGGTCGCACCGCAGTGATTAATACGCCCGGTGGCGGCAATTCACGCAACGTCCGTCGGCCTGATTTGATTGCCGGAGTGAATCCCTTCCTCAATCAGGATCGCACAATTTTGAATCCGGCGGCCTTCGCTACACCCAAACCTGGGACGTGGGGAAATCTGGTTCGTAATCAATTACACGGCGTAAATTTCTTCCAGCAGGATTTGATTGTAGCGAAGAAGTTCGCCATTACAGAAAAAGCGAATGTTGAATTCCGCACGGAAATCTTCAACCTCTTCAATACGACCAACTTTATCAACCCACCTGCCACATTGGCCAATGTGTTAGGAACAGGGACGAACCAACTACAACCAAGGCAGGCATATACGGCGGCGGCGGCGGGAACATTCGGAATCGTTAACAGTACGATTGCGCGATCAGTTGGCCTGGGAACCAATCGCCAGTTACAATTTGCCTTACGAGTAAATTTCTAATTTTTACCTCGGTGGAAACTATCATCTGGAAAAACTACCAGGCTGGCGAACAAATCTATCGTTCGCCAGCCTGTTTTTGAATGTGCGGATATGCTGGTAAGTAACGAAACTGAAACAAACGTTTATGATGATGGATATTTGCGGGTGGAATTTGATTATTTCTACTTAGCCTGTCGCGGTGCGCCAATTTATTCAATCTCGCGCAAAGAGTTCCTGATCTTCGCCTGTCTGTTACGTGCCAATGGTCGCCCTGTCCCACATCAGGAACTGTGGCGGCACGTGTGGCGGGAAGAAGAATTTAAAGATAACGCATTGCGAGTTCACATCACCAACCTGCGACGCAAACTCGCCTCATACGGGATTGACATTATTCCCATGATTGGCGTGGGATATTACTTACAGATCGTGCCGCAGGAGCAGATGAAGTCAAGTTGAATTGCCGTTGCTCTAATGTGGATGTGGTAGCAAACTCCAGATGATGACAGTCAGTAATAAGAACATACAGAAGCTTAACGAGCCAAAAGCATAGCGACGCATAAATTTTATTTTTTTCGGTAGTAAAAAGGTGCAGGCGAATGATCCCCCGCTTCGCCTGCACGCTCAGTGTTATAGCAGCACAATCCCCGGGACTATGCCCTGTCCTTTTGGAAACAGGTTTTGAATAATAGAGTGCGTCCGGCCTTAACGACTTGCCTTGCCTGGCCATAACATCGTCACTCCCCCAAGCTTCAATGTTCTGACTCAGCAATTGAAAGCTGCCCCTCCACCCACGCTCTCCCTTGCGGTTTCCAACACCTCAAACGATGAGTGGCTAAGACAATCAGCCAAAGTTCGTTAAGTCTCCGAACACACTCCGTCAAAAGCTACATTTCCTATTATTGAAAGGACGGGAAGAGTGTACCGGAAGAATGTTAGAGGCAAATAAAGTCCAACTTAAGTCTATGAAAAATAATATCAAGGCGAAGTTGCTATCGCTCCATTCACGATTACGCATTCTATCGTCAGCGACCAGCCATATTTCTTCACCGCAGCGAAGACCCCTGATGATTTAACCTGGATTTAGACTTTGGCTAAGATGGCCTTAAGGTGAATTTGCTAATTTTTATCTTTCTTGCAGTCACGTCGTATCAAGCTAAAACCTATTCAAGTCACTTAAGGAGATTTGCATGTTCACTTTCTCTCGTCAGCTTTGTATCCGAATCGGCCTCACATTCTTTTTGCTTTGTGTCTTATTATTCAGCGCAATAGCCCAATCCGATGCAGGCAGCGCCGCCCTGGAAGGCGCCATCACTGATGCCATGGCGCAAGCTGTGCCAGGGGCAAAAATTACGATTCGCAACCCGGAAACTGGTTATGTGCGAACCCTGACAGCCAATGAACACGGCAGATTTATGGCCAGTGTGATGCCGATTGGCAGCTATGACATCGAAGTCAGCGCGACCGGCTTTGCGACGACCAAACGCGACAAAGTGCAATTGATTGTAGGCAGCACCAAAGCCGTCAATATTGGCTTGCAGGTGGCGGCAATTACTGAACAGATAAACGTCATAGAAAACGCCGAAATCGTCAATGCCGGGGACACAAATAATAGTGTGGCAATTAGTCAGCGGGCGATTGAACATCTTCCTATTCGTGGCCGCAACTTTACTGAATTTATTCAGTTGTCACCCAATGTGATGCAGGAGCAAAACCGCTTTGGTATTTCGGTAAATGGGCAGCGTTCGATCAATTCAAATATTTCGCTCGATGGCGTAGATTTTAACGATCCCGTGCAAGGCGGACAAAGAGGCGGCGGCGCAAACGAATCAGCCTATTTCTTTCCACAGGTTGCCGTGCGCGAATTCCAAGTTGTGCGTGATGGAGCTTCAGCGCAAGTAGGGCGCACCAATTCAGGCTATGTAAATGTTGTGACTAAATCCGGCACGAATAAGTTTCATGGCGAAGGATTGTATGCGAATCGCAATGGGAAAATGACTTCGCCGGATGCGTTTGGTAATGACAGCAGTGCCAACGCTCAAAATCAATTTGGCGGATCAGTCGGTGGCCCCATTCGCCGCGACAAATTGTTTTTCTTCGCCGCCGTTGAAAAGAATAAAGTCAATATTCCTTACACGGTAAAATTCGATACGCCGACTGGCAACGTAACAATTCCGCAGGATATTCTCAGTCAGCAGGGAGCTTTCAATCAGAAAAATAATCCGTTGGTTGCGTTCGGACGACTTGATTTTGTGCTGAACCCGACGAATACGTTAAATGTGCAATACACCTATGCGGCGCAATATGGCCTCAACTTTGGCGGTGTTAGTGGACAAACGAATGCGGCTTCGACCAACAACACAATTCTTGATCGTGAGAGTCAGGGATTGAAGGCTGCGCTGACGACAGTATTTTCATCAAATTTGCTGAACGATGTGCGGTGGCAGCACGTTTACGATAATCGCACACAGACCCCAAACAGTACACTGGCTGAAATTTCAATCAGCGATTTGGGTACGCTTGGCGGCAGTAAGAACGGCACTTATATTTATAATGCGACCCGCAACCAAATCCTCGACAATGTAACGTGGACACATGGCTTGCACACGATCAAGACGGGCTTTGACCTTAACATTAGCCCCGGCAAACAACAGCGCGAAACAAATTATGGCGGCGTTTATACGTTCACTACGCTGGCGAATTATCTGGCAGCGCTGGCAGGTGACAGCACCAAAATTGCGCGCTACCAACAATCCATTGCCGCCAACGGAACGCAGGGTCAGTATAAAGCCACACAGCGCGAATATGCGGTGTATTTTACGGATTCACTGAAGCTCCGCCGCGATCTGACTGTGACGGCTGGTTTGCGCTGGGAAGCACAGGTAAATCCACAACCAACGACACCAAATCCTGCTTTACCTATCACCGGAGTTATTCCGAGCGATTGGAAAATGTGGCAACCGCGACTGGGTATTGCGTGGAATATAGGTGGCAAGGGAACAACAGTTTTACGCCTGTCAGGAGGGCTGTTTGATTCGCGCACTCCTTCTTATTTGATGCAGCGCGTATTCACGGACAACGGGCTTAATACTTTGGTGCTGGATTCTAGTACTGATCCAACCCTCCTTAAACTTTTGAAAGCACCGAATCCAATTGCGGTGTTGCCCGCAGGCGTGAAATCGCCGATCAACAGCGTCTACGCCTTCGATCCGAATTTCCGCAATCCGCGTTCAGGACAAGTCGCTCTCGCGCTGGAGCAGCAGTTGAATCGTAATACCAAAATCACGCTTGGCTTTGTCCGCAACTCGACCTGGAATTTGCAACGGCGCGTTGATACGAATTTATTCGCGCCCACTGTCTTACCCAACGGATTACCTGTCTATCCGGCCTATGATTCAAAAGGAGTACTGGTACAGGCGTCGGACTTTAATGTCCTGACGGGGCAGCCAATTTTCATTGACTCCGCAACGGGCAAAGCGTTCACGCCAAAAGTTGCGCGTCCTGATCCAACCCTGGGGCAAATCAATCTGAACAAATCTATCGCGCATTCCAGCTACAACGGAATGTCAGTCAGCCTTGAGCGTCGAATGAGTCGCCGCTTGCAATTTACGTTCAACTACACGCACTCATTCAATCGGGATGATGATTCGAATGAACGAGATTTTAACCGCCAAACAGCAATCAATACTTTTAAGTTGAAGAGTGATGCGTCGTGGGCGAAAAATGACATCCGTAATAATGGTAATCTGAACGCCATTTACGATCTGGGGCATGGTTTCACCATCAGCACATTATTGTTTGCACGCACAGGTTATCCGGTGAAACCTGTAGTCGGAGCCGACACCCAAAACGATGGCAATACCGTGAATGATCGCCCGATCATCAATGGCTTGATTGCCAATCGCGCGGCTTTTCGGCAGCCCGGCTTTTTCGATTGGGATATGCGCCTGCTCAAAGAATTCCGCTTCGGCGAAAATATGCGCCTGGTGTTTTCCATCGAGGGATTCAATCTGACGCGTTCAAGTAATAAGCAGTTCAACGGCGACGGCGAAACGACGTTCGGCGCTCCGCAGGCAACCCTAAATCCTGCAACTGGTCTGCCATTCAAAGGCAATTCGGCTTTGGTTCCAGGCAATGCGCCCGGCACAGATCGCTTCGGCGGGCCGCGTCAGGGACAACTCGGACTACGCTTCATTTTCTGATTCAGATTCCTTGACGTGAGCAGTGAGAATTAAATTAAGCCTTATTCAAACCGCAGGTGGGTTGGATAAGGCTTAGTTCATTAGGAAGATTTTGTTTCTGCTATTCTGTGAAGTGCCCGCTTTCGAGATTTCAGATTGAAGAGGACGGCAATCGCCTGCACCTCAAAAAGCCTTCATCTACAGCTACTCCCCCAAGCCTGTACAATCAGACTTCTGATGCGCCTGCCATTGCCCTTATTAGGTAAGGGGGAATTGGCGCACAAAAGTGTTCACGGCAAAAAAATAATTTTGATGTGGAAAGAGATCGCGTCAGGAAAATTCCTGTTGCCGTAAATAATTCGGTGACAGTCACCAGGAGCACTCGCTCACATCTGGTCGTTCAAGTAGTCCCCGCCACGACCGCCAGAAGGGGTGGCAAAAACGAATGGAAATCAATTATGGCGTGTGCCCTGTAAAGATAGACTAAGCTTCGGTGAAATGTAATGGGGGCAGTGCGCGAGCAAGGACAATAGAGAACCGCTTGCATTGGGTGCACAAGGTGAGAAGGCCAATGCGCAGCGGGAAAGCCTCAGGTTTTATAACCAGTAAATCAAACTGGCATCACAATTTTTCCAGACACTCCCGCGCCCTTCAACCACGAAATGGTTCCAGGGCTGGCTGCTAACATATAGTTTTTCCAGGGATCAACATAGCGAATGGTGCCAGTTTCAGGATTACAAGCCGTCACG
The DNA here is from genome assembly GCA_031371805.1 of Blastocatellia bacterium. Taxonomy (GTDB): domain Bacteria; phylum Acidobacteriota; class Blastocatellia; order RBC074; family RBC074; genus JAFDVL01. Next base: position 8,839 of record JANMKB010000026.1, on the reverse strand, counting down.
ACGATGACGTGCGATCCGCTGCCCCAATTTCCGGCAACCCAATAGGGGCCGTGTGATTTTAGCGTCTCCTGTAAAGATTGTGCATCAATATCGCCCCGCCTGCCCATCGCAGACCAGGCATTTTGGCGGTTTCTTTGCATTCGCCCGGAGCGATTCCTGCCGTTTCCATATATTAAAGATTGGGAGATTTGTCTATCACCGCTAAAATACTATCTTTATCAGCACTGTATGAGCTTTGGCCTTTATCAATTTTTCATTGAAAGAGCAGTTGCAAACACGTGAGCCAACAAGTAGTACTGGTTGGTTGATTCCTGGGGCAGCTTAGCATACGACGAACCGTTTACAAGCCGCTCGCAAGCAAGGAAACACAGGCATCAAGTGTTCCGTCGAAAATTGACGTTAGCCCGCTAACAACGATTTGAGCAATAGGCTGCTAAAGTACGCTTGTGATGAAAAGAGACTGAAGCCAATCAATGAGGAGACACGATGATCCCGAATCAATTCTGCGCTGACGACCATCACACCTGTCAGACGATGACAGAACTAATGGCGCGGCACTTGCCACAGGGAAAAAGTCTTGGACGGTTACGGTGCTACGCCAAAAACGACGACATCTGGCGACCGGAGGCTCCATCAGATCGTGTTTATTTGGTGCAGCGCGGCCATGTGGCTGTGGTGTATGCCGATGCGCAAGGTCACGAAGTTGTTTTGCGCATAGTGGAAGAAGGGCAATTGCTCGGCGAGCTTTGCTTTTGCACGCCGGAGCAAAGCTTGCGTGAAACGTTTGCCCGATCCACTGTTGAGACAGAGGTGCTGGAAGTTAAATACAGCGAATTTGTGAATTACCTGCAAGGTGATCTGGCGGCTTTGCAAGGGCTACTGTTCGTTTTTTGTACGCGACTGGGCGAAACCGAACGGCGCGCGGAAATTTTGATGTACCGCAGCGCCGATGAACGCCTGAGCCGCTTGCTGCTGCAATTGGCGGAGACACGCGGGCATCCACATAAAGCACATCCCGGCCCGGTCACGCTGCACGTCAGGCACGACGAACTGGCGCAGATGGCGGCGATGAGTCGGGCGCATGTCACGGTGACGATGGGCAAGCTGCGTGAGCAAGGGCTGGTTAGTTACGAACGCAACCGACCCCTGATCGTCAACATGCCGCAACTCGCAGCGCATATCAATAAATCTTGAGCGCGCGCGTGAGCAACATTTTTTGCAAGGCTTCCGCATGGGAGTGAACACAATAACAAAGGGAATGAGAAGGAGATTTTGAAATGAGCAGAATAACCGCAGTTGATCCGAAACAGACGACCGGCAAGGCGAAAGAGTTACTTGATGGGGTTCAGGCAGAATTCGGGATGACACCAAATTTAATGAAGGTGCTGGCACATTCGCCCGCCGCTTTACAAGCCTACCTTGACTTCGCGGGTGCGCTCGCTGGTGGGGTGCTTGACCCGAAAGTACGCGAACAGATTGCATTGACTGTTGGGACAGCGAATGGCTGTGAATACTGCGTCTCGGCGCACACAGCCCTCGGCAAAGGCGCAGGCCTGAGCGGTGATGAGTTGACCGCCGCGCGCAGCGCCACGTCGAGTGACACGAAGGCCAATGCGGCCTTGCAATTCGCACGTGCAGTCGTCGCAACCAAAGGCAACGTGACCGATCAAGACCTGGAAAACCTAAGGGCAGCGAATTACACCGACGGTCAGATTGCCGAAATCGTGGCGCATGTCGGGATGAATATTTTCACCAACTATTTCAATCATGTGGCACAGACTGAAATTGATTTTCCGAAGGTTTCACTGACTGCCGGAAAATAACTCAGTCACGCAACACGGTATTCAGTATTTTTGAATCATCACGAAGGAGACACCCCGTTGACAAAATTGGTAGCGTTTCTTGCCCAACATGCTTATCTCCTGCTCTTCATCACAGTTTTTGTGGAGCAAATTGGCCTGCCAATTCCGGCGGCTCCGATGCTGTTGGCGGCGGGCGCGTATGCCAAAACCGGGCAGATGAATTTGCCCTGTCGCTCACGTTCGCGGCATCTGCGGCGTTGCTGGCAGATATTTGCTGGTACGAAATTGGGCGGTGGCGCGGGATGAAAGTGCTCAACTTCTTATGTCGAATTTCGCTCGAACCAGACTATTGCGTCCGCCGCACGGAGAATACGTTTGCCCGCCACGGAGCGCGTGTTCTGATGGTCGCCAAATTTATCCCCGGTGTCAGCGCCATCGCGACGCCAATGGCGGGAATCAATGGTTTATCGCGGGCGCGCTTCCTCGGCTATAACTCCATTGGCATCTTGTTGTGGGTCGGTTCTTTTAAATTGTTGGGCTATCTCTTCAGCGACCAATTGACGCAGATCAGTTCCTCGCTTGCAAAATTTGGCGGAGCATTGTTATCGGTGATCATTGGCGGACTGGCGGCCTACATTGCCTGGAAATATACGCAACGTCGCTTGTTCCTGCGTCGCCTGCGCATTGCCCGCATTTCGCCCGGAGAATTAAAAAACCAAATGGATGCGGACGAAAATGTTTTTATCGTAGATTTGCGGCACGAGTTGGAAGTTGAGGTTGAGCCGCAGATGATTCCCGGTGCGCTGCGGATGGCAATGAAAGAGTTGGAACAACGCGCTCACGAAATTCCCCGCGACCGCGCTATTGTGCTGTATTGCACCTGACCGAACGAAGCAACCAGCCATTGGCAGGCGGCTTAGGCGCTTGGATGGAACAAGGCTTCCCGTTAAATTAAGCCATCGAAGAGTTGCCAGCTACAAGTTCACTTCAAATTCATCGCATCCAGCTTCAGCAACGTATGCAGCAACACATTCGCGCCGTTTGTGATGTCGGTCGGTTCTGAAAATTCGCGTGGGCTGTGGCTGATGCCGTCACGGCTGGGGATAAAAATCATGCCGATGGGGCAGAGGTGCGCGATCTCTTGTGCATCGTGACCTGCGCCGCTTGGCATCAGCTTCGTCGTGAAGCCCAATTGCTTTGCTGCATCGTCAATCACGCGACGAAAGCGCACATCCGTCGGCGCAGGCTGTGACGAGTTGATCTGTTTGAAATCGAATTTCGTACCCGTCGCAGTTTCAATCTGGCGGACTTCAGCCTGAATCTTTTCGTAAATCATTATCACCTTCGCCGCGTCCAAATCGCGCAAGCCCAAACTCGTTGTGACTTTGCCCGGCACGATGTTGTATGCGCCAGGGAACGCTTGAATCTTGCCGACAGTTCCGACCTGCCGACCGGGAAATGAAGTGACGACGCGATTGACGGCGTCAATGTATTTCGCTGCCGCCAGCAACGCATCGTGCCGCTGATTCATCGGCGTAGTGCCCGCGTGATTCGCTACGCCATCAATTGTCACATCCCACCAATTCACGCCGACGATGCCTTCGACGACGCCGATGTTGATTTTCTCTTGGTGCAATAAGCCGCCTTGTTCGATGTGCAATTCTAAGTAGCCCGCGAGATCACCTTTTTTGCGCACGGCACTGGCGAGTTTGTCAGGATCGCCGCCGATAAATTTGATGCCTTCGCGGATTGTTTTTTTTGAATTGGTGACAATGCCCAGGTCTTTTTCGGTAAGCATTCGAGCCAGCGCGGCGCTGCCAATAGTTCCGCCTTCTTCGTTTTGAAAGAGGACGACTTCCAGCGGATGACGCAGTCGGACGTTGTTTTCTGCGAGCGTTTGCGCCACTTCAATCGCGCCCATCGAACCGACCTGTCCGTCGTAGCTGCCGCCTGCCGGGACGGAATCAATGTGCGAACCGATCATCAGCGGTTTTAGCGCCGTGTCGTTGCCCGTGCGTCGCCCGATGATATTGCCAGCAGCATCAATGCTCACATCAAGTTTTGCTTCGCGCATCAGCTTCATCGCGTATTCACGGCCTTGCAAATCAATGTCTGTATACGCAACGCGCTGGGTACCGCCTTCGGGTGTTTTGCCAAACTGCGCGAGTTCAGACAGGTGTTGATTGACGCGTTGACCGTTGACACGCAGTTGTGATTGTTGGGCGGGCAATGCAAAGGCCGGGACAGCAGTCAGCAGCGATGAATTGAAGGTTCGACGGTTCATATCAGATAACCTCATTTTTGATTATTAGCACGACGAACGTCACATCGTCATCTTGCGGGCGACCTTCGCTCCAATCGTCACCCAGGTGGGTGAGTGCCGCGATGATTTGTTCGGGTGACTGATTCGCCAATTCCGGCACAACGCGCAGATGCAACCGGAACCATCCGCTGCCGTGCCAACCGCTGTCTTCGGGTTTGGCAGAATCCGCGAGCGTCACCCACGCGCGATCATCGAACTGCGGGTCAGCAAAGCGGGGATCATCGCCGGGCGCATACTTCCAATCGAGCTTGTCGAGTTCGATGGCTTGCCCATTTTGCAATTGGTCTGCCGTCAGCGTGAAAACCGTTTGTGCCTAAGCGGCCAGCGGCGAGAGCGAGACGACCAACATAACGATAAGCAGGTTTCGGCGCATGGCGGGTTCCTTTGCACTGACTACGATGGTGGTTCCACTGCACTGACTACGATGGTGGTTCCACATCGCTTCCGGCGGTGTAAAGCTTGTTCTCTGTCTGTGCGTAATCGGTAATGGGCGGGGAAATCAGCGTTTGGGCTTCAACAGGCGGCTGCGCTTCATTTGTCGGGAAGCCGATGTGCCGCAGTAATTCGGCGCAGCGCGGGTCTTGCCGGAAAGTTATTAACCATTCAGGCAATACGCCAAAATAGAATAACTCGCCATTGTGTTCAGCCAATGCTTTTTCCAGCCAGACAAACGCCTCTTCGACTTCGCCGAGGCCGATATGACCATAGGCTATCCACAGGGCTGGCACGGAATCGCGCTGCTCATGCAATTGTCGCAGGATTTGCCGCGCTTGTTCCGTTTTCCCCCCGTGCGCATAGATCATGCAAAGATCAGCCAATGCCCGCGACCCGCCTTCAGCGAGTGCTTTCTGCATAGACGTTTCCGCTGCCGCATAATTTGCCATTCCCAACTGACAACAGCCGAGCAACCGATAGGCTTCAGCAAAATGCGGGTCTATTTCTATCAACGCCTGCGCCACACTGTGCGCTTCGTCGTATTGCTGAGCAAACCAAAGCGACCATCCTGCCAGAACACCGACAAAGGGCGCGAACGGATCAAGGATTCGCGCCCTTCGGGCAGCAAGCACAGACTGCTCGCAGTGCCCCATAACAATTAGCCAGAAACTGTGCCAAGTGTGGGCCAGCGCATCGTTGGGATTGAGCCTCAGGGCTTGCGCAAAACTCCGACCGGATGCCAGAAAATCCCAGTCAATGAGGCTTTGCAATAAAGCCTGCGAACGCCAGACATCAGCCAGGCTGTCATCAAGCTGTAAGGCTTTGGTCACAGCTGCCCGCTGTCTGGCAACCATCTCAGGCCGAGTGTCGAACCCCCAATACCATAATAATCCGCAGGCATCGGCGAGTCCGGCATACGCAGGAGCATAGTTCGGTTCCAGACACAATGCTTGTTCATAGTAATCAATCGCTTTCCGATAGCCCGCTTCTGTCCATTTGCTGTTGTGAAATCGCCCCTTGAGATAAAGCTCATACGCTTCGGTGTTGTTGGTGTACCGCTTCAACACTGCCGCTTTCTTCGCGCCGAGCAATTTCACTTTCAGCGCAGCCACCACCGCCAACGTGATTTCATCCTGCACGTCAAAAATGTCCTTCATCTCACGGTCGTACCGCTCCGACCACAGTTGATAGCCGTCCGCCGCATTGACCAGTTGCACGTTGATACGGATGCGATGGCCCGACTTGCGGACGCTGCCTTCCAACACTGTGTTGACGTTCAGCGTTTTGCCAATCTCGCGCGCTTCCGCGTTTTTGTCCTTGAAGGAAAAGGCCGAGGTGCGTGCCGCGACTTTCAACTCGTCAATCTTCGCCAGCGCATTGAGCAATTCTTCCGCCAGCCCGTCGCAGAAGTATTCGTTTTCTTCATCCGCGCTGATATTTGCAAACGGCAGGACGGCGATGGATTGTGTGGGCGAAGTGGCAGACTGCGTTTCGGATGTCGCAAGTGGTAGAGCTTCGGCTTCATTCGCCGCAGTGACAGGTTGTGAGGATGCCACTTGCGCCTTACCATCAATCGCCAGCCCCGCCTTGCGCAGTCCGTCTATCAGGTGTTCGGTGAGTTCAGCGTCAAACCACTTGCCGAATTCCTCGCGCGCCACCGCGCCGAAGTTCGGCATCAGTGCTTGCAATGCCTGCAACGCAGCGCGCGCGCGCTGCTGCTCGCCAAGCTGCCCATACACAATAGCCAGCACCACCTGTGGCCAAAAATAGCCGGGCACGTTGATCTTCAAGGCGCTTTCCAGCGCGCCGCGATAATCACGCGTGCGGTAGGCATTGTAAAAGGCGGGCAGATGATACCAGCCCGGATGATGGGGATTGAGATGCATCGCCCGTTCCACTAAGCCCAGGCCATAATCCCAGTCACCAGCATAGGCGAACATGAAGCCAAGAGCTGCCGTCGTGGAGGCATCCATTCGATTCAGCGGGAGGGTGCGCTCCGCCGCCGCGCGGAAAGCCGGAAAATCTTTCTGGAAGAACAACACGCTAGCCAGGACGTAGTGTGCGAGTTGACTGGTCGGCGCCGCCGCGACCGCTCGTTGCGCGGCGGCGTAGGCTCGGCCCAGCGGATCCGGCCTGACGTTGTAACCGTGCGCATACTCGTGCCAGTAAATCGTTGACAGCATGGCGAGGCAGTCGCTGTGGCCGGGTGCGCGGGCAACCGCCGCTTCGAGTATCTCGCGGGCTTCCCGGTGTTCCTCCGGGGTGACCCGCTCCCAATAACCGAAGGCACGCAGCACAGCCTCATGCGCGGAGTATGAGGCGGCGCTCTTGCCGCGTAATGCTTCGCTCATGCTATGCACCAGCGCGCCATACTGATCCGCCACTGTCGAAACGATACGCGGAACTAAGTCGTCCTGCAGCTCGAAAACTGATTCCGGGCTAAAACTGCGTTCGTAGTTCTCCACCCACAAGTGTGCGCCAGTCGCCGCATCAACAAGTTGGACTGCGAGGCGTAGCTTTGTCCCCGCTTGCCGTAAGCTTCCTTCCATCACGTATCGTACGCCGAGTTCCTTGCCAATCGTGCGTAGGTCACTGGAATCGTTGGTGTATTTCAACGTGGAGCCACGTGCTATCACGCGCAGGTAAGAAAAGCGCGACAAGCCCGTCACGATGTCTTCGGACAAGCCATCGGCTAATGCCGCAATTTCGGGCGTAACGCCCATAGACTTGAACGGCAGCACAGCAACCCAAAAGCCTTCGTTGGCTCGGGACTCGCCCGATGGCTGACTGCCGCGTATCTTGGTTGCCGGTTGCGTATCACCTGGAAGCTTCATCCCGGCCTTGCGCAGCCCTTCGAGAAAGCGCTCGCCGTACTCAGGATTCCAGACTTTTGCAACCTGCTTGCGGATAATCAAGGGGAGTGTGGGGCGGAACTTCAGCAACTCCGAGATGGCTTTTGCACCGCTCTCAGCATCTCCAAGCTGGCCTGAAGCTGCGGCAATAAACATCGAGGCGAGCGGATTGCCTCCCAGTTTAGCCTTTTGTGCGAAAGCCAATGCGCTACGGTAGTCGCCCTGCGAGAACGCATGGTAAAAATCGGGATACCAGTACGAGCCTGGATGATCAGGGTTGAGATGTTTGGCCCGCTCGGCCAGTTGCAGGCCGCGTTGCGCGATGCCGGCATAGAGCAGATATTCACCGAGCAGTGCAACCGAGTTGCCATCCATCGGGTTGAGCCTGAAGGCGCGCTCGGCAGCGTCTCGGAATGAATCGAAGTCTTTCTGAGCCCAAAGCGCCTGCGCCAAGCTGAAAAAGGCCAAATGATTGGTAGCGGCCAGTTCGACGGCCCGCCGTGCGGCAGAGACTGCAATCTCCAACGCATTGGCCTGAAGCTCGTACCCATGAATATAGTCCTGAGCGCATAAATATGAGAGCATCGCCCAGGCATCAGCATAACCGGGCATGTTCTGCACTGCCGTTTCCAAGCCAGCCCGCGCGACAGCTAATTCTTCAGGCGTGTATAGTTCAAAGTACGCGAAGCTACGGAGCACCGCCTCGTACGGGCTTAATTGTTCCGGGGGCTTGCTGCGCACCGCCTGACTCATGCTCCGCGGAAGCACGCCGTTCATATCGGCAATTGTCGAAACGATTGTCGAAGACAAGGTGTCTTGCAATTCGAACATCTCATCTGTAACAAAAGTGCGGTTATAGCTCTCGGCCCACAGATGCGCGCCTGTGTTCGCATCCACCAATTGCACTGCGACACGCAACATTGCCCCGGCCTGCCGCAAGCTGCCTTCCATCACGTAGCGCGCGCCGAGTTCCCTGCCCATCGCGCGCACGTCACCGGCATCGTTGGCGTGTTTCAATGTCGAACTGCGCGCGATCACACGCAGATATGAAAAGCGTGACAAGCCCGTCACGATGTCTTCAGACAAGCCTTCGGCCAATGCTTCCAATTCGGCGCTGGCCCCGCGCCATTTGAAGGGAAGCACGGCGACCCAAAAGCCTGCGTCAGTCTGCGGTGCGCCGCTCTTGACGTTTGGCAATACCATCGTTGCGCTTTCGAGGGGTTGCGCCCGCGCCAGATCGCCGCCACGTTCGATTGACTGCAAGGCTTGCGCGACTTCGCTCGCGTTTGGACGCTGGCTCGCGTCCTTACTGAGCATACGCAGCAGCAAATCATTCAGCGCTACAGGCAGTTTTGGCTGCCATTGCTGCGGCGGTGCAGGCGTTTGCAACGTAATCGCGTGCAAATAGCCGATCATCGTCTCAGCCT
>JANMKB010000008.1:0-2363 GCA_031371805.1 Blastocatellia bacterium | reverse complement strand
GGCTTTTATCCTTCATCACTGTGCCGGATTCAGGATCAACGCCATCGTAAATCAGGGCTTCGTGTTCGAGGTACATGTTTTTGATAATCCAATCACCAGCGCGTGTCGCGCAATCCGCATACTTGCGCTCACCCGTAATTTTGCTGAGTCTGAACAGCCCCGGCGTGCCATCAGAAATTGTTCCCATCACGATGATGTTGCCGACGTGATCGCCGTGAATTGCGCGGAGCATTCCTTTGAGTTTTGGATGATCTTTGTACTCCAGGCTGACCCACCAGTCTCCGGCTTTACGGGCGGCATCAAGCAGTGATTTATCTTTGGTAATTTCATAAGCAGCCAGCAAGCCATTGATTGTTTGCCCTGTGTGCCACGCGGCTTCGTATTCGTGCCACTCGTTGCGCACCAGATCATAATCACCCTGCGCCCGACCATTTTTGTCGAGGATTTGCATCGCTGCATATTTGCCGCCAGCGATCAGAGCTTTGAGAATTTGTGCTTTCGTCGCGCTTTGATTTTGTGCCAAAGCCGACTGAATCATGAGCAGGAATATGCAGAAGGAAAGCGTGACGCGGCAGAATTTGTTGGTTATTTTCATGGGGTAATTATGCTCCAAATAGAACCTGGCTCGCGGTACTCACGACCGCCGATGACAATATGCGCCTGTGAGTGTAAGCTGGTCAACGAAAGTTGAAATCAGGTTTTGCTAATGCGGAAACACGCACGCAGTAAGTGTGGCTGTTCGCCCTTACTACGTGCGGGCTTCCGCATAATTAATCCTGTCAAAAAACATACTCAATTTATCGAGGTAACTATGCAAAAACAACGCAAACCCGAGGCCCCACAAATTAAGAAATCTTCTCCCGTTTACGACGTAGTCATTATCGGCTCCGGCGCTTCCGGCGGGATGGCAGCGTGGAACCTGACGCGCAAAGGTATCAATGTTTTATTGCTGGATGCGGGCGATAAATACGATCCCGCGAAATATTGGATGGCGATGCTTCCGTATGAAAGACGCGAGGCTTATGCACGCGGCGAGAAGCCGGAACTCGGATTTTTGGATACGAAGGAACAGCCATACTTGACGCCGGAAGGGAACCGTTATGATCTCTATCGCGTCTGGGGACATGGCGGCAAAACGAATATGTGGGGGCGTGTTTCGCTGCGTTATTCTGACGTAGATTTCAAGGTCAACGACGGCTATGGCATTCCCTGGCCTTTTGAGTACAAAGACATCAAACCGTATTACGATCAGGTAGATCAATTAATCGGCGTGTGTGGCGGCGATGACGACAACGAAACTTTGCCGGGGAGCAAATTTCATCAGCCTCCGCCTGCGCTGCGTTGCGGCGAATGGGCGATGATGAATGCAGGGAAGAGAATTGGCGTCAATATTGTTCATGGTCGCCGCGCAAATTTGACACGTCCGTTGAATGGTCGACCTTCGTGTCATTATTGCGGAGATTGCGGATCGGGTTGCACGACGGGCAGCTTTTTCAACTCTGCTTTGCATTTATTGCCTGCCGCGCTGGCGACAGGAAAATTGAAAATCATCAGTAACGCCGTAGCCGGGCGCGTGACCGTTGATCCGAAAACAGGACTCGCAGATGGCGTCCAATATTTTCACCGCTACAACAAAACCGAAAGCCACATCAAAGCGAAAGTCGTCATTGTCGGCGCTTCATCTGTAGATTCCACGCGAATTTTGCTCAACTCAAAATCGTCAATTTATCCAAACGGAATCGGTAATACTTCTGGCGTGCTTGGCAAATATTTCACCGAACAATTTCGCTTTCATGTCCAAGCGTTTATGCCGCATTTATATGGACGTGAGACGACGCACGACAGCGGCATCGGCGGCGAACATATTTATCTGCCGCGCTTCAATCATCGTGGCAAAAAACGTGATTACGCGCGCGGCTTTGGCATGCAATTCTGGTCGAGCGGATGCCAGAACAACGCGAGCTTTGCAAAAAATATGGAAGGCTTCGGCGGAAATTTTAAGCAAGAAGTGCTGCGCCATTATCCCGCCTTATTTCAAATTCATCCGTATGGAGAAATCGCTCCCCGCGAAGAAAACCGCATCGAAATTGATGAAAATAAACGCGATCAATACGGCTTACCGATCATGCGGATGGTGCTGAGTTACAGCGACAACGAACGCAAAATGTCGGAAGAAATGTACGACACCGTCGAGCAGCTTTTGCACGAATCAAAGGCTGAGACATTGGATTACAAACGCAACGACTGGGATCATCCCGGCTCACCGATTCACGAACATGGAACCTGCCGCATGGGAGCCGATAAGAAAAATTCAATGCTGAATGGCTTCAACCAAATGCACGCTGTGAAAAATGTTTTTGTGG
>JANMKB010000739.1:0-10396 GCA_031371805.1 Blastocatellia bacterium | reverse complement strand
GCATCATCAATCGCCAGCCACACCGTCACCGCTTTTGATGGCGTCAGCGGCCAGTACGCCGCGTCCTGATGCCACGAAACTTTCTTGCTATCGTACGGCATTTTGCAGAAAAAATGCGATCCCCACGCGATTACGTTTTCGCCAAGAATATCTTTGACGTAAGCCACGATGCGCGGATGCGTGAGCAAGTCATAAACCTTGCCGTGTTTCATGTGCGCGGTAGTGATGGAATAACTATCTTTCCCTGCGGCTAAATATTGCGCCAATAAATCATCAAAATATTTGCGAATGTCGCTGGCTTCAGCTTCCTCGAAGATACGAATTTTCGTCAGAAACCCTTGTGTGTTGAACTCAGCAATTTGTTCACGCGTTAACAGTTTAGGATTTTCGGTGACGCTCGGATGAAAGCGCAAATCGCGTAGTTGCGAATGAATATCATTGATTTCAGGGGTTGGTACTGGAATGAATGGTGATGAGTTTTTCATATTTGTTTTTTGCCACAGATAAGACAGATTTACACAGATTTAAGCAAAGAAATAAATCTGTGTAAATCTGTCTTGATCTGGCTTATCTGTGGCTAAATTCTTCACAAAAATTAATTACTACAGCCTTTTTCTAATCAGTGAAAATCTGTTTTGATCTGTTCTATCTGTGGCTAATTCGTCTTCACAAAATTCACTAACCAATTCGTTACTCGCTCGACCTGCTCCGGCACGTTATTATGGCCTGTTTCCAACGCCAGCATCAATTCCTTCTTCGCCGTAATTACGTTGTAAGCCGAGTACATCGAAGTCGGCGGACAGGTTTCATCATTAAATCCCCACGTATAAAATCCAGGGACTTTTATGCGGCGAGCGAAATTCACGACATCATAATATCTTGAGGTTTCGATTTTTTCTTTCGTGCGCAACGAGCCTTCCCCACTTGCGCGAAACATGTGCGGCCAGCCGCCAGCGCGATTGTAAAGGTAACCCGTCACGTCCGCCAACGCCGGATAATATGCCGCCAGAACTTTCACGCGCTCATCCAACCCAGCCGTCACAATCGAAAGCGCTCCGCCCTGCGATCCTCCGGTCACGGCTAAATTCCTGCCATCAAATTTCGGATGCCCAACCAAAAAATCATTGGCGCGAATGCAGCCCAAATACACGCGGCGATAATAATAACGGTCTTTGTTATCGAGATTAAAATTCATGTATCCGGCAACCGCGCTGCGCCCTAATGAATCGTAAACTTCCTGCGGCAAATTCACTGGCAGCCCGTGAATACCGATCTGCAACGAGATGATTCCCTTCTCCGCCAAATCAGGACGACCACGATACGGACGAATGCCTGCGCCGGGAACATCCAGCACCGCCGGATATTTCCCTTCAGCTTTTGGTTCCGACAAAATGCCGTAAAGACGACTTGGAGCGCCGCCGCCATCGCCGCTCACATTTTGCAAACTGACGTGGTAGACATTCACCGTTGACGTACAGTATTCCGGCAACAAAGTCAGCCGTGCATCCATTGGAATTTTGGCTAACGCTGCTTTGCCTGAATTCCAAAACGCATCAAAATCCGACGGATCAGTTTGCGTTGGTTTGATCGTTTCAGGAGCAAAACCCGCCGTCGCCAAGCCGCGATATTTCCTGCCGTACATTTCCGTTGTCGCGATGATGCGCAGGAATCCGGCTTCTTTCATCGTCCCCGCTTCGATCATCAAACCTTCCGCCGGAACGCTGGTTGTTTTTTCAGTCGTTGGAGGCATCTGTTCCGCCCCAAAACTGTAGCTCACTTTTGCATCAGGAACAGGCTGCCCATCCTGAATCACAGTAATTTTCGCTTTCACATTTTCGCCCGGTTTATACAACCAGTCCGCGTGATCAAGCGCGACACGAACCGCAACCGTGCCGATCCGCTGCTGCGCAAATGCTGTTGCAGTGATAGCGGCGAAGGTAATTAAACTAAAACAAATTGCTCCTAATCTTTTCGTTTGTAACCTGAGCATTGATGGTCTCCTGAAAATGATTTTGTTAACTGCCTGTTTAGGAATTGCCAAAATAAATTAGCAGATGTTACGGTAAATGACTATGACGACTGAACAAACAATTACGGTCAAATGTCCGCGTTGTGAAATTATCATCGAACGCGTCACCGCCGCGACAATGGTGTATTGCCTGGCCTGTCAGAAATGGTGTCGAGAACTGGAAGAGCAGGGGGCAGTAAAATGTGCGACTTTAGAAAAAATCCGTGATGGTCATTGTTGTTAAGCGCTTTCATTGTATCTGTCAATTCATTTAGCGTAAGCTGAGCCAGCGAGGTAATCACAGTTATGTCAGCACAGCCAAAATATAAATACTCATTAGAAGAATATCTGGAAATGGATCGCCAGTCTGAAGCGCGCCTGGAATATTGGGACGGCGAAATTTTTGACATGAGTGGCGTCCAGGAAGAGCATGCCGAAATTGAGGTCAGTCTGGCAATTCATCTTGGGAGCCAACTCAGGCAACGTGGTTGCCGACTCTTCCCTGCCAACCTCCGCATCAAGGTTCCCAGCATGCTCCCGTATCGTTACGGCGATACCTCGGCACTGTGCGGGACAGCGCAATTTGAGAAAATGGGTGGCGTAGATGTGCTGCTGAACCCAGCTTTGATCATCGAAATTCTTTCAGATTCAACCGAAGCATATGATCGTGGCGATAAGTTTTCGCACTATAAATCTATCCCCAGCTTTTGCGAATATTTATTGATCGCGCAGCATCGCCCACACGTCAGCCAGTTCGTGCGCCAGGACTATAATTTATGGAATCAGCGTGAATACAATGAACTCAATGATGTGGTAAAGCTGGTTTCCGTAACCTGCGAAATATCCTTGCGCGAAATTTATGCACAAGTAACCTTTGACGAGTCAAAGCCGCATTCACACTTACGTCCGCTGGAGTAAAGTTAACGATTCATTTGCGCGGTGGCGACCATTCCTCACCTCTCCGTAACGCATTCACAAACAAATGTGCCAGGCGCGTCGGTTCGGGAATTCGATAGCCTTTACCACACCGCAACGCTAGCTCAATCGCCGTTGGAATGTCTGCCAAATGACCCGGCGAAACAAAGATCGGATTGACGCGATTTTTTGTGCGGACGACCGCGCCAATTGTTTCGCCTTTATCCAGCAACGGCGAAATGCTTCCGGCTGCTTCGGCTGGTGTTTCATACTTTCCCACTAACAAACTTTTCGCGCAGCCAATTGTCGGCAAAGATAAAATCAGACCCGTGTGCGATGCGATGCCCAACCGACGTGGATGCGCAATACCCTGTCCATCCAGCATCATCACATCAGGACGCACCTTAAGTTTTTCCCAGGCCTCAAGCAGCGGCGGAATTTCGCGGAACGAAAGCAAGCCCGGCACATAAGGAAATTTTGTCGTCGTCACTACGCCAGACGTTGCGACTACGGCAAGGTCAGGCAAACGCACGACGACGATTCCGGCATAAATTACTTCAGAAAATTTATTGAACGAGATGTCTGCTCCGGCGACGAGTTCGATATTTTTTGGCAAAGGTTGCAGCAGCACCTGATTCCGCAATTGTTTTTGCAGCGCGACCGCCTCCGTCGGAGTCACGTCCCAGGAATGTAGTTGATTGATCGTCATAAGATAAATGCGGAAGCCTGCACGAAGTAAGGGCAAAGATGCACACTTACTTCGTGCGTGTTTCTTCATTGAGTTCCTTCAAGCCAGCCGTTCATCACAAGCATACGCGACCGAACAGCCCGCACAACGACGCGCTTGATTGTGATTGCGCTGTGCCTCACCGCGCTTCAAAATCGTTCGCATTTCTTCCAATACAGCCAAAAGCTCAGCACGCAATTCATCAGAATTTTCAATCCGTACCGTGCGATCACGATAGCGAATCAAGCCATACGGCGCGTCCTCTTGCAGTGCATCTTCGACCAGCAGGAAATATACCGCGAGTTGCATTGCGTGCGATGGATACGGCTTACCATCGCGTGGCGCAAGACTTGATTTCACTTCAACGGGTATCAGCCCATCACCGTTTTTTTCTGCCAGTAAATAATCCGGCTTGCCACGCAATCCATATTTTTCAGAGTACAGAATTTCGCTGTCCGCGCCACTCGTGTCTTCATAAACAATTTCGCCATCCGGCAAACCGCCGCGCCGTCGCAACAATTGTGCGCCGAGTAAACAGGCCAGCGCAAGCAACAACAAGACAACCGCAATTAGCAGCAGTGACGAATTCATTGCGCAAATTTCCAGAGCAAAATAATTAGTAACAACAAAGCCAGCACAACACCAATCCAGCCCACTTGCCGCAATCGTGTAGCAAAAGAAATTTGCCTGCCGTGTTGGCGATGAAAAGCTGTTCCCGGTTCAAGATGAGGACTGTCAGCCTCTACACCTTCGCATTGAAGCTGCCACGCTTTCGCGCAAAACATAAATATTGCAACTTCGGAAGCAGTCAGTGTGATTTGGTTATAGTGTTGTGTTTTGGGCATTGCTTTCTATCGAAATCAAGAAAAAGAATTTCCGAAAAGAGCCTTAAAGTATTGCCTAATGAGGTAGTCAGTCTGCACTTGAAACAACAATATGTAATCCAACTTGTTTCAGCCTACCATTTGCAAGCAGACTATCAATCATTACCTCTACAGCATTACGCATCTCATCGTTTGTCCGTGAGAAGCCCAAAATTCTAATGACTTCGACTCCGATACTTTCTCGCTGAATCCCGAACGAATTTCTAACTACCTGCTCTATTACTGTAACACTCTCTTCCAGCGCAACCAATTCAATTTTGCGTGAGGATGCAGGCGATTTACCTCGCTCTCGAACTGTCGGATGAGTCATATCCGTTGCCCAAAGAAACTCACCTTGACGAGGAATTGTTCCTGCCCTTCACCCGACCCGTCATCGTTAAAAGAGCGGGAATAATTGTCGCCCGAGGTCGGAGTCTCACCCTGTCACGAGTGGTTGAAAACACGCAACTAGTGTTAATATCTCCTTTGCCACGAGGTTCCTTTTTAGTTGATTTTATTTGCCACTATAATGCTCCTAAAAAAACTCGTTTCATTTTCTATTTTATCTCACATTTTTAAATATCTTTTGGCGAAGGTATTGGAATATATATGAGCATACAAACTGCGGATACATTTGAGCGAACAATTTCGGAAGCGGCCTGGGAAGCGATTCAGGGCGCGTATGATTTACAAGTCCACGTTGCGCCGGACGTGATTGAACGGCGGATTGACGATCTGGATTTAGCCAAAGAATTTCTGGCGCACGGCTTAAAAGGCTTCGTGCTGAAATCGCATTACATCCCCACGGCGGAACGCGCTTCGGTTGTGACAAAGGCTGTGCCGGGAATTGAGGCTTACGGCGCGATTACGCTTAATCACAGCGTCGGTGGACTCAATCCCGTGGCGGTTGAAATCGCCGGACGTTCGGGCAATAAAATTGTCTGGTTTCCGACGGTGGACGCCGCGAACGAAACTGCCGGACGGTTGGATGGCGGCAGTGACAAGCTCCCGTTCTGGGCGAAAATTCAACGCGAAATTGCGGCGGCTGGCATTACGCGTCCGCCGATGACGGTGCTGGATGCTGAGGGCAAAATTGCTGAAGATGCGCGGCAGTGTCTGGAATTAATTGCCAAACACGACATGATTCTGGCGACCGGACATCTGGGACGACACGAAATATTTCCGCTGGTGAAAGAAGCCAGAGCTTGTGGCGTTAAGCGTATTATTGTCACGCACGCCGAATTTCCTTCGCAGAATCTGACCGCCGAACAACAAATCGCGCTGGCTGATTTGGGCGCGATCATTGAGCATTGCTTCACGACATATCACACGAACAAATCTCCCTGGGAGACGGTTTTTACCAATATTCGTGCGGTCGGAATTGAACGTACAATGCTGGCAACTGACCTCGGACAAAAGACAAATCCAGGTGTTGCCGCAGGGTTTGCAGAATTTTCGCAACGCTTGCTGGCTGCCGGATTCACGGGCAAAGAAATTAATCTCATGGCGGCGACGATTCCGGCGGGACTGGTTCACTGAGCATCAAAGATAGCAGGCAGGAAAAAAGGGGCAGGAAAAATCGGAACTAAGTGAGAAAATATATTTCTTATTTTCCTGCCCCTTTTTTCCTGCCTGCTAATCTCGTAAATTTCAACCATTATGAATCAAGAATTAACGAACGAAAGATTATTAGTCGTCAGTGCCCACGCCGCAGATTTTGTCTGGCGGGCCGGCGGAATTATTGCTTCCTACGCTGCACGCGGAGCGCGGGCGCGGGTGCTATGCTTGTCTTACGGCGAGCGCGGCGAATCGCAGGGCCTCTGGAAAAAAGAAGGGATGACGATTGAGAAGGTCAGAGAGATTCGGCACGAAGAAGCGGTGAAAGCCGCCGAAACATTAGGCGCAGAAATTCGCTGCTTCAATGTCGGCGATTATCCGTTGGGCATTACGCCGCAACTCACTGAAGAACTGGTGCAGGAATTTCGCAGCTATCAGCCGACAGTTGTATTAACGCATACGGCGGTTGATCCTTATAACGGCGACCATACGGCGACTTCGCGGCTGACGATGGATGTTCGTGTGTATGCGCAGGCGCATGGTTATCCAAGCGAGCATAAACCACTTGGCGCACCGCCAGTATTTTATTTCGAGCCGCATCAAACTGAGATGTGCGATTTCACGCCGGATGTGATTTTCGACATTACGCCCGTCTTTGAAACCAAACTCAAAGCGATGCACTGCATGGATGCGCAGGTGCATCTCTGGAATTATTACACCGACACCGCGAAACGACGCGGCACACAGGGCGGACGCAATTCCGGCAATCCCGCGATTGTGTATGCCGAAGCCTTCCAGCGCGTCTATCCGCAAGTCGCCAATCAATTACAGTAGGGAGAAGTGAACAGTGAGCAGTTAATAGTTAACGGCAAGAAGCTGGTTCTTAACTGGTAACTGTTCACTCTTAACTGTTAACTCACGAACATGAAACATCAAATCATTCGCAACATAAAACGGGCTGCTGCCGAAGTCATCAACACACTGGGCGAACAGGGCGTGGCCACAATTCATGAAGCGCAGGGACGCATCGGGTTATTGAATCCATACATGCGCCCGATTTACCCTTCCGCCAAAGTTGCAGGCTCTGCCGTGACTGTCTCGTGCCAGCCTGGCGATAATTTAATGATTCACGCGGCGGTGGAAGTCTGTCAGCCGGGCGACGTGCTGGTAGTCGTCACAACTTCGGAATCTACGGATGGAATGTTTGGCGATTTGCTGGCGACATCGTGTCAGGCGCACGGTATTCGCGGCTTGATTATTGACGCGGGCGTTCGGGATGTCGCCGATCTGACGACAATGAATTTTCCGGTCTGGGCAAAAGCAATTTCCGCACAGGGGACAGTGAAGGCGACGCCTGGTTCAGTGAATATTGATGTTGTATGTGCCGGCGCAATCATTCGCCCGGGCGATGTGGTTGTCGGCGATATGGACGGTGTCGTCGTTGTCAAAAGAGAAGATGCCGCCGAAGTCGCGCAGCTTGGACAAAAGCGTTTGGAAAAAGAGCAGAAGTCCCGCGAGAAATTGCAAGCGGGAGAATTAGGCGTAGAATTTTATGCTCTCCGCGCAAAACTGAAAGAACTGGGCGTTGAATATGTTGATGAATAAATAAATCGGCAACCAAAGGCTGGTGGCAAACGCCTTTCTTCATGACAATCGAATTTCCAGCTACAAACAACGAAAAATGAAAGAAGAGGGCAACCATGACGAAAGACAATTTTCTTTACACCCGCCGGAATTTTCTTGGCAGCACGGCTTTGGGAATCATTGGCGCTTCTGCGCTCTATACGCCCGGCGTTTTTGCCGATCAATTACAGCAAACACCGCGGCAAACAGAGGGGCCGTTCTATCCGACGAAACTGCCGCTTGATACCGACAACGATCTGCTCGTCATCAACAGTGGGATCACGCCTGCGGTCGGCGCGATTACCCACCTGACCGGACGCGTAGTCAATCTAAAAGGTGAGCCGGTCCGCAACGCTGTCGTTGAAATCTGGCAATGCGATAACAATGGAGTTTATCTTCATCAGGGCAGTGATAACGCCGCGAAGCGAGACGCCAATTTTCAGGGCTTTGGGCGTTTCGTCACTGGCTCGACCGGCGAGTATTATTTCCGCACGATCAAACCCGTACCATATCCCGGACGCACACCGCACATTCACTTTTTGATTAAGCAGGGCGACAAGCGGATGTTGACAACGCAACTGTACATCAAAGGTTTTCCGCAGAATGAAAAAGATGGAATTTACAAGAGCCTGAAAGGGCGTGATGCGGTTACGGCTGATTTCAAACCACTTAAAGACTCAAAAATTGGCGAACTAACAGCAAATTTTGAAGTAGTCATCGGAATGACACCAGAAGAGCCGGAACGCGGTGGCCCCGGCGGACGGCCGCCAGGCCGTTAAGTAATTTGACAGAGCGGAACAGTACTACGAGTCGTAGCGAGTTATTTTGGTTGCGGTGAAATTCGCAGTAACGATGCGAACTCGCTCCGGCTCGCAGGACTGTTCCGCTGTTACCTGCCGACGATTCGCGTAATTTTCAACTACAAAAAATATGATTACAGCGGTTTCGGAATGAGTGTTCAGGGTACGGCGTAGCCACAGTGTTTGAACCAGCCGCGAATATCGGTCGTCGTGACTTTTTCAGAAGCTCGTTTCAGTGCATTGCGCAGCTTTCTTTGCGTATCTGCGCCGATGCGTTGTAACTCGGTTTTTACTTTGGAAAGACCTTCTTCCTTCGGGTTCAGGTCCGGCGAGTAAGCCGGCAGCCGCTCCAGCCGGGCGCCGCTCGCTTCAATCAGGGCAAGGACATCTTTTCGCTTATGCGTGCGCACATTGTCCCAAATAACAATATCGCCTGGGCGCAACTGCGGCACCAGCAAATGACGCCCAGAGGCTTCCAGGGCATCGCCATCCAACGCGCCCTCAAGCAGCATCGGCACCTGGACGCCCTGCAAGGTAATGGCTCCCATGACGGTGATGTTGGTACGCCCTTTTTCAAACCGTTCGGAGACAATCGCACGTTCTCCCCGTGGCGCCGCGCCATATTCAAATGGCTGCCGAACTCATCAATGAACCAGAGGCGGGCCGCCGGGAGGGGTTTTTGTTGTGCGCTAAAAGCCGCACGTTCTGCCGCGTCTGCTTCCTGCGCGCGGCGTGTTTTTTTTCCGCGTGAAGGCGCTTTTTTCCATCGCCGACCAGACGGTGGTGCGGCAGACTTTGACCCCACAATGCGTGTGGATCAAATCGCGATACTCTTGCAGCGTCGCGTCGGGATAATGCGCGACCAGGTCCGCCACGAGCAAGAACCGCTGTTCCTTCAGAATGGGCTCCACGCCACCGCTCTGTGGCAACGGGGTCAAGTCCTCGGTTTCACGTTGGAGCCAGAGTAACTTGTAAAGGTAGCGTTCGGTTACTTGATAAATGTCGGCCAACTCGACAATCGTATGAATTTTTTCGTCAACCACTGAGACAATGCGTTCGCGCAGTTCAAGCGGGTATGGTTTCATACCTTCAATGAAATAACGAATTCCCCCTGAACATTCAGAATAAAACCGCTGTAAGAGGATGGAGAACCTTCTTGCCGCCTGTAGCGAAATAACGAATATTGATAAAAGAGACGACACAAAAGCTAAATTAATTACTCTTGCCTCGAATCGTTGGATTGAATCTGTTACAGAGAATACTAAGTTATCTGGAAAAAGGGCTACTGCCTCGTTACCTGCCACAATCACTAAAAGCTCTTCCGAAAGTGTATGAATATTAATCTATCTCATTAGGAAATTGTTATAGGGCTTGCCACTGACATCTAAAGTCACTTAAAGTCTATAATTAACTTAAACGCCAAAGAGACAAGGAAATAGCGAAACTGGTAAGTTATTCGGATGGAACTAGCCTGGGCGATTATAGTGATGCCTGGTGAGTGTATGTGGCGATTGTTGCCGCACGATCTGCCGCCTTACTGAAAGGGAGAAGAGGGGGAGAAAGGAATGGCGCAAAGAAGATTAACCAGTCTGGCTGTTCATACTCATCACTACTCCTTTACAAGGAACAGCCGAATAACCTTGCCTCAGTCCGAAAAATGCATTATTATTTTTATGTCGTACCTCTCAAACACACCCACGAATACGAATGAAGAGTAGTACCAATCTACGAGATATTGATCTGTCAGAGTGCGCATGATGCGTGCTGGCGCTTGTTCTGTGCACGTGAACAAGTGAACAAAATAATTTACCTCTGGAGAAATATGAAACTACTATCGGTTTTCTGTTTGTTATTTTTAGCTTTGGCGACCCCCGCTTTGGCTGATTCAATCACTCTTAAATTT
>JANMKB010000699.1:0-1858 GCA_031371805.1 Blastocatellia bacterium | reverse complement strand
TGGTATTACACCGGAAATCTCGCCGCCAAAGATGGGCATCGCTTTGGCTATCAACTGACATTTTTTCGCGTTGGCGTAGACAAGCAACCAAACAATCCTTCGCGTTGGGCGGTGCGCGATTTGTTTATGGCGCATCTGGCAATGACCGATATTGACGGCAAAAAATTCAAATACGCGGAAAAACTTAATCGTGCCGGAGTCGGCTGGGCCGGCGCGGAAACCAATGTTTATCGGGTCTGGAATGAAGATTGGGAAGCGAAGCAGGACGCTCAGCAACATACTTTGCTAAATGCTTACGATGAAAACTTTGGGATTGAATTTGCGTTGGAGCCGGGCAAAACTCCCATCATTCACGGCGCGAACGGGGTCAGTCAAAAGGGTACGCAACCCGGCAACGCTTCGCATTATTACTCGCAAACACGGATGCCAACGCACGGAGCAATTACGCTTGATGGACAGCGGTTTGAAGTTTCCGGTGACAGTTGGATGGATCATGAATTCGGCACAAGTTTTCTGGAAAAAGAGCAGCGCGGTTGGGACTGGCTGGCGCTACAGTTGGACGACGGAACGGATTTGATGTTGTATCAATTTCGCCGCCAGGATGGCTCACTTGATTTGCACACGAGTGGCACGATCATTGATGCAGCGGGAAAAGCTGAAAAAATTGCGGCGGCTGATTTTGTGCTGGAACCCGGCAACAAATGGCGCTCACCCAATACCGGCGCAGCATATCCGACGCAATGGAAAGTGAAAATCCCGTCACGGAACATGGATTTGGAAATCAATACGACGCTTGAAAATCAGGAGCTGATCACAAACGGATCAACCGGCGTCAGTTATTGGGAAGGCGCAATTGTAGTGAGTGGAAAAAATAATAATCGCGCAGTCAAAGGACGCGGCTATCTGGAAATGACCGGTTATGCAGGCGCGGCAATGGGCGCAGTGTTCCAGTAATACGGTGCGGTTTTTGTCAGTGCGGGGTTACGGGAGCAGGCGCACGAAACCTTCCTGCTCGAAATGTTTGTCGGTCGTGAGCGCTGCACTAATGCCACGTTCGCGCATAATGACAAAACTCACCGCATCGCACACGGAGTAATCTTTGTCCAGGCGGTTTTCGATGAGCCGCATGGCTTTTTGATGCGTGGCTTCTTCAACCCACACCAGCGTCAGGCGCGGCAACAAAACCAGGTGCTGTAAAAAGAAAAGCGAACTTGTCCGATGAAGCTTTCGACTCATGACGAGGGGAAGAAATTCTGCCAGGACATAATTGGAGGTCACTAAAGACTTCGCCTGGCGAAAAAAGTCCTGCGCTTTTTGATGGCGTGCGTCGGCTTTGTCAAACAGGCAGAGCAAGCCGGACGTATCTAAAAACAAATCATCGTTCGTCATCGTGCGTGGCTCCGTATTCCCAAGCCAGATCAATATCTATTTGCTCGTTATCGGCGGAGTCGGGATTGCCGCTATCTACCGCGCCAATCCATCGCGCAAACTGCGCTTCGGCGAGTTGTTTTTTTTCTTCGCTCAGTTCCTGGCGCTGGTTTTCGTGATGATCCAGCAAGGTCACAATCGCCCGACTTTTTTGCGTAATTTTGATTGGCTCCAGCAACGTCACAGTTCCATTCACATCAATTTCGGCTTCAATCGTTGTCAGCATGCAATTCCTTCTTTCACGGCGATTGTCTCACGCCATTTTGCAAGGCAGCTTATCCTTCGGTTTTGCCGTGGGCGTAAAAATCGTGCCGCGCCGCCAGATCCGGCGGCGCATCAATCGCCAGTTCGGCCAGTAAATCCAGCGGATGCGCGATTGTCTGTGTTGCCTTGGCCTGGTAACCAGCTTCAAGCTGTTCGACCAGCGCCA
>JANMKB010000683.1:0-14807 GCA_031371805.1 Blastocatellia bacterium | reverse complement strand
CTTTTATTCAAAGTCCTGCCTCCGCCCGGCGCTGTGCTGGCTTCGATGGATCCGGTTGAAGGCCGACCAGGCGCAGCGTTTGTCATCAAGGGCAGCGGCTTTGATCCTGAGTCAAAACGTAAGTTGGTAATCTTTAAGCAGGGTGATCGTTTCCTGATGCTTGATCCGCTCACCATCAAAGCAGATGCAAGCAGTGTGGCCGGCAAAATTCCTGATTTGCCAGCGGGTGATTACGAAATCATCGTTATGACGAATATTGAGATGGGTTCGACGGCGACAAATTTACCTCTAGGGGTTCCCTCAAACGCCTTGAAATTCAAGCTGCTGCCGCCACCACCAGCAGTTTTGAGTAATATTAGTTCAGTAGATAGAAAACCTGAAGGTGCGCCCGGCAATACTTTCAAAATCTTGGGGACGAACCTCACATTAAACTACACGGTTGTTTTTAAGCAGGGCGATAGGCTGACACAAATAGCCGCGCCTAATTTTAAATTGATTGATGGCCTGATTGTCGGCGTGGTTCCCGATTTGCCAGCCGGAGCCGCAAGCGTCTATCTGTTGGGAAGCACTGGAGCCGTGACCAATACACTGGCATTTACGATCAAGCCGAAAATCTAAATCAGTGTAGAGAACCAGACTTACTTCGGCTCGCAATACAGTCCCGCGAGCCGGAGCGCCCGTTACTGTACCCGGAGCCATAGCGACGGGGTATTTTTCAATTACCTGCTATTCCTACCGCTCACTGCCATCTTTTGTCAGCCATAAATCTACTCAAAATGTGCTAAATTGTTAGCGAAGTGCTGCGGCCCCACCGTCAGCAGCGCTACGATCTGGTTCAACCCATCCTGCCAAACGCCTTCGATCAATCATCTGACCGCCCGGAGAGAGCAACATCATGCAGCGAAATACCATACGAACAGGTTTAATAATTTTGGTGACCGGAGCGATTGGATTTGTTTTGAATCTGCTGCCCATCCCGATTTTCGGCAATATACATCTACTGTTAGGCGGAGTGTTGGGAGTAATGGTAGCGATTGAATGTGGTTCCTCGTGTGGCGTAATTGTTGCTCTGATTGCCGGGGCCGGAACGTATTTGGGGGGCGGAACCCCGCTTCAGATTTTTATTACCGTGCTCGAAGCCGCAATTATTGGCTATGCCACGAGCAGGAAAATTCAGCCGTTGCTCGCCGACCTGATTTACTGGCTGGTGGCTGGCGTTCCGGCGCTGGCCTTATTTTATTTTGGGTTCAGAAAAATGACCGGGACGGAAGGCTGGGAAATGATTATCCAGGGGCCGGTGAATGGTTTGACGAATGTGTTGCTGGTTGAGCTATTGTTGTTGGTGTTGCCGCTCAGTATGGTTTTCAGCTGTGAGAAAAAAGCGAATTTGAATTTATCCCTGCGGACGCAAATCAGCCGGGCTGTAATTTTGTTGACGATTCTTCCCGTGATTTTTCTGGCGATTATTAATGGCAATCGCCAGGCCAAACAGCAGGAGGTGGAAACCTTTGGTCGGGTGCATGAAGCTTCGCACGCGCTGCGTCAAAATATTGATGATTATTTGCTCAAACATCAGCAGGCAGTAATTTCTTTAGCGCATAGTTTAGAACTGACAAAAGTTTCCGGTGAAGCGGCGACAGATGTCTGGCTTGATCAATGGAATCAGACCTGGCAGGCATTTTCATTAATTACAGTTGCTGATGCCTCTGGCACGGTAATTTCGTCACGCAGCCTGAAAGATATTGGTCAGGGGAAGCGGACAGCGCCGATGCAATATCCGACTGTCAGTGACCGTGATTATTTTCACCAGACGATGCGGACGCGACAACCAATAATTTCTGAAGTTTTTTTGGGACGCGTGAGTAAAGCGCCCGTAATTGTCGTGACCAGTCCGATTTTTCGGGCGGGAAAGCTGGATGGAATTGTTGCGGCTTCCCTGAATTTAAAGCTCTTTGCGCAATTTGGGCATAGTCAGGAAATCACGCAGGAGGCCGACATTGTTATTGTTGATCAACAACAACGGGTGATTTATTCTCGCCCTGATAATAACTTTCAGGCTTTGCAAGCGGTGGGCGACGCTCCTTTGCTGATCACTGCTAAAAAGGGGAGCGGGACGACTTCATTTTCTTACCAGGCAAATAATCGCGAGCAATGGCTGGTGGGATATGAAACTTCAACTTTAACCGGATGGCAGGTGTACGTGCAGCAACCAATGATGCAGGTCCATCAGGAAACGCTCCGCTTTTATCTCACCAATCTTGTTTGGTTAATTCTGGTGGCAGCGTTAGCCATTGTGCTGGCATATTTTTTAGCGCGTGCCGCAACCAGACCAATGGAGCAATTAGTCCAGTCCATTCGTGCCTTTAATACGGAGGGGAAATTGAACGTTGCTAATTCTCAGCGGTTGAGCCTGCTGGATCGGCGGGCACCCATAGAAATCCAGCAATTAATCCACGATTATTCAGCGATGGAAGAACGGTTGGGAGATTCTTATGAACAGTTACAAAAATCTTTGGCTGAGCGTGAAACCCTGAATTATCAGTTGCGCGCTATTCTCTCGGATTTGGATCGCAAAGTTCAGGAACGTACCGCAGAGTTAGCCGAAGCGAAGGCGAAAGCCGAAGAATCCAATCGCGCCAAAAGTGAATTCCTGGCGAATATGAGCCACGAAATCAGGACGCCAATGAATGGCGTGCTTGGCATGACGGGGTTGTTACTGGATACAAAGCTCGACGAAGAACAACAGGATTACGCCGAAACGGTCAAGAGTTCAGCGGAAGCTTTATTGGAAATCCTCAATGACATTTTAGATTTCTCGAAGGTTGAAGCCGGTAAAATGCAACTCGAAATTCTCCCTTTCAACTTGCGCAACCTGGTCGAGGAAGTGGCGGAGCTTTTGTCTGAGCAGGCACACGCAAAAGGACTTGAATTTGTCTCTTTTGTCGCAAGCGGAGTGCCTGAAAATTTGCTGGGCGATCCTGGACGAGTGCGGCAGGTATTGATAAACCTGATCGGGAATGCGATCAAATTTACTGCGGCGGGAGAAGTCGTTCTCAAAGTCGAATTTATTTATCGGCAGGCGGACACGAATTCCTGCCTGCTTCGTTTTGCTGTGAGCGACACAGGCATTGGGATTGCCAAAGAAACTTGTGAGCGTTTGTTTCGCTCCTTTTCACAGGCCGATGGTTCGACGACGCGACAATTCGGAGGAACAGGATTGGGCCTGGCAATTTCCCGGAAACTTGTCGAGATGATGGGCGGTGAAATCGGTGTCGCAAGCGAACCCCAAAAAGGCAGCACCTTCCATTTCACCGCACGTTTACAAGTTCAACCCAATGATAAAACTCAGTCACACCAGCAATTAATTCCGCAAAAAATTTTAGTTGTAGATGACAACACGGCGAGCCGTCAGGCGCTCGTGCAGTTGCTGACTGATTTACGCATGGAGTGCGTTGGAGCAGAGAGTGGACACCAGGCGCTGCAAATTTTAAGTGATGCTTTAGCCAGGCATGAACCTTTCGATTTAGCTTTGCTTGATTTGCACATGCCAGTTCTTGACGGAGCTTCATTGATCGAACAAATTAAGACTGCTCTCCCTGCTCATGCCACTCGGACAGCTTTGCTGCTTAGGCGTCAGGAGCGGGGAGTTGCCGAACGATTGCACGTAAATTTTCTTCTGAAGCCGATCCGAAAAGGAAAGCTCGTCGAATTGCTCGCCAGCAAAAGCCAGTCCGTCGCTAACTGCGTTTGAGTTTTAACTCGTTAGTCAGAATTGGTCTGTACGGCAGGAGCGGGAGGGTACCAGATATATTCAAGCGCTATCCCCTGTGCGCCTTGCGTATAAAAAGAAATCGTGTGGTCGCGGTGTTCCTGCAATTGCCGGTTTTCCGCCGCTGCCGCCTTTTCCAAAGCTTCGAGGTTTTCTATTTTGATCGCAAAATGGGTTGGATGGTGCGAGCCGGGACCAAGCAGGGCGATTCCGACGCCGCGCTCATCTCTGACCATGCCCCAGTCTTCAAAACAAGCTTCAATCCTGAAACCAAGCTGGCGATATTTCTCGACATCCTGCGCGACATTAATGGATTTGATAGCAACGTGATCGAAGAGTGACATAGCGGCCTCCACAATTGAAAATTCCAGCTTCAACTGTAGACTTGAACCGGCAAACTTTCAACTCTCCGTTTACGATTCGCGTTGCTCCAGGCTGAGGCAGTAAGGCGAAGCTGTCTCCCAGAATTCTTCACTATCAATCATCACTTGCGACAGCGTGTCCTTTTTGGCGCAGCGGCGACAGCTAAAAACCGTCTCGCGCCAAAACGCGCCATCCTCAATGAAGTAAGCTGTTTTTTCGACGAACGAACAATCAAAGATAGAATCAATTAATTTGTAAGCCAGGCGTTTGATCATCATGGGAAACTCCGTGAGGAAGTGAGGGGCAACGTAAGCCGTTGTGCGGCTGAACGGATAATAAGCAAAAAAACGTAGTTAAGTCCAGCTTAATGTCAGGCGCATTTTCAGACTGCCTGAAAGAGACACTTCAGGCTTTGTTGGCGTGAGGAGTATGGAAAAGATATGTGGGTATTTTCTGCTAATTTCGTTGCTTTTTGTTGGCCTCTGAAGGTGGCAGGAACCCGGCTCGCGGTACTGTACCCGGAGCGGTAGCGACGGGTGCGCCCTCAAAGATCAAACACAATTGGCGGATTCACGGGATTATATTGCTCATTGCAGGTTGAGGCATTGATAAACTGAATGCCATCCTGCGCAATTTGACCATAACCAGCGTGGATGTGACCAAAAATATGAGCGCGTGGTTTGCGGCGTAAAACCACTGGTAAAAGTTCTTCGCAACCAACTGCTTCAAATATTCCACTGCCACCGCGTGGTGCTCCATCCAGAATTCCATGCGGTGGGCCGTGTGTGATGAGGACATCCGTATCATCTGGAATCTGGCTCCACTTGTGCCGTAATTGTTCGCCCCGATTTAGATTAAAAGCCCAGTCATAAAATCTCGGTTGCCAGGGCGAGCCATAAAATTTTAAACCTTCAATGACGACAGCTTCGTCCAGTAAATAACAGGCGTTGGTCATCAGCGTGCGCGCTATTTCCGGTGACTTCTCGAAAAGAAAATCGTGATTGCCGGCGACAAAGATTTTGTGCTGGTAAGGCAAAGTTCCGAGCCATTGATTGAAGGCGACGACTTCAGCCAAAGTCCCTTTGTTGGTGGCATCACCCGCATGGATCAGAATATTGCCCGCAGGCAGGGCAGCGATTTGGTTATGGCGTGAATGCGTATCACTAATGGCGACGATTCTTGGCATATATAATTTTTACGAAAATGTTTTTCCACGAAGCCACACAAAACGGCACGAAGAAGAGCGAAACGGTGAAAGGGCGATGCGGCGCGTGAAAAGCCTGAGCGCCCTGTCGCCCCGTCTCCCACTCTCCCCATCGCGTCTTCGTAGCGCTTCGTGGATGAGAAAATGTTTTTCTTGCAGGCGCGCGCTTATTGATTCACCAAAATTGTTTTCCCACCCTGGTCTATTAATGTTCGGCCTTGCAAACCATTTAGCAGCTTATCTTTTTTATCATTTTCGGTGAAGAGGAAAACGCGCTCAGCGCTATTCCACAGGCTGAAAATTCGGCTTCGTCTATAAACACAGGTGGCACGTCAGGATACTTTGATCCCCAAAGCAGACCCGTGACTTTGCCGTTTAATAATAAAATTTGCTGGTTAGTATAAAAAGCAATGGACGACCCTTTTTGATATTCGCCATTGAAAACAATCGTGGCGCCTGGCTGCCAGTTTTGCATGATTGCTGTCGCCAGAGTTTTTGAGGAAAGGACAGGCGCGAATGTCATCAGCGTCAGCCACGCTTCAGGAATCATATAGCGCGTGAACAAAAACGTCCCGACACTGGTACTCAAAATCACGGCAGTGTAAATACCGGCTTTTTCATTGAATGCCCAGTGTCCAAACAGGTAACTGAAAAAAATTAATAAAATGACGGCTAATGCGGTCGGAAAGCGGACAGCGAATTGATTGACGCCGAAGATTTTGAAGGACACGGCGACGCTCCAGTAAAGCTAGGGCGCTTTTTCCAGATAGCGCACGCCGTGTCACCCAATCGTTCGCCTGCAAAATCTCTTTAGCTGCCTGCGCATGCGCCGAATCGGCATCATCCAGCAAGGCAGGTTGAAAAGACGTGCTGATAAAAAGAATGGTCGTGAAAGTCAGGAGCAGGATGAGCGGTAATTTTTTTTGCATGCTGAGAATTAAATATCGTGTAGGTGACACAGGATCACTAATTAAAAATTGAAATGAAAAATTGGCTTTCCCTTTTATCCGCGCTAATCTGCCCCATTCCTATGTTATTTTGTAATTTCAATCGTTCCCCTCGGAGTCTATTTTAAATGTCAGAAAGTCAATCTAACGAAATCATTAACCGTAAGCAAAGCCATTTCGATTTATGCGCTCATGCGGATGTCGAGTTTAAGCATAAAACTACGTGGCTGGAAAATGTCGAACTGGTGCATCAGCCGCTCACCGAAACCTTGCTGGATGAGATTGATTTGCGCGTTGAGGTGTGCGGTAAGCAATTGAATTATCCAATTATCATTACCGGAATGACGGGTGGCACACCGGACGCGGGGAAATTCAATCAGGAAGTCGCCGCGCTGGCAGATCGGCTGGGCATTGGTTTTGGGGTTGGTTCGCAACGCGTGATGCTGACAAATCCTGAAGTGACAAAAACTTTTTGTGTCCGCAAACAGGCTCCGAATGTGCTGCTCTTTGGCAACATCGGCATCGCACAGGCCCGCGAGATGAGCAACGCAGCCATAAAAAAACTGGTCACTGACATTCAGGCGGACGCGCTCTGTGTGCATCTGAACACGGCGATGGAAATTGTGCAGGAGCACGGCGACCGCGATTTTCGCGGCTCCCTTGCCACCATCAAACGGCTCGTTAACGAATTGGATTTGCCCGTAATTGTGAAAGAAACGGGCTGCGGATTTGCGCGCGAAACGGGCGAGAAATTAGCGGCAGCCGGAGTGCAATGGGTTGATGTTTCCGGTGCTGGCGGCACGTCATGGGTCGGCGTTGAGACCTTACGCAATCGCGCCTTGAAAAACCTTGGCGAAGCATTTTGGGATTGGGGCGTACCGACAGCGGCAAGCATTTTAGAACTGCGTGGAGCCGGAATGAAATTGATTGCCTCCGGCGGAATTCGTACCGGCATGCACGCCGCCAAAGCGTTAGCGCTCGGCGCACAAGTGGCGGGCGTAGCGTTGCCTGTACTGCGAGCTTATGTTGCTGGCGGAGTTGCCGGCGTCGAAGCATATTTGCTCGCCCTGCTGACCGAATTGCGGGCGGCGCTGATGTTATGCGGTTGCGCCGGGGTCGCTGAGATGAATTTGGAGCGGGCAGTAATTCGCGGCCAATTATTGGCATGGGCAACGCAGCGCAAAATATTATCCACGAAAAATGCTGATACGCTCCTGACCCCCTGACAGCCTTCGTATCGCCTGTGCTACAAGCCTGTCCAGCTCATTATTGCTGTCAAACATTCTTTGCCGATTTTGTTTGCCGCCAGAAAATAGTGAGCCATTTCCTTATGTGTCGCTAAAATTTGAGGTTGTCATTGACCGTGAATAATTAAGAGCCGGAGTGCTTGATGATTTCACTTCATGCTGCGACAACCTGTCTGTTTTTACCGCCATCTGTCAGGCGGCTGATCTGTCAAAGTGTCTTTGCTTTGCCGGATCAAATTTCGTGCCACAAATCCGTTAAATCCTAACTATTTTTTGAGGATGGAAATAGTATTTCGGAGTGGTATGTCTCTCTCGAAGACCTAACCCAATATCTCGAAAGCATAGATTAGGTTGCTTCTTAAAATACAAGCGTCAATGAAAAATAATCCATTGCAATAACGCGGGCAATACGACAACAGCGTTTCTCTAGGACGGTGACAATGTGGTGGCGGATAAAGTCGGGACGAATGTCACGACGGATTACCTGCACGGCGCAGGCGTAGACGAACATCTGCGGCAGACCAGCAATCTCGGCAATCTGTATTTCACCCAGGATCATCTGGGTTCAACGAGTGCGTTGACGGGAGGAGCAGCGGGATTGTCGAACGGCTGAGCTACGAACCGTTTGGCGCAGGGGCGGCGAGCGCGTTGACGCGGTACGAATACACGGGGCGGGAGAAGAACGCGGCGACGGGGTTACTGCATTATCGCAACCGGGAATATGATGCGGAACAGGGCAAATTCCTGACCGAAGACCCGGCAGGCATGCAGGGCAGCGGGACGAATCTGTATGCCTATGTCGGGAATAATCCGCTCAGCTTTAATGATCCTTTTGGGCTGTCGTGGGAGACGTTTGTCGAAGGGTTGAAAGAAGGGATCGGGGATGGCATTAAAGCGTTCCTGATCGGGGCAGGCATTACCGCCGGCTTGGCGGGACTGGCGGCAACGACAGGCGGAGCGATCGTACCAGCGGCAATCTTCCTGCTGAGAGCCTACGGTTTAGTGTCGTTGATGGAAGAAGTGTACGCGATAGCGAAGATGTTTACGACGTGTCCCGATGACGCGCATCGGCGGTTGGGCAGATTCATCAGTTCGTCAGTCGTGTCTATGGTCCTGGGCTACGGGGTAAAGAAACTGGGTAGCAGTGGGGGCGGGACAAAACCTTGTGCGCAGTGCTTTGTCGGCGGGACAGAAGTACAGCTTGTGGAAGGGACGACGCCCATCGAAGCGATTCAACTCAACGATGTTGTGCTGAGCGCAGATCAAGTGGCGGCGTTGGATGCGAAGGTAGAAACGAAGCCACAGAACACGACGGGGAAAGTGTCACAACTTTTCAGCCGTATGGCTCCGGCAGTGCTGGACATCGCCCTTGGAAGCGATAAGATTACCGTGACACCGGAACACGAATTCTGGGTCATTGGCGAAGGCTGGAAGGAAGCGAAGGAGTTATGGATTGGTGCGAAGCTGCTGACCAAAGACGGCAAGGAACTACGCGTTGAGTGGATCGGGAAGCGGTTTGGTGAATTCAGGGTGTACAATTTTAGTGTTCCTGGCACAGCGACTTACTTCGTGGGTAAGACGGGTGTGCTGGTTCATAATTGTAATAGTACTCCTCCGCCCAATCTAACGCCTACTGGAGCAGGAAGAAAAGGTGCGTTGAATCGGCAAAGAGGGATGCTGGAATACCTACGAGCCAACAGCCACAAGTAACGACACCAAATTATGATCGGAATGGAAAATCGTCCCCAGTCGTCAATATCATTATGATGTCCCAGCAGCAGGGGGCGGAACCAAGAGAGTGACATTCAGAGATGACGCTGGAGGGCATAATTACGGCCCCGGTGATCCTCAAAATAGGGGCGCGCATTTTAATGGTCCAGACAATTCGCATTACGATTATCCGAATTAAACATGGATTTTATGAATACTCGAAAGCTAAATACTAAAAATGTTTTCGTGGAAAACGATTGCTTTTGTTTTGATAGCACAAGAGCGGAAAAGCTCGTACCAAAGCTTCCAAAGCTTGGAGCTTTGTGTCTTATTTGTTCTGAAACTGAGTTACCACGAGATTTAGGAATAATGGACAACGCTTGTGCGGAAAATGCAATACCGTTACTTTTTGAAAATGTTACCTTGAGTAATAGATACAAGCTTTGGTTGTTTACGGCGCACTGCCCTTGGCAGCCGAAGTCTGTAATGGTCAAACACCAGAAGTTATGGAAAGGACTTTCTCGCAAATGGGATTTAAGTACTCTTCGTTTATACGATGAAGTCATGAGCGAATCTGAGGAAGGAATTCGATTTGCTGGTGTTGGAGAGGTTGCGCAAGATGGTTTTTTGACTTCAATACTATTAATGCGCGAAGAACCTTCCTCTTTCCTAATATTGTCTGAACGAGATAATATTTCGGCTGAAATGAAATCAAGTCTTACTTTAACCTCGCTTTTTTTCCTCCTGATAAGAAATCAGAACCTACAATTGATTGGTTGAATTTAGCACTTAGTAAGTGCCCTATAGGTGATATTTTATTTGAATCAGTGGCTCTTGGGATGAAAGAGAGTCATCGTTAGATTTCATTTTATTATCAGAAAAACTTTCTTTGTTTGCGTAAATTAACAGTATCAGTCACGGCGCAGCAGCCTGACGCGACCGAATGGGGTGACGACGAATTATGCGTTTGATGAAGTGGGAAGATTGGCGCGGATGTGCCGACGAGCGCGGTGAATCCGTTGCCTGCGACTGCGACTTCGCGCACGTTCACCGTGAGTTGGTCGGGTAGCGATCCGGCGAATGGATCGGGCTTGCAGAGTTTTGATGTCTGGTCTGCCGAGGGCGACGGCCTGTATCAACCGCTGCTCAGCAGCACGACAGACACCAGCACGAACAGGCAGGCAAGAGCTATCGCTTCTACAGCATTGCGCACGACAACGCAGGCAATGTCGAAGCCGCGCCCACCACGCTCGATGCCGTGACGACGATTGGGCAAGTGAACAATTCTGCGCCGACGCTCGCCAGCCTCAGCCCGAATGCGTTGCTGGTCGGAGCGAATGCGTTCACGTTGACGGTGACGGGCGCGAACTTTGTGCCGGAATCGCAAGTGCTATGGAACGGCGCGGCACGGACAACGAACTATATTTCTGACACGCAATTGACCACGACGATTTCGGCAGCAAATGTAGCGAATGCAGGCGTGGCAAATGTCACTGTCGCCTCACCCACACCGGGCGGCGGCACGGCGGCGGCGTTGTCGTTTGCGATTCAAGCATTGGGTTACGAAGCGGATGTTGCGCCGCGCCCGCTCGGCAATGGCAACGGTTTGGTAACGATTCTGGATTGGGGGCAGATGGGGCGGTTTGCCGCGGGCCTGGATACGCCTGCGGTGGGCAGCGAATTCCAACGCGCCGATTGTGCGCCGCGTCCGCGTGCTGTTCTTTTCTAACTTGCTGCGTCACGCCGGAACTGTTATTTTTGTAACTGTTCTGAGCGGATTTCCGTTCATCCAAAAGCAGTTAACAATTGGTGCTTAAGCAAAACCCATGAGATTACATTTTAAGTTATTACTGGTTGTCATTACCTTCACTATTATTCTTTCATCTGCCGTGCCGGCACAAATAGTTATTGGTCGTCCCAAAGACATCCCGCCACTCGATAATCCATATACAATTAATCTGGCCAGAGCGGACGTGACCAAAGCTATCGCGGAGATTTTGCAAACCTGCAAAATTGAATTGGACCCGGTCAGTACCAAAGCGGAGAAGGGGAAATTTGTCACCAACGCCTGGATCTTTGCCAAAGGGGTAAACGTCAAAAATGACCTTGCGCATGTCTCACAATTACCAGCGGGCGATACGCGTAACTGGCTCAAGGGGCGCTATGCGCTGGAAATTAATGTTTTGCCGCTAGATGACAAACGCTCGCAACTTCAGATCATTTCGCGTATTCAGGGACAAATTGCCGATGTCGCAGGAACCAAATGGGTTGAAAGCCCCTCCAATGGCTACCTTGAGGATGAAGCTTTGCGTGGCCTGGCAGGCAAAATTCTGGGTATTGATCTAAGCATCAAAGGGAATGCCAAACGACGCCTGATGAGTTGTGAATATTAATGGGCCGGGGCAAATTTATTGATTGGAATTTTGGCTGATGAAATTATGCAACGGGTCAATCTGGCTTTTTACCTGCCTGCTGGGACTGACGGTGATGTTTGCGCAGCCGATATATTCCCAGGACGATAAAAAGGAAGAGCCGGTCAGCGAAGGCTTTGCCGATACACTCAAGCGCATGCAAATTAAACGCGCCGAGGCCGAGCATAAAAAATTGATCAAAAGCGCCCAGCAGGCGGCTGAAATTGCCGAAAAGCTGCCTACGGATATCAGTGGCGAAAAGCTGGATCACGCGGCGGAAAAAAGGCTGAAAGAAATCGAAAAAGCTGCCAAACAAATTCGCAATTCGGTTGGCAGTTCGAATGATGAAAAAGAATTTGTGCCCCCCAAAGACCTGAAAGAGGCTGTTGAGCGCATGGTCGAAACCAGTAAACATCTGAGCGAGCAGATGGAAAAAACTTCGCGTCACCTAATTTCCGCGACCATCCTTGTGACTTCCAACGACATGCTGCGGCTGGTGAAAATTTTGCGGGGCTACCTTTGATTGAAGGATGAAAACTGAAGCGAAAATCCAGGCAATACTTTTTTTGGCCAGCTTATTTCTGGCGTGTACTTTTTCTTTTGCGCAACCGCCTGCACAACCAGCCCAAAAGAAAAACCCCGGCGCATCGCCGCCTGTCAAAGAAGAACCACAGAGTGAAGAGCAGGTTCTCAAACTGGGAACTACACAAATTGTTTTGAATGTGACCGTTACTAATGCGGGTGGCAGGTTTATTTCTGGCCTGACCAGCAAAGATTTCCGCGTCTTTGAAGACAAAATAAAACAGGAAATTATCTCCTTTACCACTGAAGAGACTCCCTTTGCGGCGGCGATTTTGCTGGATACGAGCGGTAGCATGACGCCCAAAATGAGTCTGGCGCGGGCGGCCTGTGCGCGTTTTGCGGCGGGCATTCGGGAAGGTGATACCGTTGCGATTTATGGCTTCGGCGGAACGAAGGTTAAGCTCATGCAGGATTTCACCGAAGTCCGTGATGTTGATCCCCTGGTTTGGGACACGGATGCTGACGGTAATACTCCACTGTATGACGCCCTTGTCCAGGCGTGCGAAGCACTGCGCAAACGCGAAGAAAAACGCCGGGCAATTTTGTTGATTTCGGATGGCGCAGACACCAGCAGCCGTGCCTCATTCGATCAGGCCCTGCGGATTGCCAGTACCGCCAATGTGACAATTTATTCGGTTGATATGAGCGATGCCGCGTTAGGTCAGGGCGTGGCGCGTGACTACGGGGCGCAGATCATCAAAGATTTCGCACTCAAAACCGGTGGTCAGTTTTTTCAGACACCGGGCGGCGGGAAATTACGCGATGCCTTCGAGCAAACCGTAAATGAATTGCGCCATCAGTACACGATTGTTTACGAACCGACGAATGAGAAGGAAGATGGCAAATGGCGCACCGTCGAGCTAACCCTCAGAAAGCCTGAATTCACCGCTCGAACCCGGCCTGGATATTACGCGCATAAAACCTCCTCCAAAGCCAAAAGTGATTAGCTGAATTACCGCTTGAAAACATTAGAAAAGCTAATCAGGTGCGATTTGACTGCTTAGGTCATCGTGCCTTACTATGAATTCATAATGCTAATCAAACTGCGACAAGCAGCAATTATTTCACTTCATCGAAAGAGGTACCTATGGGCGGTTTAGGAATGCCAGAAATCATGATCATCATGGTGATTGCGTTGATTGTTTTCGGTCCGCGCAAATTACCGGAGCTGGGCAAATCGCTGGGCAAAGCGATGAACCAGTTCAAGCGTGCTTCCGAGGACTTCAAACAAACCTGGGAGCAGGAAGTCGAAGTCGAGAAAACTAAAACTTCGGTGGCGGCATCGTCGGAATCAAGCTCGAATTATGATGCACACTCGGGTTATGATTCCGGCTCAAGCTATGATCACAGCTACGATGCGGGGCATTATCCCTACGATTCCACTTCGCCGGAACAGCCTGCCGTGACAGAATCATCAACTACAACACCTGAGAATGCTGCGCCGGAAAATAATGTTAAGAGCGACAAAAAGACCAGCGCACCACAGTGGATATAAGGTGAAAATGTAATGGCAGAAGAACCAGAAGAGCAGGAAGAAGGTTTGCAAATGTCGTTCCTCGACCATCTGGACGAACTGCGCAAACGCCTGATTTATTCGGCGATTGGCGTCTCGGTGGCATTTGCGTTGTGTTTTGCTTTGTCGGATCGAATCTTTAATTTTCTGGCTGTGCCTGTCAAAGCGGAAGCGCGTAAAGCTCGTGTGGCACGTGAATTAAAATTGATGGGCAAAGATACCCGCGAAGAGTTTGCCAAAACCCTTAACGATGGCGATGTTGTGCGTTATACGTTTGTTCTGGATTCATATTTTGCCGGTTCAAAAGTTCCCGCCGGAACCACTGTCAGAGTTAAAATAAATAAAAAAAATGATCGGCTTGTCGCCTCGCTTGCCGAACCATGGATTTTAGGGAAAACAGCCATTGCCGCTGACACTGAGGTTCCCGAAGTTTTAGGCGAAGCTGCGATGCCGCCCGGCTTTGATACCCGTGACGAACTGGTCATCAATCGCGTGGCCGGCGGTTTTTCGCTTTACATGCAGGTCGCGATGTACGCGGCGGTAGCGTTTGCCATTCCGTTTTTGCTGTATCACCATGCAGCTGCCGCTCCTCGCCGTAGCGATCCTCGTGGGTCGCTGGTGGCTGTACCCGCTGCTCTGGTTGGGTCCGTGGCTCACCACATGGCGCGTGATCAATCGACTCCGGTCCATCGCCGAGCACGGTGGCATGCAGCAGTCGGCCGATCGCCGTCAGACCACGCACCATGTCGAGCAGTCGTGGCTGGCCCGGTTCTGGATCGTGCCCTTCAACACCGGTTGGCATCTCGCCCACCACGTGGACATGGGCGTGCCGTGGCGGAACCTGCCACGGCTGCACGCCGAGCTCGCCTCCGCCGGGTGGGTCACACCCGACTTCACCTACCCGAGCTATCGCTCCCTCTGGCGGGCGCTGCGCTCGCGTCCCGCCTGAGCCTCACGGCTCGACGGTGACCTCGTCGCCCTGTCGGATCGAGCCAGGCTCGCGCACCCAGGCGTAGACGCGGCTCCACCCGGGGTGGAGCTCGTGATCCATGCGGTGGAAG
>JANMKB010000630.1:0-8502 GCA_031371805.1 Blastocatellia bacterium | reverse complement strand
AGCGCTTGATCTTCCCAACAAGTTAATTGGTGGAATTGGCGTAGACTTCCCGTTGAGCCGCTATTTGGCTTTCATCGCTGAAGTTCGTAGCGAACGCGCAGTTGGCTCACACACTCCATCATTACTCAATAATAGCCCGGTTGACTTGGTTGCCGGGGCAAGAATTTTCCCGGCACGCTGGTTTTCTCTGTCGGCTGCTTATCAACGACATCTGAACTGGATGTCAGGGATTGATCGTCCGGGCAGCACTCCTGATGGATTCATCGCAGGCCTTTCGATTGGTCACGTCAACAAACGTGAACCTGCGATCCTGCCAAATAATCCGCCCACTGTTGCGTTGTCGCTTGGTTCTGTGTCTAACAACACCAAAGACTTGCAACACGCCGATGGAAATACTATTTGTGCTGGCGATTCGGTCGCTTTGAGCGCCAATGCGAAAGACCCGGATGGCGACACTTTGACGTATAAGTGGACAACCACTGGTGGCAGAATCGTTGGCGATGGTGCTAACGTTTCATTTGATTCCACCGGGCTGGCACCTGGTGATTATAACGTCACGGTTGAAGTTGACGATGGTTGTGGTTGCGTAGCTTTCGACACCAAGACAGTTCATGTCTCCAAGTGTGATCCAATTTTGGTCTGCTTCACGACCACCAATCTTGATGTTACTCCGGCTTCCAGCGAAGTTAATGCAGGTGAAGCTGTCAGCTTTACCAGTTCGTCTGTTTCAGGCGGAACCGGCTTTGGTGACATTACCTATAGCTGGAGAGCTTCAGCAGGAACTATCACTGGCAACGGAACCAGCGCACGCCTTGACACCACTGGCGTTGCTCCTGGTACCAGCATTGATGTGACGGCGATGGCAAACAGCGCAGCGGGCAATTGCTCGGCCAGCGGAACTGCCAAAGTCACAATCAAGGTTGCGGCGCCAACCGTTCCACCTGTTGTTCAGTTAACTCCCTGTACAACCTTCAAGAAAAATAACGCTCGCGTTGATAATGCTTGCAAGGCCGTGTTACAGGACGTTGCTAGACAGTTGCAGGCTGATCCACAGGCGCAACTCGTGGTTGATTCTTATCGTGGTGAGAAAGAGAAACCAGACACTCTTGACCTCCAGCGTGGTAAGAACGTCCGTGATCGTTTAGCCGACGGTTCACTTGGTACAGCGATTGACGCGAACCGTATTGTTGTCCGCCCAGGTGGTGTTTCAACCGACGGCAGCCAGGTCAAAATGACGCTCGTCCCGGCTGGTGCTGTTATGCCAGAAGGCCCGGCGCCTGCCACTTTGGGTGATGTTAACCCGGAGAAGAAGGCGGCTCCGGTTCGCAAAGGCAAACGTCGTCGTTAATAACCTGTCGTAGCAATACGACGTAAACAAGTTGGGCAGGTGGTCAAATGATCATCTGCCCTTTTTTAATTCTCATGCTCATTACCAGTCCGGTCAATCCACAACTCAAATTTGCTCGTCGTGTGCGTGAAGGCAAAGAGCCGACCGCTATGTTTGTCGAAGGTGAACGGCTTGTCGAAGAATGCCTGCGGTCAAATAATACTCTGCTTGCTGCCTTCCACACGCCTGAACCTGGCTGGCGAACGGGAGCGGTCATTACTGAACTGTATCAGCGCAATTGTCCGGTGTATGAAACATCAGCGGAAGCCTTTGAAGTGGTCAGTGATACCGTAAATTCGCAGGGTATCATTATCATTGCCGAACGCCCGCAGTGGGATTTTGCGACGATCATCAAGCAACAATCCAATCTGCTGCTTGCCCTTGATGCGGTACAGGACCCTGGCAACGTTGGCGCGATCATGCGCACTGCCGAAGCAGCGGGAGTGCAGGGAATTATCGCCTTAAAAGGCACTGTTGATTGCTTTGCTCCGAAAACGCTGCGGAGTGCGATGGGGGCGGCTTTTCGGTTGCCCATCGTGACAGAGATTGAACCAGCGCAGTTAATTGAGAAATGTCACGCCTTGCAAATCACTATCGCTGCCACTGCCTCGGAAGCTTCTTTGGTGTATAGTGATTACGCTTGGAGCCAGCCAACGATGGTGATTTTAGGCAATGAAGCGCGGGGCATCAGCGTCGAAATTATGGCAGCCTGTGATGTCCGAATGCAGATTCCGCTCTCGCCGCCAGTCGAATCCCTGAACGTGGCAGCAGCGGCGGCAGTGATTTTGTTCGAGGCGGCGCGGCAAAGAAGAATTAAACTTTCCCTTTAAATTCACGTATATTGTTGAGCGATGAACAACGATAATATCCCCAAAGATGAAGCCATAGCGAATCGAGTCGAAGGCGGTGTGCGCAAATTTTTTGAGCGGCTCGGCGGCGCTTTGGATTTTGCTCTGCGTCGCCCCCTGAATCAGCAAACGCGCACGGATATTACAGCCCTGATCCCTCCCCTTGAACGCGCCGTTGAAGAACATCTGCGGCACGAGGGAGCGCGGATCATCGCTCCCAATTTGATTGAGTTTCGTTATGATTATGAAACCTATCAGCATTTGACCGTGAAGCGACGCGAATATCTTGAGCGTGAATTGCGCGCCTCAGTTTACGAATTCATTCATAATCGCCGCTATGCGACCCTGGGTGACGTGCAGGTCAAAGTTGCCTATGACATGTTCACCCGCAAATTGACGATCAAAACTGCTTTTCCCGACGAAAATATTTCTGCCCCCGTCACGCAATCATCATCGCCAACTGTAGCCATTGAGCCGCCAAAACCCAGCGCGATGGCAATTTCGCTGAAGGGCAGGAATTTTGAAATAAGTGGTAAAGGCCAGACGCGGATGACGATTGGGCGCAGCCGCGACAATGCTTTGATTATTGCGGACTCGACTGTTTCCAGTGTGCATGCAGCGTTTTCTGCGTCGCCAGCCGGAACGATTTACCTGACCGATTTAGGTAGCAGCAATGGGACATTCGTGAACGGTGTGCAAATCCTGATGGGCGATAAAACTATTGTCAAATCAGGCGATCAGTTGAAATTTGGAGAAATAGAAGTGACTTTTGCTGGTGCTGTAAGCGGTTAGTTTGCGCCCTGTGCTTTGCTCATCATCCGTCGGTCTGAAATATTTTTTGAGGTAGCGCAAATTAATAGTTTGCGCCCCTTTCAGCCCCTATGAATTTTCCCTTCATCGCAACGTTCATTTTTATCATCGGCATGATTGGCCTGCTGCTTTCGCTTTTCCTTTCCACCTGGCGTTTTTCGCGTCAGCCTGTGACCAGCGAACTGCCTGATATGCCGGATGATTTCGGCCCGAAGCTCACCAGCAAACGGCTTCGTTTGGTGCGCTGGGCCTTTGCGGCATTAGTAGTCACAGCGTTTGGTTTTCACGTTTACTGGAGTTTATTTGCCGCCGGGCCGATCAGTGAAAACAAAGATTTTGAGCATTTGAAAAACACGCGTGATCAACGCAACCGCCGCGATGCCGAAGCCAATTTACGCGGCTGGGTTTTTGATCGCCACAAAGATTACAGGCGCTCGCTGGCAAAATATCGCTATCTCAACGGCAGGATCATGCGGGATTATCCGCTTGGCGCGGCGGCTGCGCACATCATCGGTTACAGCGGCCTGGCGCGCGGCGATTCAATGCTTGAACGCGCCGTCGAAACGCAACCGCCGCCCAAACAGGCCGAAAAAAACTGGTGGGAGAAAATGATTTCCTATGCTTCATTTGAAACGCAGGAACCGAAAATTGACGCGGGTCGGGATTTGCAGTTAACGATTGATTACGATTTGCAAAAGGCGGCGTTTGAGCAACTTCAGCAAAAAGGTCATAAGGGTGCAGTCGTTATGGTCAATCCGCAAACGGGTGAAATTCTGGCGCTGGTCAGCAATCCGAGCTTCGATCCCGATGACATTAACAACGATGTGAAGTGGAGCGAAATTCGCGGTGATTTGAAAAATCGCCCTCTGCTGAATCGGGCGCTGAATGAATATTATCTGCCGGGATCAACCTTGAAAACAATCACGGCGGCAGCGGCGCTTGATTCGCGTTTGCAGGACAAAGTTTTTTTATGTCAGGGCGAAGGCTGGACTCCGCCGGGGTCAGGCCGCGCCATCCGCGATGACGAAGGCGAATCACACGGCAGGATCGGACTGGTCGAAGCATATACGCATTCGTGCAATCAATATTTTGCGCAACTCGGCGTCGAAGTCGAACGCCAGCGCATGGGCGAGGCGGCATCGCGTTTTGGCCTGAAGGTTTTTTATAATGCCGGGTCTTCCATTGGCACAGGTTCGATTCACGGCCTTTGGAACTCTGAAAACAAAATGCTGAGTGATGTGATGGCTCCGCTGAATTCGACGTTTGTGAATGGTAACAAAATTACCAAATATGATTTGGCCCTTGAATCCATTGGGCAGGGCTATGTGCAACTTACGCCGTTTCACATGGCGTTCGTGGCCGCAGCCGCAGCGAACCTGCAAGGTAATGTGATGAGGCCGCTGCTTGAGACAGGTCGTCAACCCGTCGCGCTCAGCCAGGCGATGACTGCCGAAACTGCCAAAACTGTGCGGGAGTTAATGACCTCGGTCGTCGAACGCGGAACGGCGGCAGGAGTGTTTGGAACGACGATCAGGCAAAGCGGAATTACTGCTGGCGGGAAAACCGGAACAGCACAACGTGAAGTCCCGGTGATTGATGCGAAGACAGAAAAGCCTGTAACTTTTCGTGATGCGCGGGGCAAAGAACACATCAAAAAAGAAAACCGCATTGATTCGTGGTTCATCGGGTTTGCGCCTGCCAGCAATCCAACTATTGCGTTCGCCGTCGTGGTTGAAGGCGGCGGCTACGGCGCAAAAACTTCCGCGCCTATCGCGGCAAATTTATTGGTCAAAGCGAAAGACCTGGGATTGCTGAAAGCTGATAGCGAAGTGACGGCAACTCCGACCATTCCTGCGACGCCGCGCACGAATCGGGTAAAGACGAGGCGGAGATAATCGCGCCTGAATGTAGCGCAACCAGTCATGGTTGCGACAGTCTTTGCGATAGCAAAGGCTAATCTATTACTCATTCGCAACCCCGGCTGGTTGCGCTATGTTGCTTAGCTCCTGCCAAATTATCAATAAAATAAGTGGACAACCAGAGGTCGCAAAGAATGCAAATCAAACGTGAATATGTTGAAATTTCTGTCGCTGGGAAAATGATGCGGACATTGATTTCCCATCCGACAAACGCCGGGAAATATCCGGGGCTTGTTTTATTTTCTGACATCTTTCAACTTAGTGAGCCAATGCAACGCCTCTGTGCGCGTTTGGCGGGTTATGGGTTTGTTGTCGCGGCGCACGAAATCTTTCACCGTTTGGAGCCAGCGGGCACGATTTTGCCGCAGGATGACGAAGGCCGTCTGCGTGGCACAAACAATCAACAGACAACTCCGGTCGCGCATTTTGACGAAGATTGCCAGGCTGTGATTGCGTATCTGAAACAACATCCGCTGGTGGCTGAAAACAAAATTGGTGCCGGTGGATTTTGTATCGGCGGGCATTTAGCTTTTCGTGCAGCGTTGCAGCCTGAAGTGAAAACTACGGTTTGCTTTTATCCGACCTGGTTGCACAACGGAAAATTGGGGCAGGGAGAAAACGCCGATTCATTGGCACGTGCCGCAGAAATTCGGGGCGAAATGCTGATCGTTTTCGGGACGCTTGATCAAATGATTCCGCACGAAGCAAGAGTGACGATTGAAAAAACACTGAAGAAAATCGGCGTGAAATTTGAGACCCGTATGTATGCCGCTGAGCATGGATTTATGCGCGATGATCGGGCGGCGTATGATCCTGAATATGCGGATAAGGCATTTGGTGAAGCGGCTAAATTTTTCAGGCGCGGGTTTTGATAAAAGTGTAATTCCTATCTCGATTTTCGCCCTACGCTTTGTGCCAGTTCCAGTGTTTTGCTAATGATTTTATCTTCGATTTCGGGTGCCCATGAAGTCGGCTGATCGTAATAAATCATCGAGTCCACGACTTCGTAACCGCCGTCACTGAACATCCGTGCCGAGGGGATATAAGCCATCACATCATTGGTGTAACCGGCGACCCACAAACCATTCGCACCCAATTCTTTTTTTAGCCGCAGCGCGTAATCGGTGACGACTTCGCCAGCCAGGCCAATCAGTGTGAAATCACTGCCGATCTGGAAAATCTGAATGGTGTAAGGATATTCCGAAATCAATTTTCCATCCCGCTGCATCCGCGCCAGCATTCTTTCTGCATGACGTTTTTTGAAGCTGTTCTGGTCACTCAAACGAGCCTGAAATTCCGCCCGCGTCGGTGGCGTTGCAAAAGGAATATTCACGCGATCAAACGCTGTCTTGACACTCCCTTTGACGCTCGACATTTTGCCTTTGACGACCTGCGCAACGACACTTGCCAATGATGCTCCGTGTTGCTGCGCCAGTTCCAGCGTGCTGCGTGGATTGGGATTAATGTCCGCACCGCAACCCATCACAAACATTGCTGTCACGCCCGGATTGGCGCTTTCCAACTCCGCTTGGGCAAAGCCCGCATAATCTCCGCTGACCTGATAAAACTTGTCGGTCAGTGTTGTGTTGTGACAGGCGTAGCCAAAAACGATTCCGAGTAATTTGTCACGCGTTGACTCAATGCGTAAAACCGGCACATCCTGATCCACGACACCTTTGGGATTGACGCCGATTTTGATGCCATTTTCGGCTGGCTCGCGGCGAT
Source organism: Blastocatellia bacterium (assembly GCA_031371805.1). Classification (GTDB taxonomy): domain Bacteria; phylum Acidobacteriota; class Blastocatellia; order RBC074; family RBC074; genus JAFDVL01. The sequence continues at coordinate 1,813 of JANMKB010000630.1, read as the reverse complement.
TGACAGCAAAATTTCCCGTGCTATGTCCCAGCGAAATTTTCACCGGCCCCATATCTTTCAATGCCTGCCCAATAACCCAGATTATCCGGTCGTGCAAAAACTGAGAATACTCGTAAATCACGGTTGCCTGCTCTCCATCCAACTGATAAGCGCCGACCAGGCTGTGACGAATCACCGGGCCGGTATGCGTGTGCGAAGAATTGAGCATCAATTGCTCACGTTCCAGGCCATATTTAGTTCTGGCAGTTTCGGCGATGGATTCTGCCAGCTCGCGCGAAAAACCGAGAATGTCGGTCGTGACCAAAACACAGGCTCTGCCGTCTTCTTCCGCGATGGCTAACGCTTTGGCATAGATGTCGTGGATTTTTCCTTCGGATGGTTTATTGCGTGCGGCGTAGCCGGAAAGCCAGATAGGTTTTTCAGGCGTGATAACGACTTTGGCAATTCCGGCTTTCAACGGTTTGGCAAAAACAGGGCAGGCGAAGGCCACAATGATGAATGCGATGGAGCAAAGGTAAAACAGCTTTTTCATAATATTTTATTGGTGATTTTTCACATCACCTGCGCTGGAGTCAGGATATTTTGCAACGCAGCTTCATCTAGAAAATAAGTTTCATTGCAAAATCCGCAGGTTAGTTCCGCGCCATTATCCTGGGCGATCATGTCTTTGACTTCATCCTCGCCCAGCGAAGAAATCATCGTGACGGCGCGTTCATAAGAACAGCGACAACGAAACTCCACGGGAATTTTTTCCAAAACTTCAAAAGAAATCAACCCCAGCGCTTCCTGCATGATTTGTTCAGCGTTCGCGCCATTGCGAATCAGTTCGGTAATATGCGGCATGCGCGCAACTGTATCTTCGATCATGACCAGAATGTTCGGATCGGCTCCCGGCAAGGCCTGAATCAAAAATCCTCCGGCAGCAGTGATTTTGGCCTGTTCAAGTTCGTAAAATACGCCCAGCGCCACCGCCGAATTAATTTGCTCAGACTTATTTAAGTAATGCGCAATGTCTTCCGCAATTTCGCCGGAAACCAGCGGCACAGAGCCGGTATAGGATTCTTTGCGCAAACCAATTTCGGCCCCGGCTTCACGAATTACATGCAACATCCCCTCGCCGTTGCCTTTGATGATGCCTTTGACATCAAACTTGCCGAGGTCATTTAACGGTAAATCCGCGTCAGGATTATTCACGTAGCCACGCACTGTTCCGTGCGGCGAGGCCTCCGCCGTCAACGAAACAATTGGCCCTTCACCACGAATTTGCAGCGTAATCATTTCCAGGTCTTTAAAGGTTCGACCCAATAATAAGGCCCCGGTCAGCAGTCGTCCAAGCGCAGCCGAAGCGGTAGGCGAAGTCTGATGACGACGACAGGCTTCGTCCACCAGTTCTGATGTGATCGCCGCGATGATGCGAATCGTTTGATTGGCTGCTAAACCCTGGATTAAATGATCGGTCATAATTGGTGGTCGGTGATCGGTGGTCGGTGATCGGAAAATTCCGGCCACTGACCACCGACCACCAATTCTACATTTCCGCAAAATTTCTTAATAGCTTCAGTCCCGTCGCCTGGCTTTTTTCCGGGTGAAATTGCACTCCGGTAATATTATCGCGTCCACAGATCGAAGGGTACTTCAGACCATACTCGGTCATCCCATAAATGCAGGATACCTCCTGTGTCGCAACGTAATATGAATGGACGAAGTAAAAAAACGATTGATCTGGCAAGTCTCGGAAAATTGGCTTTTGGCGCTGATCGCTTTGCAACTCAACCTGATTCCAGCCCACGTGTGGGACGCGCAAATTGTCAGG
>JANMKB010000610.1:0-4543 GCA_031371805.1 Blastocatellia bacterium | reverse complement strand
TCTCGACTATGCTCTGTTTCGGCGCTTTAATGAGTTGCTGGAATTTGATTTACCGACTCGTGAGTTGATTGTCGAGACACTCAAAACCAAGCTTGCTTCATGCGAATGTGTGAAAGTGGATTTTGAAAAACTGGCAGATGCCGCTCAGGGATTGAGTTTTGCCGAGATTACCCAGGCTTGCGATGAAGCTATCAAAGAAACCATCATCAACAATCGCAAATGTGTTACGACGGCAGATGTATTGGGGCCCGTTTTGGATCGGGCAACTTTTCACCGTCGTTTCGTACAACAAAGGAATGATCGCCCGGACTAAATCATGCCAACAAGTTCTCAGCCACTGCGTCATATCGTTCTTAACAATCAAGGTTCGCCGGAAAGATTTACTACGCCAAATTCAGGAGGGCGTCAGTTTCAATTTAAGCCTCGCGACAGGCAGCAACATGGCCAGATGCTGTTAGCTCAACTACAGGAGGTTGGTCGCAAAGCGCAAGAACAGGCCAAAATCGTTTCATCTTCGCAAGTTGTCGAGAAAGGCTGTTATCTCGAATTTGAGAGCGACCTTGGATACGATTTAAAAGTTGAAAGCCTGAAAGACACACGGCAAAAAATCAAGCTCGTCACCGTTTCTGAGTCCCCCGATTTGGAAGGGGGAGATAGCCGAATAAAAGCAACTGTCTTTGTACCAGAAGGGAAGGTCGAATATTTCATCAAGAAAGTTGAAAAATATCTTGATCCAGCGAAAAACACAGCCAAAGGGAACCCTGCCAATCAACCTCTCATCAACAGCATTTCAACGATTCGCCTAGCTACACTCAAATCATTTTGGACGGATAATGAACTATTCCCACAAGAAAATCAGGAAATCTGGTGGGAAACCTGGCTTCGCACTGACCAGGAAACTGATGAAGAGCGAAAAGGGGTGGTTCAGAAAGTGCGCAGGCAGGCCGCGCATGACGGTTTACAGGTAAAAGAATCTGAGATCGTATTTCCAGATACAACCGTTATCCTGGTTCGTGGTAATGCATCACAACTTACTTACTCGTTGTTTCTCCTTAATGCGATTGCAGAAATTAGACGTGCAAAGGAGACAGCGGAGTATTTTGTCAACCTCAAGCATGGCGAACAAAAGGAATGGGCGGAAGAAGCACTATCACGAATTACAGAACCGATTGCAGATGTACCTGCTGTGTGCTTGCTTGACACCGGGGTTAATCAAGATCACCCCCTTCTTAAGCGAAGTCTATCTGCACAGGATATGGATTCTTTCAATCCATCTTGGGGGAAAGCGGATCATCACGGGCACGGGACTGAATTAGCAGGGGTTGGATTATATGGCGATCTGACGGCTTTGTTTTTATCATCAGGGCCGATCAATCTTACTCACAAACTTGAATCGGTAAAACTCGTTCCACCTAGTGGACAGAATGATCCCGAACTTTATGGCAAGATTACGGTAGAGTGTATGGCAAGGGCGGAAGTCTTTGCCCCTACTCGCCAACGCGCTTATTGTCTGGCGACAAGTGCAAAAGATTCCAGAGACCGAGGTCGCCCTTCGTCCTGGTCGGCAGCTATTGACCAATTTGTTTCTGGGGCAATTGAACAGGATAGGAAAAGAAGGCTAATTCTCATTGCTGCTGGCAATGCTGATCCATATGCTCCCGGCACATACCCCGATAAAAATCTCACTGATGAGGTTCATGATCCAGGACAATCTTGGAATGCTCTGACAGTTGGGGCATACACAGAAAAAGATAGTATTGACCCCAACATTTTGGTGGGATGGACACCGTTGGCTCCCAGAGGCGCTCTCTGTCCAACCAGCACAACCTCTCGAATTTGGGAATCAAAATGGCCTTTCAAGCCAGATGTCGTATTTGAAGGTGGCAATATGGCCACTCATCCTGATGAATCCTCTCCTGATTTTCTTGACACGCTTCAACTTCTTACAACTCATAAAGACTGGCGTTCACGATTGTTTACAGTTACTGGTGATACCAGCGGAGCAACCGCTCTTGCAGCGCGAATGTGTGCGCAAATCATGGCTGAATATCCACAATTCTGGCCGGAAACGATCCGTGGTCTTTTGGCACATTCTGCCGAATGGACTTCGGCGATGTGTCCATTCCCACAACAATGGCCGACATCAAAACAGGAAGTTGAACGAATACTTCGGATTTATGGTTACGGCGTCCCAAAACTTGAGCGGGCCCTTTACAGTGCAAGAAACTCGTTGACCTTAATTGTGCAGGATTCGATTCAACCCTTCTTTAAAGATCAAGATGGAACTATCAAACCCAACGAGATGAAGTTACATGCTCTTCCCTGGCCACGTGAAGTGCTGGCAGAGCTTGGGGAAACCATAGTTGAGATGAAAGTTACGCTCTCGTATTTCATCGAACCGAAACCGGAACGCAACCAGACAAAGCAACCTTCAGGGTACAGGTCACATGGCCTACGCTTTGACGCAAAAGCTCCCACAGAAACAAGCGACCAATTCAGGCAACGGATCAATAAAGCCGCACGCGAAGAAGCTTCCGTTCTTACTTCAAGTGATGCGGATAAATGGTTGATCGGTCCCAAATTGCGAAATCGAGGTTCCTTACACTCTGATTCCTGGAGAGGCACGGCTGTGGAATTGGCCGAGAAAGGACATGTTGCGGTTTATCCTGTGGTAGGTTGGTGGAAAGAACTTCGCCGCAAAGAAAAATATAATCGCACCGCTCAATATTCGTTAATTGTCACGATTAAAACGCCGGATGTTGAGGTAGACCTCTATACACCTGTATCCAATTTGGTTTTAGTTTGAGATATGACCGTCTGTAGATTTACTTTCAGAATTACCTGTAAAGCTTGTCAACATCAAGTCAGTTATCCATGCCTTTGTCGGTACTGTTAGGAAGGCAGCCTACATAAGTAAACCTAAAGTTGCTTAAACTAAGGAGGCGCACCTTATGAAAAAAACTGGATTATCTGTAATCCTGATCGTAATTATTTTTAGCAATTTCTGCCTCGCGCAATACACCAAAAAAACGCTCATCGCACATCGTGGAGCCTCTGCCTACGCGCCTGAAAATACGCTTGAGGCTTATAAATTAGCGCTGTAGCAGGGGGCGACTTTTGTTGAGCAGGATTTGCAGATTACGAAAGATGGCGTGTTGGTTTGTCTGCACGATTTGACGCTTGAGCGCACCACCAATGTCGCTACAATTTTCCTGATCGCTTCACGCTGGAAGGTTCCGTCAAGCATTGGTACGTGGCGGATTTTACGCTCAGGGAAATTCAGCAACTGGATGCGGGATCGTGGTTTGATCCAAAATTTGCAGGCATCAAAATTCCTTCGTGGCAGGAGGCGATTGATTCGACGGGGGTGAAAGTGTTCGGCGAAGGGGAATGGAAGGTGCGTCAACACGGAGTAAGTAAGCGACGAACGTGGCGCAAACTACACCTTGCGACCGCATGCCTCACCTCGGCATGCCGGACAGTTTTACGGTCACGGCATAAGAGCACAGGCTTCGAGAAAGACGAGAGTATTTATGCAACAACGCCTTCAAAAAGACAAAAATTTCAGAAGAAACAACTATTGATTTTATCGAAGACAAAATCAAAAAAATTCTTTACTGGAAACATAAATTTGATCTGGAAAAATATCGCAATGTTTGTCGCAAAATTGAACAAAAAGAAACCGAGGTAAAAAAATTAGATCAATAATAACTTTCGATCCGAGTCAGTTAATGAACTGGATTGAGGCGCAAGTGCACAAACCAATTCCTGCCCCCTTTTTCCTGCCAGCGAATCTTTTCAACAAAAAAACTATCGGTCATCGTCGTCAAGTTCGACTGCCATTGGCACAAAGACGGATTGCTTGACGCGTGGATACGGAATTTTTTGACCTTTGATTTGTCGCCAAACAATGCGATTCAAGCTTTCCGTCGGCGCAGCGTCCGGCACGTCAAACCGCATCTTCATCGAAGCGATGGCATCACGCCGTGCCTGTCCTTTCAGCGAAGTCAATGACGGGTTCATTTCATACAAAGATTGCTTCGGCTCGACGGCCTGATACGTCGTGAAATCAGGCGTATTCGTGAAGCTCGCGCGCATATCGTTCGCAATCAAATCAAACAGCGAAAGCGTCGGCAGACCCAAAATCAATTCAATCGTTTTCAGGATGCTTTGCTGCGCGTAAAAGGTTGAATCTATGTGGCCGCGCCGCGTGTAGGGGCTGATGGCGAGCGCGACTGTGCGGTGTCCGTCCACGTGATCTACGCCATTTTGCGCATCATCTTCGACAACGAAGATCGCCATCTTTTTCCAGAAGGGAGATTTGGATAAAGCCTCGACGATTTGCCCCAGCGCGAGGTCGTTGTCGGCAACCATCGCTTTGGGCGTATTCCTGCCGGGATTTGTTCCGCTCGTATGATTGTTGGGCAATTGCAACAACACGAGGTTTGGCATTTTGCCTTCGGCTTCCCATTTCTTGATTTCTTTGCCGAAAATTTGGGCGCGAATGACATCGGGGATAGTGTTCGAGTAACTGGGAAAATTT
>JANMKB010000600.1:0-4556 GCA_031371805.1 Blastocatellia bacterium | reverse complement strand
TGCGAGGTTTAAGCCAAATTCGTTTTTGGCCCAGGTTTGCAGGTTGTCGTACAGATACGATGCCGTATCAGAAAATGCCGTGAAGACAATCACTTTTTTATTGCCTTCATTAATGGGATGGTTGATTTTTTCAGTGATGATTTCTTTGAGTTGTTTTAGTTTAGCGTCGCGTTCCGGCGTGATAGCAATAGCGAGATTAAAAAGCGCAATCAATGCCGCACGATCCTGTTCTAAATCCTTGAGCCAGTCTGTCACACGCAAATCGGCAAGATCGTATTTTAACTTTTTACCGACTTGCCATTGTTCATCTTCAGCGGAATTTTCTTCGCGCTCGTCTTCGCCGGGTTCGTAATCATAGAGCGAGATATTTTCGCTAGTTTTTTTGGAAGCCTGAAACCCCTTGATTTGATCCTTCAACTCATCAATTTTGCGGATCGTGCGATCAACGGAAATCTCAAAGGATTCGATAGAACTTTCCAATCGTTTTAGAAAGTTCACTTTCATCATACCGATCAAAAAATGTTCGCGCGTATTTTGTGCAAAACCGAAATCCCGGTTCGCTCCCGGTAATTCATATTTATCGCGTTTGCTTTTATGGACATAAGCAAACGGGTTAAAAATTGAGAGCTTGTATTTGCCAATTTGCTCATTGATTGCATCAAAGGTCGGGAAACGATCCATGGTGTCAATTTCGGCATAAATAGAAACAGGTTTGAGGCGTTCAGAAAATCCCCCGATAGCCTCCAAATCATAAAAGCTCTTGATGTGTTTGCGGGAACGAGCAATGGTCAGTTCATCCAGCAATCTAAAAAACGAAGTATCCAGTTGTTCCAGCAATTGCTTGACGCTGCGCTGCGGGTTTTTCTTTCGATCCGCCCACAAGGTAAAACGCTTCTGCGCAGTTTCGAGCGTGGACGAAATATTCCTGATGCTGGTTTTCTCAAACAGTGCATCAGATTTGCCTTCGGTGATGAGCAATACCTGATTGCGTAAATCACGCAGGTCGTTATTCACCGGCGTCGCTGACAGCAACAGTACTTTTGTTTTCAATCCTTCCTTAATAACTTTTTCCATCAGCCACTTGGCGCGGTTCCATTTGGTCGAGCCGTCATCTTTCAATTTCTCTATTGGATTGCCACGAAAGTTGTGCGATTCGTCAATCACGACCAGATCGTAAGCACCCCAATGGAAATTCTCAAAATCAAAACCATCAGCGTTAGATGTACCGGAAATTCGACCCAAATCAGTATGGTATAAAACGCTGTAATTGAACTTGTCTTTCAGAAACGGGCTGAGCGAATTGAATTTTTTCGATTGATAAATCGTCCAGTTAGCAGAGAGGTTTTTCGGGCATAATACCAGAACATTATGATTGAGATTTTCAAAATATTTAATAACGGCTAAGGCTTCAAAAGTTTTCCCCAAGCCCACGCTATCGGCAATGATACAGCCATTATGCTTGTTGATTTTGTTGATAGCTCCGCGTACACCATCCTTCTGAAAATCGTACAACATGTGCCAGATTTCACTGTCGTAAAACGCGCCGTGTTGATCGAGCAATTGGTTTTCTTTTTGCTCGGACAGGTAATTTCCGAACAGGTGAAACAGCGTTTTGTAATAGATAAATTGCGGCTGGTTTTCGGCAGAAAGCACACTGAGATATTCCAGCACTCGCGCTTTTACATCTTCGACCAGCCCTGTGTCATCATGCCAAACGTCATCAAACCAGCTTTCCAAATCATCTAAATCGCGGCGGTCATTCACGATCAGATTTAATTCCATGTTGGGCGTTCCACCCAAACCCAATCCATTTACGGTAAAATTCGCACTGCCCGCAATCGCTTCTTTGACGCCATTGGCTTGTTCGATCAGGTACAACTTTCCGTGCAAGAAATTGGGCCGCACCATTGACCTAATTTCGGCTTTTTCTCGAAACCATTCGGCGCATTCAATCGCAGCCTTTTTTTGGCTGAGTTGGGCTTGGATCGAAACAGACAGGGATTCGTCCAATATCTCAGCTTTGCGCTGATTCGATTGTTCGCCAGCCAGCGATGTAATGAACGCAGGTTCGCCAAACAGAAACCGTAGGCTGCCAATTTTGTCGAGTTTTTCTTTTAATCGCTGATAAGCGTGAATGGTGAAATAAGCTGAGACAAAAGAGAGTTTTGCATCCGCCTTGATCGTTCCCTTCAGAAACTCTCCTACCGTTCCGCGCTTACGATTATCAACAATGGATGACGCCAAATATTTGGATTCACTTTTGGACATAACCAGTTAAATTGTTCCCCGTCTACCGGAGCTGTTTATTTGTATAAACTGCGGGATAAAGCCAAGCTGCGGCTGTGTATTCTTCCTGAGACTACGATTATTGGGGCGGATGACAATGTAGGGTGAGAGAAGCTGTTAGTCAATAACCGAGACTCTCTGAATGGCTTTACAGCTAAACTTCCTCATTCCACCCAACAGGTTTCCATTGCGCGGTTAGAATTTGGTTTTGCTGACTTCCTGCAATGATCGGCAAGAAGAACGCCCGCAATAACGCAATCACTTCCCGCAATTCTGTCGTTCCCTCCAGGCGATTCTTGCGCAGAAATGCATTCCACTGCGTTTGCTTGCCTTTGTCGTTGCTGAATTCGTCGGTTAAAGCTAACGGCGCTTGTGTAGGAAAAGCCGTTTGTCAGCGGGCAAAGGTGGCTTGGATGGCTTCTTGCACGATTGCACCGTCAAACTCGAATTCGCTGAGCAGCAACCGCAAATCCCAAAAGTCTTTCATTCGGCTATTCAGCATTCCCAGCTTGACCATCGCTTCAAACTTTTCGGCTACGACGGTTTGCAACGTGACCTCAGTTGCCGCGAAAGTTAGCGACGCGGGCGGGCGGGTCACGCACGGCTTTCGGACTAACGCAGATGAGGGCTTTTAATCAGATCAGCTTGACAGAGCGGCATGAAATTTGCTAATTTCCTCGCCTCTTGGAAGCGACCTTAGGCTCGTAGCTCAGGGGTAGAGCACTACATTGACACTGTAGGGGTCAGCGGTTCAAATCCGCTCGAGCCTACCATTTTTTAAATGGTAGTGAGGTTGCATTCTTTAGTTCAACGTCAGCTCCAGAAGAGTTGCCGATATTATGCAGAAGCGATTTACTACAAATCGAACTATTTAGCTGTGACGATCTTCCTGATTATTCGTCGCAGTATTTCTGCATGGTGACCGCTGACGTAGGACCATACCTGAAGCGCATTTATCTTTTTTTTAGCTTTTGGGACTGTCCGTCGGTAAATTATTAATTGAGCCTGAAGATTTCTACCGGAAATTTTTCGGTCTCCGGCTGACAGGTACCACGTCTGTCGCGCTGGACAGTTTTAGCTTAAGTTTTAGCAATGAGCGAGATACAAAACCAATCAAATGACGCGGCTGCACCAGCAGCGGACAAGCAAACAGCTTTTGAAATTCTCAAACGGCAGGATCGTGAGGTAGCGAAAAAAGCAATCGCGGCCCGGCTGTTTGTGGACGGAATCAAACAGGACGAATCTGTTGATCTCAGCTACGTCGTCAACGAAGGCGAAACAGTTGAAGCCTTAACGCCTGACGCGGGCAACGAAGCGCTGGAAGTGTATCGCCACTCGACTGCACATTTATTAGCGGCGGCTGTTTTAGATTTATATCCGGGGACAAAACTCGGCATCGGGCCAGCGCTGCTGGATGATCCGAAAGGCGGATTTTACTATGATTTTCATCGTGAAGACGGCGTCCGTTTTACGCCGGAAGATTTGACGAAGATCGAAAAGAAAATGCGCGAACTCATCAAGCGTAATCTTGAATACAAGCGCCTTTCGATGACCAAAGCGGAAGCCGAAGCGAAATTTGCCGAAATGGGCGAACCGCTCAAGTGCGAATTGATTGCGGATAAGGCTGGCGAAACCGTCAGTTGCTATACGATTGAAGGAACTCCGTTTGTAGATTTTTGTTTAGGGCCGCACATTCCTTCGACCAGTAAAATCAAAGCCATCAAGCTGCTTTCTATTGCCGGAGCGCATTGGAAAGGCGATGAAACGCGTCCGCAGATGCAGCGCATTTACGGCACTTCGTTTTTCTCGCAGGAAGAATTAGACGAATGGATCAAGAATAAAGAAGAAGCCGAAAAACGCGATCATCGCAGGCTTGGCCCGGAATTAGATTTATTCAGCTTCAGCGATGCGATTGGGCCGGGACTGGTTTTGTGGCATCCCAATGGAGCCATGATCCGCAAAGGCATTGAGCAGTTTCTCAACGAAGAATTGATGAAGCGCGGTTACAGTTTTGTGAATACTCCGCACATCACGCAGGCCGAACTCTTCCGCATTTCGGGACACCTTGATCATTATCAGGAAGGTTTGTATCCGGCGATGCACACGGGCGATAAAGGTGAAAAAGAAGATGTCGAGTATCGCCTGAAGCCGATGAATTGCCCGTTCCATATTCAGATTTTCAAAGCGCGGCAACGATCATATCGTGATTTGCCGCAACGCTACGCTGAATACGGAATGGTCTATCGTTACGAGCGTTCAGGTGTGACGCA
>JANMKB010000588.1:0-2496 GCA_031371805.1 Blastocatellia bacterium | reverse complement strand
TCCGCCGGTTCCGTTGCCGAGTGGACAACCTCCCTGAATAACAAAATTCGGTTCGACGCGATGAAAGGATAAGCCGTCATAAAAATTACTTTCCGCCAAACCGATAAAATTGCCGGTCGTAAGCGGCGCGAGGTCTTCATACAGCTCAAATTTAATTGTGCCTTTGTTCGTTTCAATTGTTGCAATGCGATTAGCCATGAATTCTCCCTTGAAATTTATATTATAATTTTTTCCCCTCACCAATTATTTGGGTGGGTCTTTTTCCAGAATCATTTTTACATCTGTCTCAAACATGTGGTAGTTGCGCAACTCAATCACGTTTCGCGAATATTGCCGTTCACTATCGCTGCCTAAAATCATTTCGGCAGAAATCGGCATCAGGTAACGTGTGCCAGAAATCATCACCCAATCATATTCGACTGCGCTTTCCGCCATCGTAATGGGAAAGCCTTTCTGAATGTCTTCGCTGGATTGCTCCAGGCGCAGGACGCATTTGGTTTCGGCATCAACCCACACTGTGCCGGAATAGGCGGCGGTCACGGAACGACCGCTTGTTCTGTCAGTAATCCGGTTGCTTGAAAAAGCTTTTTTCACCTTGAAATCATAAACGACGGTTTCTCGGCTCTTAAATTTTTCGTGCCTGAGTTCTTTAAATTCCGCGTGCGATTCAGCGGCGAACAAGGCCGAGAGCATTGACCCGAATTCACCTGTAGAGGTTGAGCCTCCCAGACTTTCATACGTCATTGAAGTCGGTTTTCCATTCACTTTTTGCAGCTTGAATTTCTCACCATCTTTAACCCGATAAGTAAGTTCTATTTCCAGCTTGTCATCAACCTGCCAATCTTTTTTCTCCGGCGTCTTTATTGAGCGGGTAACGATTTGCGTCGCTACAAAGTTGGGCAGTTCCTCCATAAAATCCGCCGCGTGATAACGTGCCTGCTCGATGAGGGGCAACCGTGCAATCGCCGTTGTGCGCAGCTCCGGTGACTCCTCTTCCTTTGGATTTCCCTGCGATTGCGATGGTTCTTTCGTTTCTGTTGCCTGAGTATTTGATTGCACTTGTGGCGGCAATTGAAGCTGTGGGCGCACAGAATTTTGCGAAGCTTGCAGGATCGCATCAATCAGAAAAGATTTTGCTCCGGCTTTCTTTAGTTCTGTCAATGTCTGGTCATTAACTTTGAAAGCAATTCCACGCTCACTGATTGCACCTGCCAGATCGCCCTGCTCAGATCGTTGACCGGGAGGTTGTTTGAGGAGACGCAGAATTTCTTCTTTGGTGACGGGCGATTTTGCTTCCTGCCCCATCGTCGTCAGTCCGGCAGCACACAAAATCAGGAATAGCATTACAAATAATACGATTTTCTTTTTCATCAGAGCGCCTCAAATTCTTTTGATGAGATTTGGCAGCATAGCACACCCATAACTCGCAGGAAAAATAGTGAATGATGACAAAGCCAGCGAGTAAGATCAGGTTATTGCACGGTTGCCTTTCGCTCAATTTTCCCCCAGCCCATGACCGTCCCGCGAATCGCAGTAATCGTAGATTTGATCGCCACGTAATACATCAGTTGCCGATAGAAAAATCGCTGCAATAAGAGCCAGGCAAGTAAGCTCCAGTCTTCGTTTTTTTCCAGCAAAAAGGCGATGAAGGCGGCGAGAAAATCCACAAATAAAAAGAGCGCGTAAAAAAATAGAATGCGCTTCAACCCATCCGTCGAATAATCCTGTGGATGCTGATATTTCTGCATTGCCGTCGTGATGAATGACACGATCATCATCAAATCCATGATCGGCGAAACCAGCGGAAACAAAATCTGAAAGATCAAAACATTTGGAATCGCAAACCACCCGAGTGCGCCATATTTCGGGCGGAACAGCGTATCAATGTGCTTCCATGATGCTTGCAACGTGCCGTACATCCAACGAAATCTTTGCTTTAAAAACCCACTCACTGTGTCTGGTGCTTCAGTCAGCGCAATCGCTTCCGGCTCATAGCTAATTTCGTAGCCCAGCCGCAAAATTGCCAGCGTCAAATCGGCATCTTCGGCTAAAGTTTCGTGCGCGAAGCCGCCCGCCTGCAACACCAAATCGCGCCGCCACGCGCCGATTGCGCCAGGGACTACGGTAATGCAATTGAGCGCATCGAAGGCACGCCGATCAAGGTTTTGCGAAGTAATATATTCCAGTGCCTGCCAATTCGTCAGCAGGTTCAGCCGATTACCGACTTTGGCATTTCCCGCGACTGCGCCAATGCGCGGATCGTGAAAATGTCGCACCATTTTGCTGATGGCATCCGTGCTGAAAACCGTGTCGGCTTTCGTCAGGTGCGAACACACTCCCGTCGCAATCGCTTCCTGCCCGACATACGTATGGCACGCTCCGTGAATAAGGCCCCGCTGATGACAACGCGCGAGTTCCTCTTCCGTTTGCCGGATAATGAGCATCGTACGATATAGAGACAGGATCTGGTCGTTGGTCATTTATCGATAGTCCTTT
>JANMKB010000414.1:0-4120 GCA_031371805.1 Blastocatellia bacterium | reverse complement strand
TTAGAACAGGGTACTGGAATGTTGAATATTGATGGGGCGATTCGCATCGCACGCCTGGTCAGGTCAAACGTTTCCTCTTTATCTAATGACAGTTCGATGCTCACCAGCCTTTTACCTACTGCACAAAGTAGCATAATTGTGAACGAAACCTGCCTATGGGGGCAGGGAGTTATTACAAATTATTGTTTTTTACACGGCAGCAACCTGATGAATTATTGGCAGGGTGTCTATGCACGTAATTATGTCTTGGCCGATGCTACCAAAGTAACCAATAACTCAATTATGCAAATTCCCGAGCTTACTTCTCAAAGTGTCCTGAATAGCTCAGGAGTTGTGTTTGCTGATGGTAATGGCGCGTTGGCAGATGGTAAGCTGATTGCCAGCGGGGTAGTTTTTGCCGACGGAACAACCTATCCCAGCGGGGTAGTTTTTGCCGATGGCAAGCTTACTTATGATCCGATTTTTACTGACCAAACGGTTAAGTCTAAAGTTATTATTTGGGGCGATTAAACCGATTTACGAGCTGGTGAGGAGAGAGCGCCGGTCGCTATGGCCCCCGGGACAGTACCCGAAGCCATAGTGACGGGGTTTTCTTCTCATACATTAGCTTTAAAGTATTTGGCTAAACTGTGGAGATAGCATGAATCTGTATTTACGAACCAGCGGGAATAAACATCGTAAGCCCGGCTTGAGCCAGTCAATGACTCTTTTTCGTATCTTTACAATCCTTGCTATTTCCGGCCTGGTTGCACTACTTTCACTCTCGGTTGCCAGCACTTTCGCACAAGCTCGCCGCGCGTCTCCGCAAGAAAACCCGGCGTCAGAAAGTACTCTGCCACAAACTAAAAGTGATTATAAAATTCACAAGGGCGACAAGCTGAGTATCAAGTTTCTCTATCAGCCGGAGCTAAGTGATGCGGCTGTTATCGTGCGCCCGGATGGCAAAATCAGTTTGCCGATGGTTGAGGAATTATTGGTGGCGGGATTGACCGTTAAGGAATTGAAAACGGCGCTCGAAAAAGCTTACCGTGAAATCCTGCTTAACCCGGAAATAACCGTCAGTTTAGTTGAATTTGTACAACCGCATGTGTTTGTTGGCGGGCAGGTGAATAAACCTGGTAGTTATGAATTACGGGCGGGGCAAACGTTATTGCAGGCAGTTATTCTGGCGAGTGGCTTTACGGCTGAGGCGCATCGCAAGTATGTCCTGCATGCCCGACCTGTCGGTGAACATCAGTTGAAAGTCGTTGCGGTGGATGTCACGAAAATGCTCAAACCCGGTAATAATAAAGCAGAGATTGTCCTTGAGGATGGCGACTATATTTATATTCCTAATTCAAAACTAGCTAAATTCAACAGTATAGTCGCGGCTTTTCGCTCCTTCGTCCCAGGTTACGGACTTCAATTCTAATTTAACTTTATTTTTTTAGTATAAGGCGTGCCGTTTCTTCAGCTTCACCACGAGAAGATTTGAGGATGGTAGCTGCCGTGACGACTTGTTGTAAGGTAGGGAGGACAACGGCAGGTTTTCGTCTGGCGGGAACGGTGTTATTCAGCATTTACATTTGAACAAGCCGCCCCTGATCTGCAATTTTATTCTGCTCCCGTGCCAGCCGAGGGGACAAACTGGCAGCCGGATCATTGCTGGCAGCGTCGCGACGCCTTCGAGATAACTGTGCGTGAATTTTTTGCGTGGGGTAATACCCTGGTGACCAGATGGAATGACAAATAAAATTATCAAACCCTGGGCAAAGTATGTGCGCCGCGTTGTACTGGCACTGCTGATCTGCCTGTTGAGTGTCTTACTGCTATTTTTTTCCTTGCCCTGGTTATTGATTCGTCCGGCAGAAACAGTGCCTGCGGAGGTGGTGTTATATTTCGCTTCCGGCAATACGCCAGACACGGAACGTTACGTGGCTGAGCTTTATCAACAAGGACTGGCAAAGAAAATCGTTTGCCTCAGCAGGCAAATCACCTGGCAGATATTTCCGGCAGATTTTGCCCGTGAACATTTATTAGAACTGGGATTACCAGCCGAAGCAGTAACAACGTTTCACTTACCACGCGCCGATTGCGATGCGGAGTTGGGCGGGCTGCTGCGGGATTTCCTCCAGCAACAAGGTTGGAAACGAGTTGTTGTTGTGACGACTCCGATAGCCAGTCGCGCCCTGAATCGCACACTGTCTCCTCCTTTTGCGCGCGCACAAATTAATTTGTCGGTCACGTATGCGCCTGCCGATGCTGAGGCATTGCGCGGTCAATGGTGGCGTGAACATAAAAAAACGCAGCAGGTTGTGCAACAGGGAATCGAAACCGCCCTGGATTTGTTTTACCCCCATTGCTGGTAACACGAAATTTGCCCTTATGAATTTACAGAACAACCAGCGGATCCGTATCGTGCGGATTATTGATCGCCTCAATATCGGCGGGCCAACCAAACACGTGACCTGGTTGACGGCGGGGCTGAACACAGCAGAATTCGAGACTACGTTGATTATCGGCACAGTGCCTCCGACTGAAGGCGATATGACGAATTACGCTCGTGCCGCCGGTATTGAACCCGTTATCATTCAAGCCATGAGCCGCGAATTGGGCATCCGCGACATGCTCGTAATTTTCAAATTGTGGCGCGAACTCATACGAATCAAACCGCACATCATTCACACTCATAAAGCTAAGGCGGGCGCAGCCGGACGCCTCGCCGCGTTTCTGTATCGCTGGGTGACGCCATCGGCGCTCTGGTTGCGTCCGCGTCCGTGTCGTGTAGTCCATACTTTTCACGGTCACATCTTTCATAGTTATTACGGCGCAGCAAAGACAAAACTTTTTGTGGTGATTGAACGCGTTCTGGCGCGGCTTTGCACGGATCGCATTATCACCATCAGCGAACAACAACGACAGGAAATTCATGAGCAGTTTGGGGTTGGGCGAGCAACGCAATTGTGCGTTATTCCGCTTGGGATTGAATGCGAGGAAGCACAAAGAATCCCCCGGCAAAAATCTTTGCGGGTCGAATATGACATAAAAGAAAACGAATTAGCCGTTGGGATTGTCGGGCGGTTATGCGAAGTCAAAAATCACGTCATGTTTTTAGCCGCAGTGGCGCAACTCATCAAAGATAATCCGTTGCCTGATACGCGAACGCATTTCTTTCTGATTGGCGATGGTCATTTACGCCCTCCCCTGGAACAACAGGCACAAGACCTCGGCATTACAGGTCATGTGACTTTTACGGGCTTTCGGGATGATGCCGTAACCCTCTATGAAGAACTGGATGTGGTCGCACTGACTTCCCTGAACGAAGGAACCCCGCTCACGCTGATTGAAGCCATGAATAATGGTTGTGCCGTAATCTCAACCGAAGTTGGCGGAGTGATTAATATCCTCGGTCAGCGACAGGCGCAGCACGCAGGATTTCAATTGTGGGAACATGGAATTACGACGCCAGGCAATGATGCAGAAACGTTTGCGCGGGCCTTACAATTTCTTTTATCACAACCCGCCCGGCGCCGCGAGATGGGTAAAAGCGGACGCTCCTTTGTCCGCACGCATCTTTCACGAGAACGTTTATGGCAGGATATAAAATCGCTCTATCAGGAATTAAGACAGGAACTAAATTAAAATAATTAGTGATTTATAGTAAGCATTTCAGACTTTGCC
Organism: Blastocatellia bacterium; assembly: GCA_031371805.1. GTDB lineage: Bacteria > Acidobacteriota > Blastocatellia > RBC074 > RBC074 > JAFDVL01. The sequence continues at coordinate 460 of JANMKB010000414.1, read as the reverse complement.
AGGTAAGAAGTGCCTGCTTAATTTAACAGGAAACTAATTGTGACTTGTGACTCGATTTTGATTGCGCCGGGGGCGAAGGTGGCGAGACTTTCGCTGAAACTTTCCGTTGCGCTAATCGCATTTCGACCATTAAGTGGAAGGTTATAATTGGCTCGATCAGTTGCGACTCCCTCAATAACCCTGAGCGCCTTACCAATAGTTTGACCGATTGCAGCGGTCATCGCAATAGCCTTTTCTTTCGCCGCTTTCATTGCCATGTCTCTGGCCTTATCTCTATTTTCACGAAATTTGGAAGTCTCAAATTTGATACTGTTAACATTGATACTGCTGGCGAATCCCTCCTCCGAGGCGATTTAAGCGGGGGCGGGTTTGAGCGCGGCGAAGGCCGAAATCCGCGTTTTTGCGAATGGGCGTTCAGCTAACCATTCGGCGAGGCGAAGCAAATTGAGCGCCACCGCCG
>JANMKB010000413.1:0-5166 GCA_031371805.1 Blastocatellia bacterium | reverse complement strand
GCAAAAATTGTGCTCGGCAAAGATGGCACCCTTCACGTTGTCTGGTTGGGGCATTACAAATTGGGCGGCGGCGTGTGGTATACACGCAGCACCGACGGCGGTAAAACTTTTGCCGCCGAACGCAATTTGCAGGACACGCCTGTTGGTTGTGATAGCCCGGCGATTGTTGCAGATAAGACAGGTAATGTACTGTTGTTCTGGCTTGATGCGCGGTTGCCGAAAGATGCAGAAAATCCTGTGACCGATGCAATTATTTTAACGCGCTCAAGAAACAACGGCGAAATTTTTACCCCCAACGAAATTGTGAAGTACGACTTTGCGGGACGCGCCTGTGCCTGTTGCCGATTGGAAGCGCGGTTGCAGGGCGAAGATGTGTATATTGCGTTTCGCACCGGCTACCACAACATCCGTGATTTTTATTTGCTCAAAGGGCGCAAGCTGGAAAACAACTTCAAAGCCGTGCGCGTCAGCGATGATAAATGGGAACTGGAAGGCTGTCCGATGAGCGGCGCAGATTTTCAGGTCACAAATAATCAGCTCGTGTTGTTGAGCTGGATGAGCCAGGGGAAAGTTTACTGGTCATCCGCCGCAAATATGAAGGCAGGATTTGCTCCGCGTATTCCCGCTCCCACAAGCGAAGGTACAGCCAGCTACCCGATGATTTTAGCGAATCGCAAAAACGAAGTATTTTTGTTATGGAAACAAGAGGGCAAATTGCATTGGGCGCGTTATACAGATGATGGGAAATTTTCTGACGAGCAGGGAATTGTGAGCGCGATGCCAGGTAAAGATAAAGCGGTTGCGTTCGTTGGCAGCGATAATAAAATTTATGTTGTGCTGACAAATTGATTGTCGGCTCTGTCGTCCACTGATTTTGATCCTCCTGTCCAGCCTTCCTTTCACGTTTGTTCGTACAAAGGTAAAATGCGCGATTACTAATCTTGTCAGTAAGTACTGTAACAAAGGAGTCCTAATGAAAAAAATTCTCATCATTACTGGCGATGGCGGCGAGGGCTTTGAAACGCTTTACGCCTATCATCGTTTTTTAGAAGCCGGACACGAGGCCATTATTGCCTCGACCAGCCGCAAGCGCATGCATCTTGTCATCCACGATTTTGAAGATGGCTGGGACACCTATGTCGAGCGCAAAGGCTATCAGGTTGAATCGCACATCGCGTTCAGCGAAGTCAAGGTTGAGGATTATGACGCGGTTTTGATTCCGGGTGGTCGCGCTCCTGAATATCTGCGGCACAACGATTTGGTGAAATCCATCGTGAGCAAATTTGCGACGCAGGGGAAGTGGGTGTGGGCGATTTGTCACGGCGTCCAGGTGTTAATTACTTCGGGCGTTTTGAAAGCCGGAACGCGGGTCACAGCTTATGAACATTGCCGTTCGGAATGCGAATCCGCCGGAGCGGAATATGTCAGCGAGTTACAGGCCGTCCGCGATGGAAAAATCGTCACCGGACAAACCTGGCAATCACATCCAGAATTTTACCGCGAAGTTTTTGCCTGTCTGGCTTAATTTTATGAATACATTACACGAACATATCGGCGACATAGACATTTACCTGCTTGATCAAATTCTCAAGGGCCGCTTCTCTCCCGGCATGAAAATTCTGGATGCCGGATGTGGCGGTGGGCGCAATATTATTTATTTCTTGCGCGAAGGCTATCAGGTGTACGGCGTGGACAGCAGCCCCGAAAGTATCGCTTACGTGCGCCGCCTGGCACATCATGTGGCGCCGCACATCTCGCCGGAGAATTTCCAGGTGGCGGAAGTTGAGCAAAGCGTTTTTGGTGCCGACCAGTTCGATGTAGTGATCTCAAGTGCCGTGCTGCATTTCGCCCATGACGAAGAACATTTCCGGCGCATGCTCAACGGCATGTGGCAGCAGCTTAAGCCCGGTGGAATGTTTTTTGCGCGGCTGGCCTCAGACATCGGCATCGAAAGCCTGATCCAGAAAATTGCCGGACGGCGCGGCTTATCACCAGATGGCAGCGAATATTTTCTGGTTGATCAACAACTGTTGCTGGACCTGACGACGCAATTATCCGGGGAATTGATTGAGCCGATAAAAACTACGAATGTCCAGAGTTTACGTTGTATGACGACCTGGGTAATTCGCAAAGGCGGAGCAAACTGAAGTGATGAATAAACCGATAAAAAGTAATAAAGCGGGAGCCGAGGCCGAAGCTTCCAAACCTGATTTGAAAACCAGATTTACCATTATCGGCATCGCGCTCGGAATTTTCATGGGTGCGTTGGAAAGCACGATTGTCGGGACGGCGATGCCGACGGTGATCGCTACTCTGGGAGGCATCGAAATTTATAGCTGGGTCGCCGTGGCTGACCTGCTGGCGTCAACCGGGATGACTCCGATCTGGGGGAAGATGGCTGATTTGATAGGGCGGCGTCCGGCAATGTTTGGCGGCCTGGCCTTGTTTATTATTGGTTCGGCTTTGTCCGGCGCCGCGCATTCAATGGGACAATTGATCGCTTTTCGCGCAGTGCAGGGATTAGGCGCAGGCGCTTTGTTTCCGGTTGGCATGACCATCGTGGCGGATTTGCTTTCGCTCGAACGCCGCGCCAAAATGATTGGAATTTTCAGCGGCATGTGGGGCGTCGCTTCTTTGTTCGGCCCGCTGGTTGGCGGTTATTTGACGGAGCATTTATCATGGCGCTGGGTCTTTTATATCAACCTGCCGTTTGGATTATTAGCTGCAATTTCCATCTGGTTTGCTTATACGGAAATCCATGAACGACGCACAAACATTCATTTGGATTATGCGGGAACATTCATTCTAAGTGTGACGATGGTGCTGTTATTAATTCTGGTGGAGCGCGGCAGTGTGCTGAGTGTACCGATAATTCTGGCCGGAATTTTTGCGTTATTTGCTTTGACTGCGCTCTTTATTTTTATCGAAAGCCGCAGCCCGGAACCTCTGATCCCCTTGAGTATTTTCAAGCATCGGATGGTAACGGTGACGGCTTTGCATGGATTATTTGCGGGGATGATGTTGTTCGGCACAATGATTTATTTACCGCTTTTTGCGCAGGCCGTGATCGGTAAAACGCCCACTGGCGCTGGGCAAATCCTGACGCCGTTTATTCTCGCCTGGGTTTTTAGCTCGATTATTGGAGCGCGACTTATTTTGCGGATTGGTTATCGTGTGGTTGCTGTCGGTGGAATGATTTTGATGTTAACGGGCGGCGCTTTGCTGGCGTATGTTTCGTCTGCCACGACGATTTCACAACTCGCGCTCGCCGGAATTTTTTTAGGGTTGGGAGGCGGTATGACATTGGCGACGCTGATGATTGGCGCACAGCATTCCGCGCCGCGTAACCAGCTTGGCGTCGTGACATCCACCGTCCAATTTGCGCGGAGCATTGGAGCCGCGCTTGGCATCGGATCAATGGGAGCCGTGTTGTCGTGGAGCTTACGCAATGAATTAGCAAACAGCGGACTTACTTCAATAGCTTTGCAGCATAGCGATGTCGCCTCATTGATTCGGCAATCCACGCGCGCGGCAATGACGCCGGAAGCGGCGCAATTTTTGCAAAAGGCGCTGGCTGCGTCGTTACAAAAATCGTTTATCTTCGGCTTCATCGCCGTCGGCATCGCCACGATTATTTCATTAATGATTCCCGGCGGCGGAGCGCACGATCTGGCGCATTCCGAACATCAGCCGAACGATGTGAAGGAAGAATTAGAAGAACTATTATCCGAAATCGGAACAGCACATTAAGTGGAATGGAGGAAGCAGGGAAAAATGAAAATTACTCTCATTATACTTTTACTAAGTTTATTTTCCGGCTGTACAAAACCTGCCCAGGTTGCCCCGGTCAATGATCCTTTGTTTGAGATCAAGCAAACTGTGCGTAATAAATTTCCTGCGGTAAAACAGCTTTCGACCAATGAATTAGCGGCCTGGATGAAGGATGCAAACCGGGAACAACCGTTATTGCTTGATGCTCGTAAAGCCGAAGAATTTGCCATCAGTCATTTGCGCGGAGCGATTAATGCAGGCGATGAACAGCAGGTTGCCCAGGCGCTAAAAAATTATCCGCCGGACAAACCCCTCGTCGCTTATTGCTCAGTTGGGTATCGCTCTTCGATGCTGGCAGAAAAACTGATGCAACAGGGCTTCACGAAAGTCGTCAATTTGGAAGGCTCAATTTTTCAATGGGCGAATGAAGGGCGACCGGTTTACAAAGGTGAAACAGAAGTTCGGCAGGTTCACCCGTTTGATCCGCAATGGGGCAAATTGCTCAAACCGGAGTTATGGTCGCCGCTGGCAAAATGAAACACATTGACGAATATCATTTCGCTCAGCAATTGACCCCCGAACAGATGGATTACACGTGGGCGCATGGCTGGCGGCATTTCGGAATTTATTTTTTCCGTTACGCCAAAATCCAAACGCCACAGGGGCTTAATCACGTCACTCCCTTACGCATTAACTTAGCCGAGTTTTCTCTTTCCACCAGTCAAAAAAGAGTCAGCAAAAAAAATCAGGATTTAGAAGTAAAAATCCGTGATGCTTTTATTGACGAGACGAAAGAAGCCTTATTTGACAGGCACAAAATGCGCTTTGCCGAAAATGTGCCGAATTCGATTCACGATTTTTTCTCGCCTTACCCGGCAGAAATTCCGTGTACTGCCAAAGAAATTTGCTTGTTTCAAAATGACGAATTGATCGCCGCGAGCTTCCTTGATCTGGGGCAAAATTCCGCTTCCAGCGTTTATTCAATTTATGAACCTGCCGCTGCCAAACGCAGCCTCGGCGTTTACCTGATTTTGCTTTCGCTTGAATATTCGCGCCAACATCACAAGCGATATTACTATCCCGGCTACGCTTATCGTGAACCTTCACATTACGATTACAAGAAAAAATTTATCGGCATTGAGTCTTATGATTGGAGTGATTGGAAAACTGCCGCGCAGGCTGAACAATAGCAGGCAGGCATTTCTCATCCACGAAGGTATACGAATGGACACGAAGAAGGGCGAAAGGGCGACGGGGCGAAGCGGCGCGAGCAAACCTAATCGCCCCCATCGCCCCGTCGCCCACTCTCCGTTCCGTTCTTCGTGCTGCTTCGTGTGCCTTCGTGGATGAGAAATGCCTGCCTGCTATTGTTCAGCCTGCGCGGCAGTTTTCCAA
>JANMKB010000540.1:0-1918 GCA_031371805.1 Blastocatellia bacterium | reverse complement strand
CGTGCGGTTCGCGTGCAGGCAATGAACTAAGCGAACAAGGCTCCAACTACTTAGTTTTCATCGCCCCTCACCACTGCCGCTAAAAAGCTTTCCGGCGTGACAATTTGCAAAAAGCGAAACCGCTTCTGAAATTCGCGTCCTTCTTCGTTCTCCCATTTCATCAGATCAAGCAGGTCGTTGTCGCGGCTGACCAGATAATCAGCGTTCATCTCTACTGCCAGATTGATGTACGGCTCGTCTTTCGGGTCGCGTGGGTACACAAAACGCCTGGGAACTTGCTTGATGAGAGTTGCGTTTTGTTTCAGCCGCTCAAACAAGGCTTCTACGGCAACATCGGTGAGGTTTCGCAGACTGGCTCGTACATCAGACCGATTGAGAACATAACGCGCTTCGGCCAGGATCAGGTTGCTCACATAAAGCGTAATCTTTCCTTCGTCAAGTAAGTCAAGAATCCGGGCAGCGTGGCTCTTCGCATTCGCGGCAGCTTGCACAAAAACCATGCAGTCAACGACTACTCCGGGTGGATTGGCAGGCTTGCTCATTCGGCTTCTGTTGACCCTTCTCGGTAGAAGTCTGCACGGGCTTTTTCAACCAGCGCATCCAGTTCATCATCCGTCATCCCACTTGCGGCAAAGCCTTCGCGCAGAGGAGCAAGAATCTCTCTGAAGGGCTTTTGCGCCAGAATCCTGGCTTCCAGCACGGTTCGGGCATATTCCTCAGCACTCTTGTTGCCATTGCGTCGCCCAAGCTCTTCCAGGGCGTGCGTTGTTCCGCTCGGCAGGCCAACGATCTCCAGGCGTTCAGTTTCAACTTCTAAGCTCATAGATATACCTCCTCAATATCGAAGTGTAGACTTCTTTCGTACAAGTTCGCAAATTGCCGCTGTGATTACGCAATCAAATCTTTCACCACATTCCCATAAACATCCGTCAACCGAAAATCCCGTCCCGCATAGCGATACGTTAATCGTTCATGATCTATGCCCATCAAGTGCATAATCGTCGCGTGCAGGTCGTGAATGGATACGGGGTTCTCTTCTGCTTTGAAACCAAATTCGTCCGTCGAGCCGTACACGATTCTAGATTTCACGCCGCCCCCTGCCATCCACATCGTGAAGCCATACGGGTTGTGGTCGCGTCCATTCCCTTTTTCTGAAACGGGAGTGCGTCCGAATTCCCCGCCCCATATCACCAGCGTGTCTTCCAATAATCCGCGCCGTTTCAAATCCCGAATCAACGCCGCCGAAGCGCGATCCATATCGGGACAGCGTTCGCGTAAGCCTTTTTCTAAATTTTCATGATCGTCCCATTGTTGACCGGGGCCGTGATGCACCTGCACGTAACGAACGCCGCTTTCGACCAAACGCCGCGCTAACAAACAACCGTTGGCGTAGGTTGATTTTCCATACTCTTCACGAATAGATTCGGGTTCTTTGCGAATGTCAAAAACGTCCGAAGCCGTGAACTGCATGCGGTAGGCCGTTTCCATGCTCTTGATACGACCTTCGAGAAAAGCGTCGCCGCCAAACGATTCGGAATGCGATTTATTCAAGGCTTGAATTGCGTCGAGCTGTTTGCGCTGCGCGTCTTTGTCGAGGTCTTTGTTGCGCAAAAATTTGATCATTTTTTCGGGATCAGTTTCAGCATTATTAAATTGCGTCCCTTGATATTGCGCAGGCAAAAATCCGGCGCTCGTCCACAGACTGTCGGACTGCGGACTCAGCACGACGAACGCAGGCAGGTTTTTATTTTCAGAGCCGAGTCCGTAAGACATCCAGGCTCCCATCGTCGGACGCATCGAAGTCATGATGCCGCTAAAAAATAAATTGCGCCCCGGTTCGTGATTCGGATTGAAGCTGTAAATCGAACGGACTACGCAGAGGTCATCAATGCTGGCGGCGAGGTTGGGCAACAATTCG
>JANMKB010000535.1:0-22513 GCA_031371805.1 Blastocatellia bacterium | reverse complement strand
GATGATTCGTTAAGAGCGCCTCAATCTCGCCCAGTTCAACTCTGAAGCCGCGCATCTTTACCTGAAAATCCTGCCGCCCCAGACATTCGAGATTGCCGTCTGGTAACAGGCGGGCATAGTCACCGGTGCGGCAGAGGCGGTGGTCGGTGAGTGGTGGTCGGTGGTCGGTGGTCGGAAGAGAGTTCGCAGTTCGCGGTTCACAGTTCGCAGTTTTTTCCTGCATACGCTGCGAACCGCGAACGGTGAACTGCGAACTGCTCTCCGACCACCCAATAAATTTTTCTTCTGTTAACTCTGGGCGATTCAGATAGCCGCGCCCTACGCCGGCGCCGCTGATATACATTTCACCAACTTCGCCAACTGGCACAGGCTGCTGGTTTTCATCCAGTAAATAAATATTTGTGTGCGCAATCGGTCGTCCAACAGGTACGACTTTAACTTGCCCGCTGACCTCCTCTTCTGTGATGTGATGCAACGCGACAATGCCGCTGGTTTCTGTCTGTCCGATCATATGGACATGGTGCGCCGGGTGCTTAAAGGTTTGCATCCACGTTTGCGGAAGATCGGAAAGTAGTGGTTCACTGGCCGAAAGAATTAATCGCAACTGGTTATCAAGCAGGTCGGTTCTTGCTGCTGCATCAAGCTCTGCCAGCGTATTAGTGCAATGTCGCTGCAAAGATGGCACGGCGTCCAGAACAGTGACGCCGCGCTGCTTGATTAATCTGAACAGTGGCAGCGGATCCATCCGTTCCTCTTCGTCGGCAAGAACAACTGTTGCGCCGTTCGCCAGGGGCAGCATCAGGTGACGCCGCGATGATGAGAAAGCAATCGAAGCTAAGTGCAAATAGCGGTCTTCAGCAGTGATCTGTAATTCGTCCTGCAACGCCAACACGTAATGACTGAGGTTTGCGTGCGTCAGCATCGTGCCTTTTGGCTGACCAGTCGAACCCGAAGTGTAAATCACGTAGGCCAGGTTATCAGCGTCAAGTGTGACATTCGGATTTTCCGCGCTGCCTTTGGCAATTTCAGGCCAGTCATTATCAAGCGTTACGACCTGTGCCTTTACATCAGGTAATTTGGCTTGCAGATGCGCCTGCGTAACGATAATAGGCGCGGCTGTGTCGGCGAGCATAAACGCTACGCGCTCGGTTGGATAAGCCGGATCAATAGGCACATAAGCGGCACCTGCTTTGAGAATTCCCAGAATCCCAACCGTCATTGCCAGCGAACGTTCGACGCAAATCGGGATCATCATTTCGGGGCCTGCGCCTAGCGCTCGCAAGGCATGCGCCAACTGATTCGCCTGCGCGTTGAGTTCCGCATAAGTTAGTTTTTGGTCGTGAAAAAGCACGGCGGGATGATGCGGCAAACGCGCTGCCTGCTGCTCAAAAAGCTGATGCAGGCAAACTTCACGCGGGTCAATTCTGGTGGGAGCGATTGATGACATAGCGATTTACAAATTAAAACGTGGGAAGAAATCTGTGATGAATCGGCTCAACGGCAGATCATCGCGGCGCGGTCGCAAACAGTCCCACAAACTTATCCGTTGCTTGCGCACCAGCCAGTACAAGGCAACTATCAGCATGATGCTGTAACCAAGCAGTGAAGAAAAGGCGGCTCCGACAATGCCGTATTTGGGCAACCATTCCAGCAACGCAAAAACTGTGACGATGGCGGAGGCCAACCGTGCGATGGTGCTGAGGCCGGGATGTCCAAGTCCGTTCAGACCACTAATCACAATGGCACCGGCGCTCCAGATCAATGACGCAATCAACAGCAGGCGCAGCGTACTGGTGGCCGCCAGAAACTCCGCACCATAAGCGACCCGCAAAATCAACGGTGCGCCCAGCACCAGCGGGATAAGCACCAGCAAATAAACGTAAATCGTTTGGCGCAAACTTTTGGTCAGCATGCGAATGGATTCTTCAACCCGATCACACGCCGCAACTTCGGGCATCAGGACATCAGCGACCGAAGACGCCAGCACCGTTGTTATTTCTGATAACCGCACGGCGATAAAATAAAGGCCAATTTCCAGGCTTGATGCCATTCCACCCAGCAACAGTTGATCCAGGCGCAACGTCGTAAACGCCGTCACAACGCCGGGGTGATAACGCAAACCATAACTGAGCGCCAGCTTCCACTCCGACCAGCCTGGCTGCCATTTTGGACGCAGCACATAGATCACGCTCAGCAAAGCCGTAACCGTGTTCGCCACCTGCGCGACGATCATTGTGAATGCGGCGCTTTCCAACGTCAGATGACCAGTCAGCCACAGGGTCAGATAGGCGACCGATTGAATACCGAAAAAAATCACGCGCGCCAGGGCTGAGCATCTGAATTCGCGGGCACCTTCCAGAAAACCAATCATCAAATCATAGAGTAACGCTAACGGAATATTGATGAGGTAAGCGTGTACCAGCCACATCACTTCGGGGCTGCGGACGCCGACCAGATGCGGAACGATCAACTCTCCCAACCCCAACGCCACGAGGCCAAAGACCAGCGCAAAAAGCAACGAGTTGGAAAACAGCATCGAGAGCATTTCCGGTTGCCGCGCCAGATAATACCGATGCGCCTGGGGCAATCCCATCCCGACCAGCAAAGCGACAACATTCGGCCACAGCACAATGACCGCCAGATCACCGCGTCCCTGTGGCCCCAGCGCCCACGCCGTCAACAGACTGGTAAGCACACCGGAAAGCAGCGTAAAAGCATTGGCAAAGAAAATTATTGTGACGTTTTTCTTCATCGGATCGAACTGCGCCGGCTCGAAGAATTGAGAAAAATTATTACGATTAGTTTTGCCAACTTATCAAGTTGCTCCTGTTTTAAATTTCCAGTGTGGACTGGTGACAGAACTGAAACCATCCCCGACCGTGACGTACCATTCATACTCGGTATTTGGTTGCAGCCCTGACCAATTGTTCGTTGCGACAGTGCCGGAGGCGATATTCGGATTCGCCCTGATCGTTGTGAATCCGCTGTCCTGTAGATTGTAAGCCAGCGTGAATTGACTGGTCGCGGTTTGATCGTAAATATTTAAAGTCGGTGAATAAGTCTTCACTCGCACCTGATTATTCGTCGGAGAAAATTCCAGCATCCGTAACCACCCATCGCCGCCATTCCGCAAATCCTGAAAATCCGCAAGTAACGTATGGACCGTTTGTCCGTTGAAATTATCCTGCCTGCGACTCTCTCCCGGCACGTGACCACACAGCAGCAGCAGCAGGTTTGGATTGTTTTTAAGCGCATCATAAACGGCCTGACCCTGCGGCGAAAATGTGCCATTCAAGTTAAGCAGATAATGGCTGACCACAATTGCGCGACGATTATTGTAGGTCTTGAGCAGGTTATCTGCCCAGTTCAAAATTGCAGTATCGGGCGTTTCATCAAACTCAGGATACAGCACGATAAAATCCATTCCGCTGGCGCTGAACAATTGAAAATGGTTGTCCTGATTGCTGCCATATCGTCCGCCGTAATAACTGCGCTTGAAAAACCGCGCCGTGCCAAAAAACTGGTTATACAATTTGGTCGTATTACCATCAGGATTGCCTAAGGGAGACTGATCGTGATTGCCAACCGCGATGCCGAACGGAACGCCTTCGTTTAATCCCGTCGTCGCTGAATTTTCCAGCCCGCGCATGGCCGCATCTACATTATTCCATTCACTTGTATTGTTACCGTGTTCGACGCAATCGCCCAGATGTGCAACATAAGCGATGTTGCGAGCCGCACGTTGATTGACGATCCATTGCGTTTGCGCATTGAACATTGCCATCGTGCCGCCATTAAGATTGCTGGCATAATATTGCGTGTCGGGCAGGGCAATGAGCGAAAAATCCGCCCCCGCCGAACCCGCAACTTTGCCATAATAAGTGACAATCAAATTGCTGCTGTCAGGATCAGCAACCGTCACGCTCAGATTGAGTGCAGTCGAAATATTGAGCGCATTGTTGGCGGGTGAAACCAAAACCGGGAGCGTCGGCGCTTGATTGCCAGCGAAAGTTACGCCGCCTGTCCATAACCAGTTTGTGCCCTGAATCGTACCGTTAATGCCGCGACCGGAAGAATCGGTAATGGCTGTTCCGCCGCCTTCATTCAAACCCCAGCGTGCGATCAAGCCTGTAGCAGATGCAATTTGCTGGCGCATTCCATCTTTGATTTGTTGTTGCGGACGGGCGTAATTCCAGATGCGCACTTCGTCCAGTGCGCCTGCGAAAAATCCTTGTGGAACGCCTGTGGAATCAAGCGCCGAACCTAAAGCCGGCGGTTGAATACTGTCATTCCTCGGCAACTTGTTGACGGTCAGTTCGGCTTCCAGAACACCATTCAAAAACAGTTGCCACTGGCTCCCGTTGTATGTCACCGCCGCGTGATACCAGGTATTGTTACGAATTGTGGTGAGGCCAGCTATCGGGTGATTCGCGCCCGTGTCTTTGTCTTCAAAATCCGCGACCAGAACGCCATCGCTGGCACGAATGCCGAGGAAGTAATTCATATCAACATTCGATCCATCGTCTTCGCCCCGGCCTTTAGTGAACAGCGGAATTGCCATCACGCCGCCGCCGCCAGTATACGCCGCAGCCCCCACGCCATCGCGCCTGAACCAGGTTTCGAGCGTAAAATTTGTGAGACCTAAAGAGGGCGCCGGCCCGAACGAAACATAGCCGTCTACACCACCCAGGGACAACGCCTTGTTGGTTTGGGCTTGTGCCGAAGAGGTGAGAAAAGTAAGCAGCACAGCAATTATTATTCGTGACCGAAATTGTTGTGTACGCGACACCATAAACTAACTCCTTATTTCCTTTTCCAGTTTGATGATGTAACCGACCTTATGTTGCAAATCGGATTGCACCGACAGATAAAGATTTCCCTGGTCGTCGGCAGTAATACCCTGTACATTGCCCAGCCTGCCGCCAAAGACAGCTATCGTGTGCAACCCATCCTGCGGCGTATAACGATAGAGTTTTCCGGTCTGGCTATTGGTGATGTAAAGCGTTCCCTGCTGATAAAAAATTGTTTCGGGAGAGAACCCCTCTTTGTGTTCGATCAGGCGGTACAGCTTCAATTCGGGATCGGCCATATACAGCACATTCTCTTCATTGTCGGCGATAAACAGGTTCCCACGCTCGTCATAAACCATGCTCTCAGGTTTCTTAATTCCTGTGAGTAATGTAGACACCACACCGCTGCGGCTGACGCTGTAAATTAAATGCTTTTCACCATCGCCAATAATAATGTTTCCCGAAGGCGCCAGCGCGATGCCTTCGGTTGAAACCAGTCCCTGCTCTTTTCCGGCAAGCAAGAATGCTTTGCCTGTCGCGTCAATTTCCCACACGCCGCCCGCGTCATCATCAGTGAAAAAAATATTACCCTGATGATCCATCACTAAATCTTCCGGCGACATAATGCCGAGGCTGGTATTACAAAGCGTTTTGAGGCCATCCGGGCTGCACCAGCTTTCAATTGCTCCGCTGCCTTCATCGGCGAAATAAAATTTCCCCTGCCGCCAGAGAATTCCATCCGGTGCGCCGAAGCCGTCTTTATTGGTCGCGTAAATATTGGCTTTCCAGCCGTCTTCGACCAGCACAATCATTCCCTCTTTGCCCAGGCCACAGGCAGTCAGGCAGAGCAGTCCAAGCAGTAAACTTATTGTGATTAGAATTCGCATCGCTTAATTCCCCTTCCCTAATAAATGTTTGACCGTTGCGATTCCGAATTTAGCAAGCGGCGGTAAATGAACCAGCGTATTTGAGACTTCAAAGAGCACAGCAAAAAGCAGGGCGCTGGTCATTGCCGTATGTTGCAACGACCAGTTCACCACGCGATCCAGCCAGCCTCCGAACCATTTGCGTGCGACAAATTGAACTAAGGCTAAGACCATAATTCCGATTGCCGCACCCGCGATGATGTCCAATGGCGAGTGCATTCCGGTCATCACCCGACCCAGCAGAATCACGAAAAATGTCCATGCCAGCGCGATTAATCCGACGCCCCGCGAAGCCAGCCAAATCCCCGCTGCGACCGTGACAAAAAATCCCGCGTGATCGCTGGGGAAAGAGCCGAGATCATTTTTGGCAATCTCGCCATTCAATAAATCGCGGTAACTATCCTGACTCGATTTATCCAGCGGTACGCGATAACTCAGGCGATGATTTTCGACCAGTTGGTCATCTGTCAGGTGATAAACCAGTTTCGATTGAATAAATGGACGCGGCAGAAAAACTGTTTTAGAGAGCGTTTTCGTGGTCGCAATCACAAAAACACACGCGATCAAGGTCGCCAGCAAAATCTTTCTGACGCGGCGCGTTTCCTCCTCTGTCTTTTGTCCAAACCACACGGCCAGGAAGCAGGAGCCGAGCAACGCCGCCTTGATAAATTCATTGTCAACCGGCAGCGCAATCAGGTTATCTACAATCCAGAAGCGCCCAACCAAACTATTGGCGAGGTGGAAAATGGAATCACTCACATTAATCACCGCATCCGTAAGGCCGGATAAAATCAGGGCACAAATAATTTGCTTAGTCATTTTGATGTCCTCCCTCTACTTGAGATTTTTGCGCCGCTTGTGCCGTGTTGAGCGCTGCCTGAAGTTTGTTTGCCAGCGCGATGACGTGCGGCTCTTTAATCATGCTTTGGTGGTCGCCGGGAATGTCTACGACTTCGACGTTCCCAGCACTCAGCAACTTCCAGCCCAGTTGGCTTTCCGCCGCACTGATTTCTTCACCAGCACAGAAAAAAGTGACTTGGCCCTGGTAAATTTGTGGCGTGTAATTTTTTGACGCCAGGTAATTCAGTTCTTCAATGTCGCGTAATTTTTCTGCCAGCGAACGGACTGTGCCAGCCTGAAAACGTTGGCGGAATTTCCAAATTAAATGCAGATATTTTCGTTTTTTGTAATTCGCCTTAACCAAAAAATAATTTACTTTTCCTTTGAGGCTCAGGGTGCGCAGGTTTGCCAAATGACGCTTGATTGCCTGCCGCTGAAAGGCTCGTTTATAGTTCGCCGCCAGCGCGGGTTCCAGCAATTTCAACCAGCCCAGCGGATAGGTATCAAGCATCGCCAGCAACGCCACCGGCTCGCCCTGGGACTGCAATTGTCGCGCCATTTCAAAAGCTACGGCTCCGCCAAATGATCTGCCGCCCAGATAATACGGGCCGGCGGGCTGAAGCTGGCGCATCTCTTTAATGTAATGCGCTGCCATTGCCGCAATGCTGATGAGTGGCGTTTGCCGACCATCCAGGCCAATTGACTGCAAACCATAAAACGGTTGCTCGGGAGCAAGGTAACGCGCCAGGGCCTGGTATTCGAGTACATTGCCACCAACCGCATGCACACAGAAAAATGGTGGTCGCGCCCCGCTGGGACGTAAAGCGACCAGCGAATTCCACGCGGGTTGCCAGCCCTGTTGCCGCAGCTTGTCCGCCAGTTGTGCGATAGTGGGGGACTGAAATAAGGTGGCGAGCGGGAGGCGTTTCCCGCAGACTTTTTCGATTTCCGTAAATAGCCGAACAGCAATTAATGAATGTCCGCCGAGGTCAAAGAAATTATCGTTCACACCAATTACCGCCACACCTAAAACCTTCTCCCAAATCCACGTCAGCCGTAATTCCAATTCGTCCCGGGGTGCGCCCACTTCCCTTTTCTGCTCGACATGCGCTGCTTCCGGCGCAGGCAATCTGTGCCGATCCACTTTGCCATTCGGAGTCAGCGGCATTTCGCTCAGGCTGAAAAATATTGCTGGCAGCATGTAATCGGGCAACCGCTGTTTTAGAAAATCCCGCAATTCACTGACAGAGACAGCAGCGTCTTCTGTCGCAACATACCAGGCAAGCAGGCGCTTATTATTTTCTGTGCCCTCTGTCATCACGACTACCGCATCCTGAATGGCGGGATGCGCCAGAAGCGCCGTTTCGATTTCGCCTAACTCAATGCGAAAGCCGCGCAGTTTTATTTGCTGATCTTTTCTGCCAATAAATTCAATACTGCCATCGGGCAGATAGCGCGCGATGTCGCCGGTGCGGTAAAGGCGGTGGTCGGGTTTCGGGTTTTGCGTTTCGGGTTGTAGATCATTGTTATTAGCGCCAGGCCGCGAAACTCGAAACTCGAAACTCGAAACAATAAATTTTTCCTCCGTCAATTCCGGCTGATGCAGATACTCACGCGCAAGACCAGCACCACCAATATAAATTTCGCCGTGAACACCAATCGGTACAGGGTTGAGATCATGATCCAGAATGTAAATTGTGGTATTTGAGATCGGACGACCAATCGAAATCGTCGTTGCGCCTTCCGGCACGGTTTCGATCAAGTGCCACGAAGCAAACGTCGTGCTTTCGGTCGGGCCGTACACGTGTAGCAAACGTTGTGGCGGCCCCTTCCTCAACACGTCACGCACGCAATTCGGATCGCACGCCTCGCCGCCAAACATCAATGTTTTCAGGGTGCTGAAAGCCGTTGGTGCTTCGCGCGACAACAAATTGAAAAGCGCAGTTGTCAGGAACATCGTCGTGACCTGATGTGTTCTGATTTGCTCGGCAAAATTTCCAGGTGAAAGGGCAATGTCTTTATTAATTAGTACCAAACGCACACCGTGCAGCAAAGCTCCCCATAACTCAAAGGTCGCGGCATCGAAAGAAATATTCGAGACTTGCGCAATGCAATCCGTCGCCTCAAGCTGCACATAATTCGTCTTAAAAACTAAGCGATTAACGGCACGATGAGGAATCGCTGTGCCTTTGGGTTGTCCGGTCGAACCCGAAGTATAAATAACGTAAGCCAGATTATCCGGCTGCGTAACATTATTTGGATTGTCTTCTTTGTGCCGGGAAATGATTTCCCAATTGGTATCCAGCGCAACGACTTTAGCAGCAGTCGCGGGCAAATTCGCCAGTAACTTTTGCTGCGTCAGGATGATGGGTGTTTGGGCATCTTCCAGCATGAAAGCCAGCCGTGCCGGCGGATAACTTTGGTCGAGCGGCAAATACGCTCCGCCTGCTTTGAGGATGCCGAGAATGCCAATCACCATCAGCAACGAGCGGTCGGTGTAAATGCCAACCAAACTGTCGGGCGCGATTCCTTCAGCGCGGAGATAATGCGCCACCTGATTGGCACGCCGATTGAGTTCACGATAAGTAATGCTGACTTCATCGGCGATCACGGCAATCGCATCAGGGCTGCTCACAACTCTTGCTTCAAAGAGTTGGTGCAGGCACAAATCCTGTGGATAATCGGTCGCCGTATCGTTCCATTCAACCAGCAATTGATGCTGCTCTGCGTCGGTGAGGAGCGGCAATTCTGAAAGGCGAAGTGTCTGGTCACTAATGATTCCAGTCAGCAGATTCTGGTAATGGCTGAGCATTCGTGCAATCGTCGCGGCTTCAAATAAATCAGTGTTGTATTCGATTGTCGCACGCAAGCCGTCCGGCGCTTCGCACAACGACAGGAATAAATCGAACTTAGCAGTGACACTGCCAAGTTTCACGGGGCTAAGTTGTAAGCCGGTGAGCTGAAGGTCTGACGTGGCTTCATGCTGCAAAGCAAAGGCAGTTTGAAAAATCGGGTTGTAACTTAAGCTGCGTTCCGGGCGCAGTTCTGCCACTAGCTTTTCAAATGGTATGTCCTGATGTGAGTACGCGCCGAGCGCGGTGTCCCGGACGCGTTTAAGCAACTCACAAAACGTCGGATCGCCCGTCACGTCCGTGCGCAGCGCCAGCGTGTTGACGAAAAAGCCGATCAGGTTTTCTGTTTCTGTGTGTGTGCGTCCGGTCAGTGGAGACCCGACAACCAAATCCTCTTGTCCGGTATAACGCGCCAGCAACGTATAAAACGCCGCCAGCGTGGTCATAAACAACGTCACACCCTGGCGCTGGCTCAGGGCTTTCAGGGCATCGCACAAAGCACGGGGAAGCACGCTGCTGGATTGTGCACCGCGAGAGCTTTGCACCGCCGGGCGCGGTCTGTCGGTGGGCAGTTCCAGCAAAGCCGGGGCGGCGGCAAGCTGCTTTTTCCAATACGCCAGTTGCAACTCGAAAGCACGCCCACCCGACTGTTCCCGGCGCCAGGTAGTGTAATCGCCAAATTGAATCGGGAGGTCAGGTAAGTCCACCGGCGTGTCGTGCAGACAGCTTGCATAATGCGCCGCAAACTCTTTCCAGAAGATGCCCACTGACCAACCATCGCTAATGATGTGGTGCATAAGCACGAGCAAAATATGTTCCTGCTCATTGAGCCGCAGTAGGGTGAAGCGCACGAGTGGCCCCCGGGACAAATCAAAGGGAAGCTCAACCGCCGAGGCCAGGATGCGTTGCGCCTCACTTGTGCGCTCTGTTTCAGGCAGGAGCGTCAAATTTACGAAGCGTAATTGTAAGAAAGAAGCTGCCTCGATGTTTTGCCGAACTTCATTATCCGTTTCGACAAAGCAGGTACGCAAAGCCTCATGCCGCGCCACAATATTGTTCAGCGCCTGCTCTAGGGCTGCGAGATTGAGCGTCCCACGCAGTCGCAGCGCGTCAGACAAGTTATAGCGCGCCGTGTTCGGATTCAGTTGCTCCAAAAACCATAAACTTTCCTGCGCAAAGGAAAGCGGCGCAGATGCGCGGTGTGGGCGCGGCACAAGGATGGATGACGCTTCCGGCCCAGGCACTTTTTCGCGCAGCTTCATTTCCAGCAGCGCACGCTTGGCGGGAGAAAGGTTTTCGATTCTTTGGGTTAATTGCCGCATCTTTTTTTATTTATCGTGATTTATTGCTTCCGGAGTTTTAGTAATCGTTGTCGTGAGGCGCAATTTCAGTTGCTCTGCCAGCAATTCCACATTCGGTGACTTAATCATACTTTGGTGATTGCCAGGGATTTCGACGACTTCTACCCCGCCTGTCGCCAGCGTTTGCCAGCCAAACTGATTTTCCAGCGAACCGACTTCTTCCGTAGCATAAAAAAATGTCACCCGGTCGGGGTAAATACACGGTTTATAATTCGTGGCGGCCAGGTAATTAAACTCCTCGACATCGCGCAAGGTATCAACCAGATCGGGGTTTCTTTCCGACTTCAGCTTTTGCTCAATTTGCCAGCGCCAGGTTTCTACTTTGCGCTTCTTATACACGACTTTTTCTCTGATGTAGTTGAGTTTTCCAAATAATTTCAGGCCTTGCAGATTGCTCAGATGTCGTCTGATGCGCAGGGTCAGGAAACGCGCCTGCAACCTGAGCGCCGTACCACGCTTAAATAATTTGAGCCAGCCAATGGGGTCTGTATCAAGCAACGCCACCAGCGCGACGTGCCGCCCCTGGGCGCGTAATTGTTGCGCCATTTCATAAGCGACGACGCCGCCGAATGATCTGCCGCCCAGATAATACGGGCCTTCCGGCTGCAACTGACTAATCTCATTGATGTAGTGCGCCGCCATTGCTTCAATGCTGGTGAAAGGATTTTGCTGCCCGTCCAGCCCCACCGATTGCAAGCCATAAAACGGCTGCTCCGGTTCCATCTGATGCGCCAGTTCGTAATATTCAAGGACATTCCCACCGATTGCATGCACACAAAAAAACGGCGTCCTGTCGCCTTCAGGTTGTAAGGGAACCAGCGAAGACCACAAGGGTTGCCAGTCTGGTTGTTGTAACAGAGCGGCGAGTTGCCGAATTGTCGGTGCTTTGAATAAGGTGTCCAGCGGAAATTTTTTACCGAAGGCTTCTTCAACCCTGGCAAAGATGCGGACAGCCAGCAGCGAGTGGCCGCCGAGCGCAAAAAAATTATCTGTCACGCCAAGCGGTTGAAGGCTCAAAACCTTTTCCCAAATTTCAGTTAATTTGTGTTCCGGTTCATTTGCAGAAGCAACAAAACCCTCTTCGCGTTCAATGCTTATCGCATCAGGTGCCGGCAATTGCTGACGATCAATTTTGCCATTGGATGAAAGCGGGAATGATTCCAGCCGCACAAATTTGCCTGGCACCATGTACTCCGGCAATTTTTGTTGCAGGTAATTGCGAAGCTCGTTATGAGTGGTTGCAGTCGCTTGAATACTCACGATATAGGCGACCAGTTGTTTGTCGCCGCCAGCATCTTCGTGTGCCATGACGATGCTTTCGCGCACGGCTGGATGTTGCGAGAGAACAACTTCAATTTCGCCGAGTTCAATTCGATGACCACGAATTTTGACCTGAAAATCAAGGCGTCCCAGGCATTCGATTATCCCTTCGGGCAGCCAGCGTGCGAGGTCGCCGGTGCGGTAAAGACGGGGGTCGGTAGGCGGTGGGCGGTGGGCGGTGGGCGGAAGAGAGTTCGCAGTTCGCAGTTGACAGTTCGCAGTTTCTTGCTGCATACGCTGCGAACCGCGAACTGTGAACTGCGAACTGCTCTCCGACCACTGCACGAATTTCTCCTCCGTCAATTCCGGTCTGTTGAGGTAGCCGCGTGCTAATCCGATGCCGCCGATATGCAATTCACCAGGAACACCAGGCGGAACAGGGTTGAGGTCTTCATCAAGAATATAAATTTGATAATTCGCAATCGGACGACCAACCGGAACGATGGTTAGTTTCGTGTCGCGTTCGCAATCCCAGTATGTACATTCAACCGAGGCTTCCGTCGGCCCATATAAATTGTGCAAGCCAACCGCTGGCGGCATTTGTACGAAGAAGCGTTGTTGCAGGGCAAAGGGCAATGGCTCCCCGCTACAGAAAATATGTTTGAGTGAAAGACACGCAGCGAAGCTTTGCTCTGCCAGCAGCATTTGCAGCATGGAAGGAACCATAAAAAGCGTCGAAATACTTTGGCTTTGTATTAGCTCAACCAGATATGCCGTGTCTTTTTGTCCGCCAGCTTTGGCAATTACAAGTTTTGCGCCGGCCAGTAACGGCGAGAAAAATTCGTAGAGCGAAAGATCAAAACTGAAGGGCGTTTTCAGCAGTACGGCATCGTCGCTGGTGAGTGGATATTGTGCCTGCATCCACTGCAACTGATGACAAATGCCGCGCTGTTCAATCATCACGCCTTTGGGCTGACCGGTTGAACCTGACGTGTAAATGACATACGCAAGATTTTCTTCGGTGACGCCACTCGCAGGAGTTGTTTCATTTTCCTGCGCGATACTTTCCCGCTCTGTATCGAGGCAAATTATTTGTGCGTTGTGTGGCGGCAACGTATCAAGCAAGTCTTGTTGCGTCAATAAAACCGGGAGGTTTGTATCCGCCAGCATGAAAGCCAGGCGCTCACGCGGATAGCTCGGATCAAGCGGCACATACGCGCCGCCCGCTTTTAAAATACCGTACATCGCAATCACCATTTCCGGTGAACGCTCCAAATAAATGCCGACCAGCGTTTCCGGCGTAACGCCAAGTTTGCGTAAACGATGCGCGACCTGATTGGCACGAATATTTAACTCACGATACGTCATGACCTCATTATTAAAGACGAGCGCAATCGCATCAGGCGTTTTTTCAACTTGTGCTTCAAAAAGCTGGTGCAGACAAATATCGCGCTCGTAGCTGGCGACATTCTGATTGAACTCATAAATCAATTGCTGGAGTTCCGCTTTGGACAACGAAGATGGATGCGCCAGTTGCACCGCAACATTAGACGGAGCCATTTTCTCAACTTGTTCGGTTAATCTATCAAGCATGATGGTCATTCATTTAACGAGCTGCTAAACCACCGATAACTCCCTGGCCTGGTCTGCAATTATTTGTTTGCTGGTTGTTAACTCTGCGTGACACGAAGCAGGTGCAACCTTGCTCAAAAACTCCAGCATGCGCGCCGCAAACACCGGATAAGAAAATTTCTCGGCGTGATGACGAAGGATGCGGGCGTCCCATCTGTATTGCTCGAATTCTTCAATTGCGGTCATCAGTGACTGGCTGGTTGGCCGCTCAAAAAACACGCCGGTAAATCCTTCCATTACTGTTTCCAGCGCCCCGCCGCCCCGATAAGCAATCACCGGACGACCCGCTGCATTTATTTCCAGCGGCGTCATGCCAAAATCTTCTTCGCCGGGAAAAAGCAAAGCGCGACAACGGCTGGCAAATCTTTTGACAGTGGTATCTGAAACACGCCCTAAAAATTCAACGTTCGGCCCCGCCAGCTTTTCCAGCCGTTGCCGATCCGGGCCGTCGCCAATCACGACCAATGGACGGTTAAGTTTGGTACAGGCTTCAATTGCCAGATCAATCCGTTTGTAAGGCAGGAGCCGCGAGAGCACGAGGTAATAATCATCAACTACGCTGTCCGGTTGAAAACGATCAACGTCAATTGGCGGTGGGATGACGACGGCTTCACGGCCATAAATTTGCCTGATGCGAGCGGCAACAACCTGAGAGTTGGCGATGTAATAATCGGGCTGGCGCGAGGCGCGTAAATCCCACCAGCGCAAACCTGAAAGCATGGCTGGAAGCGCCAGCCGCGAGAAGGTGCCGAAATTTTCGCGGGCGGCGTAATCGTCGTAACGCCACGCCCACCGCATTGGCGTGTGGCAATAACAAACATGGACGGCATTTTTGCTGCGATGAACGCCTTTGCCGTAGCCGGAACTGCTGCTCAAAATTAAATCGTAAGCTGATAAATCAAGGCTCTCAACCGCCCAGGGATAAAGTAAAAAATATTGCCGGAATTTGTTTTCAACCGCAGGCATGTGCTGCATGAAAGAAGTATGAATGGCGGCATCGCGTAAACCGGGCGGCAACCGTTCAGCAAGCGCGACGGTGGTGTAAAGTGGCGCAGCAGGAAAGATTTGGTGCAGCGCTTCCGCCACACGTTCTGCACCGCCCATTTGAATAAAATAATCGTGCACTAAGGCTATTCGGGGCATCAATAGTTATCCTTTTTCGGTAGTGATTGATCAGGGAGCATTTGGTTCCCAGCGATGTGAGGCAGGCATGATTGCTGCAACGCTATCGCAGTGTGTGTCCCGTCGGTAACCAAATGCTCCCCGACCTGATTGCTTAACCATTTCAATGAAGCAAAGCGTATGGAGTCTTGCTATGGTTCGCGGTAATTTATCCTGCGCACCCGGCTCGCTCCGGCTCGCGGTACTGTATCCGGAGCCGGAGCGACGGGGAGGCCAGAATTGCTCCAAAAATAAAAGTCCCTGATCGCCGACATAAATGCGGCGACTGTAAAATGCTCGACTACGCGCAAGCGGGAGTTCTTACGCAACGATTGACAGTGCGAAGGTGATTGAATCAGTTTGACAATCGCCTCAGCCAGCGCCTGATTATCCTGAACCGGAACAAGCCAGCCGCTCACGGCGTGATAAATCATTTCAGGATTGCCGCCGACCGCCGTCGCAATGACGGGAAGACCGCTGGCCATTCCCTCCAGCACGACCAAACCACAAGGCTCAGCAAGAGAATTCACAACCAGCAAATCAAGCGCCTGCATCACAGCGGGGATGTCATGCCGGGCGCCAGAAAAATGCACTTGCCTGGCAATCCCTAGCTCCTCGGCGGTGCGCTTCAGGTGCTGGTGATACTCCTCATCAGCGGCGGTGAAGAGCGGCTCTCCCACTATCAGCAAAATGGCTGACGGAAGTTCTTTGATGACAAGGGCAAATGCCTCAAGCAAGCCAAGCTGTCCCTTACGTTTGGTAAGTTGACCGATGATGCCAATAACAGGCGTACTTTCTGCCAGACCAAACTCAGCGCGAATCGCTTTTCGACTTGCGGCATTGGGCTGAAATTTTTCCGTATCGGCACAATTCAAAATGACTTTGCCAGGCACACGTTGCGGAAATAGATACAGGAGCAGCCCGCGAAATTTTTCAGCAGTTGCCTGCGAAACTGCCAGCACCCGCAAGCGGGAAGAACTCAGTGCAACCCAGCGAATGGCGGTGCTGATGAAATGACGTGGCAGCATATCGTGCAAATGCCAGATCACCGGAACACGACATCCAATCGTCGCGGCAGTCATCACTAAACCAGCGCGAATGCTGTTGGCATGAATCAAATCCGGCGCAGCCCGAATCACTTGTTTTCGGACATCACGCATGACACAAAAAAAAGAGCCGAGATAGCGGAGCAAATAATCCGGGCGCCAGGTAAAGCGTGCCTCAAGTTTTTCGACCGTCAGGCAGGACACATTTTTTTCTTCGACCATCGTTTGTAGAGCGCCCTTCGGACACAGCACCAGTGACGTAAATTCGTTGCGGTCAAGTTGCGACAGAATTAGTAACAGCACGCGCTCAGCGCCACTGACAGTGGCTGTATGATTGTAAAAAAGTATTTTCATCATGCCTTCATCTTCTCAGTCCGTTGCTAATTCGTGGGCGAGCCAGTTATCGTCACGCGCCGCTTCCGCGCCAATCCATCCAATCACCAGCCAGGCAATCGGTGCGGCAGAATAAATCGTAAAGGTCAGGCCGAAAAAACTGTTAAGGAGCAGCATCGGAATAATCGCTGCGGCGATGCGCCGAATAGTGGCTGCCGGGGTTTCCGGCAGGGCGCGTTTGAAAATACGAATGGCAGTGATTTGGACGCGCACTAAAATCCAGATAAATAACAACGCGGTGGGCAGGCTGCATCCGACAATCAGAATGGCAATAAAGCTGTCAATCGGATAGAGCGTTTCTTCGGCAGAAGCGTAACGCATAGCAGCTACTGTTCCCGCGCCCAGACCAGTTCCGAAAGGATTGGCTGGGACAACTTTGAAGGCCAGCCTGTTCCAGGTACTGAAGCGCTCCTGCAAGCTTTCTTCTTTCCCTGGCTGCAAAGTTCCGCGTGCTGTGTGTGACAGCATGGTTTCGATTTTGGCGTCACCGCTTTTATTCCACATATCATCGGCGGAGGGCGGTTTTGCCACGACCACAATAAACAATCCTGCCAGTGCCATTGCGGAGGCTCGTCCCACGACACCACGCCATGTTTTGGCTCCCACCAGCGCCAGCGTTCCGATGCCCAGCAGTAAACCAAAAATGGCTGTGCGCTGGCCTGTAATCAGTAACATCCCGCACAATCCCAGACCCGCCATGAACCAGCTTATCCGGCGGATAATTTCTTTCGCTCCCCAGGCGAACCCGAAGGCCATCAACGCGCCGTATTGAATGTATCGCCCCCATTCCTCGGCGCTATTAAATGTTGCCAGTGCCCGCGTGACTTTGCCCACCGCGATTGATTCATAATGGTCAGTATGTTTGATCCAGTAATTTTCAAATTCGGGATAGCCAAACATCAACTGGTAAACGCCATGCAATGAACAGATCAAGCCCATCACGACGATCAGCCGCATGGCCTGCCCCATAAAATCCGTCTTCACCGTTTGCCCAAAGTAAAACCAGGCAAGGGGGATGAGAATAAACATTGCGCCTGACAGCCCGATCATCAGTGTGCCTTGCCAGGGATTAAAAACCTGGAAGATAAAGATCACCGCCAAGAGGGTGACTGGCATTGAAACCGCCGTCTGACGAAAAAGCTCCATCCGCCGCAGCCAAAGCAGAATGACAAACGCCAGCAGCGTCACCAGCGGCGTAATCAGATGAATCGGATCAGTCGTTGTATATTCGACGAAGATGAATTGAGCGCGGCGGAGAAAGCCACGTAACGGCTCAAACAACATAATCGCCAGCAACCCTGTTTCCAGACTGTAGAGCAAAGGCAGCGCCAGCAACCACATGGCTCCGCCGAGCATTACTCCACGCAAAACCTGCCCGCCACTGACCACTCCCAGCGAGATCACTGCTGACAAAGTTGACAAAGCGGTTAGTGGCACAAATGCGCGCCATTGTCGGAGTCTGACAAATTGAGTGGGGGTACAACTACTCATATTTATTATTGGGTGTAAAGCTGACTCCTCGAAATAATTTCTCTGGCTTGTTGCGAACTCGACCATTCGAGTTTGATGGCAGCAGTCTTGTCTTTATCTTTCTGATAAAACTCAACCACGATGGGGTATTTCTGACCTGCCGTGAGCGTGAGCTGGCCCTGCCCTTCGATATTCCCGTTTTTCGTAGCGAGTTTATCCAGAAGGAGTTGGTTATTAACGAAGACCCTTACTCCGTCAGTGCTGAAACCGTAGAAGGTGTAAGTCCCACCGAAACGAGGTTGCACCACGCCCGACCAGCGAACAGAAAAATCATCGCGCCCCAGGAAAATGCTGGGTGAGCCGCTGCCCCAGTCAAAATTCACGTTTGCATCTGTTCGTGTGAATGAAAGCCTGGTCAGGTTATTACTTCTAAAATATTCTCCCTTTAATCCATTTCCCGTCCCGTTGGCTGGATTGCTAACACTAATATTCACAGGGCTGGAAGTTGTGACCGCACCTTTATCGTCATAGGCTCTGGCTGTCAGCGCAGAGGTTCCCGCTGCCACATTTGTCCAGATAAAGCTGTAGGGCGCAGACGCATCAGTATTGAGTAAAGTTGTCCCCTGATAGAATTCGACTTTACTTATTGTACCGTCATTGTCAGCGGCATTCGCAGTAATTGTGAGATTGGCAGGAGCCGTATACGTCGCTCCATCGGCAGGCGCGGTCAGGCTCACGGTCGGTGGATTATTTGGAGTGCCAACACTCACATTATCAAATGTCGCGGTGCATAACGCGGTGTTGTTATTACTCGTGACAGCCAGGCCGACAAAGACATCGTTCGCAATAAAAAAGTTAGCGGAGGAGGAAAGCAGAATCCAGTTAACGCCGTCACTGGAATGATAGCCGCTGATCGTATTACCGCTCCGCACAAGTTTGACCCAATAGGGCACAGCAAAATATCCCGCTGAAGCTAAAGCTGTACCGAAGCCGGTGGCGTCACGGCGTAAAAACTCTACCCCTCTGACCGGTGAAAGACTGATTAACGCATGCGCCGCATTTGCCGCCAGACTCTCGCGGATCATCACGCCGGCTTTCGCGCCCGCCGCAGTGTTTTGGGCGCTCGTTACCCGTGCCACGATTTGCCCATCGCCGGATAATTTCTGGTAGGTGTAATAAAATCCATCGCCGAAATTATTAATCTCCAGTCCCGAACTACTAACAGTAAAAATTCCGTTCGTAAAACTCGCGCTGCCCGGCAAGCCTACATTTCCCACTTCCTGACTTAGCCAGGGCGCAGGCAACGTGCTGGTAGCTGTCGCCGGAATGACGTTGACGCGTTTGGTATCGGTCAGGCCGCTGCTGTCAGTAACGGTCAAAACTATTTCATAAAAAAATGTCTCGCCGGTCGCGCTGTGATTTTCGATAGGAAAATTTCCCATCGGCCCGGTGAAGGTGATGCCTGGATGAACGTGCGTATTGTGATGGAGCAAAACCGTCCAGTTCATGGCGCTGGTCGGTAAAGTTTCATCCGGGTCGGACGCCGTTCCGGTAAATGTTATCGTGTCGCCAATGTTGGCACGTATGCCATCATTTGGAGAGGTAATCGTTGCCACGGGTGGACGGCTGCCAACGATCACTGAAAGCGTGGAAGTTCCTTTTAATCCCTGCGCATTCGTGACTGTCAATTTAACGGTAAAAGTTGCTGCGCCGCTGACAGTATAAGTATGAACAGGCGCTGCTGCGGTTGAATTTGTGCCATCACCAAACTCCCACAAATAAGTCAGCGCACTGCCACCAGGATCGCTTGAACCATTGCTGGAAAAGGCAATGGTGGATGGTTGTGCGGCGGCGGGTCGGCTATAGGAAGCAACCGCCACGGGCAAATTGCTATTAAAGAAAATGCGGCGAATTTCACCCGTCGTGATGGAAACATAATAGAGCGATCCATCAGGCCCCAATTGCAAATCAACTGGCGCTCCAACATTGGTGGCAAAATCCTGGACGGCGGTCACATTATTATTCGCATCGAAAACCATTCGGCGAATAAAATCTTTGACGTAATCACCAAAGAAAAAATTGCCCCGATAGGCCGCGGGAAATTGTGTCGCCGTATAAAACGGCCCCCCGATGACCGCAGAACCGCCCAGCGTCGGATAAGCATAAAGCGGGAATGTAACCGCGCTGGCAGGCAACGGATTACAGGTTTGCGGGAACTGGCTTTGAAAATCCGGCTCTGGTGCATTGCCCTCAAAACAAGGCCAGCCGAAATTTTGTCCGCGCCCACGATTAATTTCCTCCCAGGTATTCTGTCCGACATCCCCCATCATAACTTCGCCGGTTGTCGGGTGAATCGTGAAGCGAAAAGGATTGCGCAAGCCGTAATTATAAACCTTGGATCTGACCGAATTCGTTCCGTCATAAAACGGGTTGTCGCTGGGGGCTGTGCCATCGGGATTGAGGCGTAAAATTTTGCCGTTATAGAAATTCAAATTCTGCGCCCGCAGGGAACGTGCATCAATAAACGTGAAGAAGCTGCCGTCGCCCATCCCCATATACAATTTGCCATCAGGGCCAAACTTCACCGTGCCAACCGTATGGGAAGTTGAGTCTGAGGGGATGCAATCAGCGCCTTCGCTACAGGGGACAGTGCCAATGGTTCCCACCAACACGACTTCACTATTTGCTAAAGCGACATCGGGATTCGCCGGATCAGCTTTGACACGGGTGAGGCGGGCTGTTTTAGGAGCTCCATCGTTCGGATTTCCGGCTCCCTCATAAACGTATAACAAATAAGCAAAACCGTTACTCGAAAAATTTGGGTCCAGCGTGAAGCCCATCAACCCGCGATCACCATTGCGATTTACCCTCGCGGAGATGTCAATGAACGGGGCTGTCAGGAGCGTGCCATTTTTGACAATGCGAATCACGCCGCCTTTTTGCGTGATGAACATTCGTCCGTCGCTCGCAAACGTAATTCCCACGGGCGTAAACACAGGTAAAGTGGCGACCGTCTCGACGGCAAACCCCGAATCGGTAAAGGTCTGCGCGGAAGTTGAAATTCCAGTTAACATCACAATGACAACCAACCAAATAAGACGAGCTTTGTGAGGATCGTAACTGAACATAAGAGAGGAAAAAGATTTGGGGCACATGAGAAATACTCCAGTTGAGGTTTATCTTTGTTACGAGAATAAGTATCAAATATCGAGTCTGCGACTAAGCTGCGCCTTTGCCGGAAAGCACAGCGGGAATAGTGCGTAACAGGATGCGAAAATCAAGGCCTAACGACCAGCGATCAATGTATTCAAGGTCGAGCAGCATCCATTCACGAAAGCTCAGGTTGCTGCGACCGGAAACCTGCCAGAGACAGGTAATGCCTGGCTTGACCGAAAAGCGGCGCTTTTGCCACGCGGCATCCAGGCCAAGTGCATCACGCATGGAAAGCGGACGCGGCCCTACCAGACTCATATCGCCGAGTATGACGTTAATAAGTTGCGGCAATTCATCAATGCTGGTTTTACGCAACAAATGACCGAGGCGAGTAATGCGCGGGTCGTTTTTAATTTTGAAAATCGGGCCTTCTTTTTCGTTGAGGTGTTCGATTTCTTTCATCCGCGCTTCGGCATCAAGCACCATCGTGCGGAACTTGAACAGTTCGAAGCGCCGCTTGTTATAACCCATCCGCGTTTGGATAAAGAAAACCGGCCCACGTGAATCAAGCCTGATCGCCAGTGCCACCAGGGCAAACAGCGGCGCGGCCAGCAGTAGTAACGTACCCGCCGCAATTAAATCCAGCAGCCGTTTGGCTTCCGTGCGCCACCCAAAAGTCGGAGCGCATTGCAGCGAAATAAAATTGATGCCCTGCAATCTGGCGGGCTGCGAATAAGCCACCTGGTTCTGGAAAAAATTCGACAGCAGATGCGACGTAATCCCCTGCTCTTCAAGGAGGGCAATAATGGTTTCCATTTGTTCGTAGTGGGATTTGATCGGAAGCGCGATCACAACTTCGTCAATCACTTCAGTGGCAATAATACGCGACAGGTCTTCGAGGGTTCCCAGGTTCGGAAGTTGCCACAACGCCCCGCTAGGATATTGCGGCTGGCTGTCAACATACCCAAGAATTTGATAGCCAAGATCAGGACGTTCCATCAACCTTGCGACAAATTGTTGTCCCCGTGGGCCGCCACCGACCAGCAATAATTTTTTTGGATTGTGTCCATGTTTGCGAAACCAGCGTAGCGCGTATTGCTGAATCAGCCGGAAACCACAAATCAAAATGAAGCTGAGTAAGGCAAACGAAATCGCCTCCCAGACGTTAATTGTTTGCCAGCGACCAATTTGCGCCACCAGCAATAACGCCCCCGAACACCACAGCACACCAAGCGCTATTTCTCTGATCTCTTCGCCCAGAATATGTAAGCGCGTCAGTAAATAAAGTCCGCGCACATTGAAGGCCTGATGCCAGATAAACAACAGCAAGCCAATCAGCAACGCGTTTGTCACCTTGATGCGTTCAGTAGAAAAGGTGATCGCGTAAGCAACGTAATCATCACTCGCATAGTTGAGAATGATCGTGCTGCTGAGCGCGACCATCATCAGCAACAAATCCATCAGTTGCAGATAGAGCACATATAATTTGCGATACGGGGCTGGCATAAAATTTTTCCGGTCATTCAGCGTCACCAGTGAGCGCAAGCATTCCACCTGCCGCATTACGGAGTTATCCCCGGTTCCTTCGACTCACATAAGTTTGCAGGCACAATGCCTGCGCTCACTGGT
>JANMKB010000409.1:0-8009 GCA_031371805.1 Blastocatellia bacterium | reverse complement strand
TGTCGCGGAATTCGCGGGAGGAATACCAGTCGCTCCAATTGTTTTCGGAGTAATTAAGGTTGATGCCACTGACACTTTGCATTTGTTCACAGCCAGCGGGAATCGGGTCTTCGATCATCACCTGTCGCGCTCGCGCTCCCGTCAAATGCAGCTTCGAGACGATGTAATCGCCTGAACGTAACTCTCCGGTTAACGACTCCAGCTTCCACGAAGCTTTGCCGCTGCCGTCGTCATTGACGCGCAGGCGTAAATACTCGCGCGTAAGTTTCAGGTTTTGCGAAGCCTGTGCAACCGATGATTCTTCGCGGGAAAAATAATCAAGTGTCGAAGCGAGGTAGACAACTCCGCGCCCACGTTTCACAATGCGGATTTGATTATTGCCTGCCAGCGTTGCGCCTTTGCGTTCCAAAATAAACGGTTGCGTTTCCGCCGAAGTCACATGCCGCGTGTGAATTTGTTCGCCGTTCAAATACACTTCGACCGTGTAATCCGGCGCGAGTTCCTGACTGACTTTCAGATAATCAATCAAACCATTAATCGCAAACGCCGTATGTTTGGTAGACATCCAGCCGTAGCCATTAGTGCGATTGGCGACGAGCCAGCGTGCGGCTTTGGCCGTGACCGGACTGTTTGGCATGATGCGTGATAATGCTTTGAGCGACAGTGCCGTCGCTTCCAAATCAACATTGATCGGTATGTCATACATCCCTTTTTGCGCCGCTTCCCAATGCGCATCGTAATCGGTGACGCGAGCAGTACGCTCAATATCGGCGGTCACCTGTGCGGCGCGTTTGTCATTGTAGGCGTGCAACGCGAGCGCGAGCAGGGCGCGTCCGTAAGGCAACAACGCCTGTCGTTGCCCAAACAATTCGTTGATATATTTATCGCCGTTTTCTCCGCTGACAGCGTAGGCGTAAACCAGATACGCCTGCGTTTCCAAATCAATCGCTTTGCCGTCTTCGGCCTTGTGGCCTTCGATCATTTTTTTCGCGGCTTCGCGCCCCTGATTTATTTTGTAGGTCTCAACGGCGTAACCTGCTTTGACCGCCTGTGACAAACCGTCAATGACATACGCCGTCATAAACGGATCAGTCTTGTCGTCCTTCCACCAGCCCCAGCCGCCATCGTCGTGTTGCAGTCCCGCGAGCCGATCAATCCCGCGTTTGACCTTGGCTGGAAGATTATTGTCTTTGCGAATCGTCGCGCCTTTGATGTCGGCCAGGGCTTGCGTCACGATCACGTTTGGCATGAAGCACGACATCGTTTGTTCAGTGCATCCGTATGGGAAGCCCGTCAAATAATCCAGGGCGCCAAATAATGTCCCGACCATGGAAGGCGCGGCTTCGAGTTTAAGTGAACGCGCCTGCGCATGAGCATTCGCCGGTAAATTTACATCAAACGTTTGTTCATCATTTTCGCCTGACAATGCCAACGCTTTGCCGTTGGTTTGTTTGAGTCCGGCGGGAATGACTTCAAGCGGTAATTCAACCGCATCGGATTCCTGATCGGTCAGCGCTTTCGCCAGTAACTTAATCTGACCAAGCTGGTCGGCTTTGATGCGCCAGTCAACGCGTTGTATTCCCTGCTTCGGAATTGTGATAGTTTGCGAAGCTCCATCCAGCAATTGTGCGCCGCTGACTTCAATGCCAATCTTCGTGGATTTTTCCGCATCAAGGTAATTATGCACGATGCCGGAGAGCGTCACAGTATCGCCTTCGGTTAAGAAGCGCGGCGTTTCGAGCCGTAAAATCAGGTCTTTCCGCGCAATAACTTTGCCGATGCTGGAGCCGACTTTTAAGTCAGCAGTCACACCACGAGCGGTTGCTCGCCACGTCGTCAAATTGTCGGGCAGGGGTACTGCAACGGTTGCCTTGCCGTCCGCTCCCGTGACAACGTTTGGTTGCCAGAAGGCTGTATCCTTGAATTCTTTGCGAATGGTTGGTTCAGCGTATTGCGCTTCGTTTTTGAAATCTGCGAGTTGATAGTTTGCTTTATTGCTCGCAATTTTTAAGGATTTTTCACCGGAATAGCCGGAGAACGTGAACTGGGTCGAGAAGCTGGTTTGCACGCGATTGTACCGTTTATTGTAAAACTGGCGGCGAATATCACCAGCATTTTCCGGCATGATGCTGTACACGGCTTCGTCCACTACGCCCAGACTAACCTCGGCTCCGGGCGCGGGAGAGCCATCCGTATTCCGCGCCAGAATTGTGTAACTTGCCACATCACGCGGCTTGTATTCTTTTTTGTTGGGAATGATTTCAAGGTTCAGGAATTTATGTTTCGCGGGCACATTCAACGATTTGCTTTGCTCATAAAACTCGCCGTCTTTGACATAACAAACACTGAAAAAAATATTCGGCACCGCCTTTTCATCAATCGGCACTTCGATCAGCGCTGAGCGTCCGGCGGATTTAATCGTCCTGATACTCCTGATACTTTCAAGTTCGGTCGTGACTAAAAGATGCGCGTTGTCGGTTGGCAACAAGGCCAGAATTTTCGCCGTCTCGCCGGGTTTATAAGATTTTTTGTCTGGCACTAATTTGATGGCGGATGAATTGGAATACACATAATCGCCACGGTCAGTTTGATTTTCGTTACGTTCGGCAACCCATAAATAACCGCCTTCGGAAATTACCTGTCGCCCATTTTCATTGACGATGGTTTCAATGCGGATGCTGCCAACAATGGGGATTTTGAAGTTGTGTTCACCCTGTCCCTGCGCATTCGTCTGGACTTCGGCGCTGCCTAAATCGGTCTCTTTCAATTTGTATTCGTACCGATCCCATTTGCCTTCGGGACTGGCTTTTTCAATTTTCTCGTAGCGATGCTCAATGAATTTCAGTGTGACTTTTGCAGCTACCGGCTTGCCTTCGTAATCGGCGGTTTTGACTTTTATTTTCGCCGTATCGTCTTTGTAAAAAACATAGCCGATTGAATTAGCAAACGCGACGACTTTGCCGCGTGTGCCGACGAAGCTGGCTTGTCCTTCCAGTTCGCGGCGCGATGAATCTACGACTTTGGCTTCGACGCGATAGGTGAAATCGTAATTTTGTTTGTCTTCGGGTTGTGGAACCTGAAATTCGAGGTTGAGCTTGCCATCTTTGTCGAGTTTTGCTTCGCCGTCTTTCACCATATCGTTGCCGTAACCATAACCGCCGCCTTCGTCATCCTCTTCGCCTGCTGGTCCGAATTCATCTTCGCTTTCTTCGCCTTCACCGCGCCACCACGAATGCCAGTAACGCGAACGATAGATGTAATATTTCACTTCGGCATTGGCGACGGGCGCACCGAAAAAGTATTTTGCCTCAATGTTGAAAGTAGTTTTGTCTCCCACGGCGACGAACGGCTGCGCGGCTTTGACCGTAACTTTGTATTCAGGTTTTTTGTATTCCTCGACCGAAAAATAATGGCTTGATGTCGCTTCGCCAACTTTGGCGGTGATGTTGTATTGACCCAGCGGCGCTTCTTCAGCAATCTCAATTTCGCCATTGAACGTGCCGCGTGGTGAGAGCGGAAAACTTTTTTCGAGCAGCTTGCCGTTGTTTGAATCTTCGACTGTGACGCTGACATTTGCACCGGCGGATTCGTAGCCGTTATTGCCGAGTTTACGCAAAATGCCTTTGAAATATACTTTCTGATGCGGACGATAAACCGGACGGTCGGTATAAATGTAGCCTGCCAGTTTGCCGCTGTCGCCACCTTCGTCATCACCCTCGCCGCCGAAATAAAAAGCTTCGAGATCAGAAATGGCGAATTGATCTTTGGCGGTTGCCAGCACGAGATAGGCATCGCGTCCGGCGTCAGGATTTTGGGCTTCCGGGTCATGATCTTCGGGATGCTGGTCGGGGTTGTTCGGTTGTTTTTTTACGCTGGTTTTCAGCACGCCGTTTTTGTCTGTCACGCCGGTGGCAATTGTCTTTTTACCTTTGATGACTTCGATGTTGAGGCCGCCGCGTGGTTCGCCGGATTTGCGATCAACCGTATAAACCAGCATCTCTCCGTCGTTGGTATTTTTCTTCACCATCGTCAGGTCAGTGACGATGGAAATTGTGTAGGCGCGTAAATCTTTACCATCCTGGCTGTTGATCGCTTCGACCAGATAAACGCCTGGTTCGCGCTTATCCAGCAGAATCATTTTCGAGTCGTATTTATTTTCAGTTGCCAGCGGCTGCCGAAAAGCCGTGACCAGTTGATCCTGATTGAGGAGCGGTACGCGTGCGAAATCCGCGACATTCAAAGGGAGGCGATCTTTTTCTCCGCCTAGGCCGCGAAATTTGACGTTGAACTCGACCCGCGATTCGTGATTGAGCTGTTTACGAAAATAGTTTTTGACGCTGCCCCACAGCGAAGTTTTAAATTCATGAACTTTTTCGAGCACGCCGGGCTTACTGTCTTTGACATCGTTGATGGTTTCATTTCGCAGGGCATCGGCCTCGCCCATTTGATGCGGATCGTTGAGTTGCTTAAAAAATTTTGCGGGGTCTTTGACCTTGTAAACGCGAAAATCCAGCGAGCTGATGCTTTGATAGTTGACGTAAATTTTAGCGCGATCATTTGTGCCGTAAGTGCGATTGGTCGAAAGCGAAAACGAAGGCTTGAGCGCAGGCGCAATAGTCGGAGAGGCGGTAGCGGTTGGCGTTGGCGAGACAGCCGTAGTGCTTTGTGCATTCATTTGCACCGTAGCAAAGATAATAGCCGCGCCAATAACCAGCGCATAAATCGCAATCGTAGTGAAATTGTTTCTAAGTTTCATGGCTTCTCCAAAGTTACTAAATAGAACGCGGATGACGCGGATATTACGGATTTACGCGGATTTTTCCTAAACGATCTGTGCCCCAAATTTATTGTAAAATTTTCAACCGATAAAATCCTAAAAAATTCTTGTTATTCCCAACTGGTCGCCAGCGTTTATCGGGATGCTGATCCAGCACTGCAAGCCGTACTTTTTTCAATGTGCCATCATCACTGGCGGAATTGCCGGTGTGATACACCACCCAATCATTTGCGCCTTCATTTGCCTGTTTCGCTTTGCCAAGAAAAATCATCACGTGATACGGGAATTTTTGCGCGAAGGCTTGTTCGTAAAAAAGCAGATCGCCGGATTGCCCCTGACTACGCTCACGACTGATGAACGAAACGTTATAATTTTTCAGAGTGCGTGCATCGGCAAATTCTGAAAACTTATTTTCAGTCAGATCACTTTCCCGGAAAATACCAAAATCTGTGCGAAATAATTTTTCGTGCAACGGCGATTTTTCCAAATTGAAGTCGCGCACATCGGGCGCTACGGCCTCATAACCGGCCCCCATTTTTTGAAACCACAGCCGGTCGTGCTGACGTAACGCTTCGCGCATGGCAAACCTGACCAGTCCTGCACAATCGCGCTGTTCTTTATTCCACTCGGCGCTGCTTTGGTAATACTGTATTTCAGCAATCGCCGTAAACCAGCTCCGAAAATTTTCGCGATCAGACGCTGAAGTCAATTCGACTGCATCAGGAAATCCGTCGTTGTCGGAGTCTGCCAAATTTAATGAAGAGGGCGTATTTAACTTAACTTTTTCAGTGCGTGCCAGTGATGAATTGTTGCAAGCCAGTGAACCAAAACATAAGGCCACGCCAGACATCATTGCAACAATGATTTTGAGGAAGGAGTTGTCACTTACTGGATTCATAAATTCAATCACATGATGCGACGTACTATAGAACCTGTTGGCAGTTAGGCGATTCTCCGCAGAATTAACCGAATCGCGCAAAGCCGAATCTTCGCTTCGCTCGTGCTGAGCAATCCTTCGCAATTCTTCCAGCGCACTCGGCACTGATTGATCCAGGCATTCGTCCGCTCCACAATCCACCGCCTGGCGATCACTACAAATCCTTGCTTGGCCGGATTTTCCACTTTCGCCGCTGGCGGTTAAGCGGCGTCTGGGAGTGCTTGCCTGACCGCTTCCGGCGCTGGGTCGTCGAGCGCACTTTTGCCTGGCTGAATTTTCAGCGGCGGATGAGTAAGGACTATGAATACTTACCCGCTGTCAGTGAAACCTTCATTCGCATTGTCATGATTTGTTTGATGCTTACTCGTCTTACTCACAGTACCTTTTAAAACACGCTCTAAGCCCTGAAAGGGCGAAATAAGTTATTTTGCCCTTTCAGGGCTTCTTAATTATTCCTTGCTGTCCTGGGGTTGCGCGCTGCTGCGCTTCACCTCAGGCTATTGCATTGCGTCCCGTTGGGACTCAGAACTTTCTGAATTTTTGATATTCCTTGTATTCAATCACATACTCAAGGCTTGACGCCGGGTGGTGGAGCCTGACTATCCACATCATCTTTGGGTAGCATATCAGCGTACTGATCGTTATCCTTCAACTCTTTGCGTAATCGCGCCATCTCCGCTTTAAGCTTCCCAACTTCTTTACTGTAGGCTGCATCGGCGTAAACATTTCGCATCTCAATCGGGTCTTTTTGCAGATCATAAAATTCCCACTGGTTAAGCTTGAAATAATAGATCAATTTGTAGCGGTCAGTCCGCACGCCGTAGTGCATCGCTACGTTGTGATCGCCCGGATGGTAATAACGATAGTACATCGCCTTGCGCCAATCCTTCGGCGTTTGTCCGCGCAAGAGCGGCAGGAAGCTGTGTCCCTGCATATCCGCCGGAACTTTCGCGCCTGCTGCGTCCAGCATCATCGGCGCAAAATCTACGTTGAGAATCATTCCCCGACTGACACTGTTGGGTTTGATTTGCGCAGGCCAGCGAATCAGGAACGGCATGCGCAGCGATTCCTCGTACATAAATCGCTTATCGAACATATTGTGTTCGCCGAGAAAAAACCCTTGATCCGAGGTGTAAATCACGATGGTATTTTCGGCTAAACCAGACTTGTCGAGGTATTCAAGAAAGCGCCCGATGTTATCGTCTACCGACGCAACACAGGCGAGATAATCCTGCATATAGCGTTTGAATTTCCATCGCTTTAATTCCGCGCCGCTCAAGCCTTCCGGTGGTTTCACCTTGAGGTCATTCGGCGTCAGGTCAGTGTCAATGTGATTCGTCGCCAGACGCGAGGCGTCAGATTTTCCTTTGTAATCGTCATCGAATGTTGCTGGTATCGGCGGCTCGTAATTCTCGTATTGCTTGCGATGTTTTTCGTCCGGCTGCCAGTTTCGGTGCGGCGCTTTGTTGTGAAACATCAGGAAGAACGGTTTGTCCTGTGGACGATTTTTGATGAAGTCAATCGACAGATCAGTAATCAGGTCAGTCGTGTATCCCTTGAGCTTTTTGCGCTGTCCCATTTCGATCATCGCCGGATCAAAATACGCGCCTTGTCCCGGCAAAATATTCCAGTAATCAAAGCCCGCCGGTTTACCATTCTCCGGCGTGTAGGGATTTTGTCCGCCCAGATGCCACTTGCCAATCATCCCGGTGTAATAGCCAGCCTGTTGCAAATATTTTGAGAGCATTGGCTGTGAAGTATCCAGATGATTAAAGACCGGCACGCCGTTCATGTGCGAGTATTTGCCTGTCAGGATTGCGGCACGGCTCGGCGTACAAATCGAATTCGTCACAAAGCAATTCTCAAACTTCATGCCTTCTTTGGCGAGCCGATCAATGTTGGGCGTTTGGATCAGCTTGCTGCCGTATGCGCTGATGGCTTGCGTCGCGTGGTCGTCCGACATGATAAAGACGATATTTGGCGGTTTGGATGGATTGGTACGCTTTTGTGCCGTAATCATCACAGGCAGCAAGAGCAGTGAAATTAATACAAGATAACGGGTCATAACTTTCATGATGTGTAATCTCTGATGATGTTAGTTTTTAATCAAATTTCTTTACTACGTCCTCGCTGTCAAGGTAGCCGAATCGGCAGGCTTTGACACGCAACGTGGCAGGACGTTTCACTGTCAGTTCGCCTGCATAAAGCAGCCAGTGCGGCTTGTCTCCGGTCTCTGTCGTGTAAGCGAATGACGCTCCTTCTGTGGTACTTGTCAGTTTTATTTTCACTGCCGCA
>JANMKB010000516.1:0-6868 GCA_031371805.1 Blastocatellia bacterium | reverse complement strand
CCGAGCATCAGCATTTGCACGACGATTTGACGTACGGGATAAAACAGCAGCGTGAGCAATAAAAACAGACCAAAGCTGATGAAGCCTTCTCTGTAACCCGTGAATGTTCCCGCGACTGAATAGCCCACCATCATTCCTACTGCAATCAGCAATCCGGCAAAGCCGAGCGCCGCCGCAACGTTGCCCTGACTAATCAATGCCGCATCATCATAGGCCGTAAGCAGGCGGAACAAATGCGTCAGCACAATGATGGCGACCAAACCCGCTGCCCAAAATACGATGGTCGGCAACAACTGACCACCATCGCCGGTTAGAATGCCGCTGGTCAAACCGCTGACGGCTAAATATGCACCCGCCGCGACAATCCCCGCCGCGACATTGCCCTGGCCGATTTGCTCTTTCAGATCTGTTCCCGTGAGCGTGCAATACCACGTAAAAATCAGCCCGGAAATTGTCAGCACGACAATGCCTGCAAAGCCGTAGGCCGCGACGGTCGCCAGATCATTCCAGAAAGAATGCCGTGGGCCAGCGAAGACCGGAATGATGACCTGAATAACGCCGAGCAAAAAGCCTGCCAGCGCAATCGCCGCCGCTTTGTTATCGTGGTGAATCAATGCTTCGGTCATTGAAATGCCGAGGACTAATTGATACACGCCGCGTGCAATGACGAGTAGCACGATGGCGGCCAGCGCGACAAAACCGATGGTAGTTGCGTCCATTTAGTTCTCCTTCGATACTCAACTTGTTTGGTTGAGGTTGGAATGTTGTGATCCTGCAACTGCAATACAGACCGTTTGCCGTTGCGCTACTTTTTTGCAGCAGTGAAGTCTTTTAATATTTCGCGGGCAGCATTATATCCTGCCGCACCCATAACACCACCTCCCGGATGCGTTCCAGCGCCGCATAAATACAAATTCCGCAGCGGCGTGCGGTAATGCAGGCGGTGCTGAAATAATTGCGCAAAATTCATGTTACCGTGAAAAATATTGCCGCCTGTCAGGCCATATTCCTGCTCAATGTCGAGCGGCGAAATCACTTTGCGATCAACCACGATGTCTTTGATATTCGGGGCATATTCGGCCAATGTATTTATACAACGATCCGCAAAATTATTTTTGGTCGCCTCATCCCAAGTGCCTGCTGCTAATTTATACGGCGCATATTGTGCGAAAACGCTCATCAAATGTTTTCCCGCTGGAGCAATTGAATCGTCATACGCCGTCGGGATTCCCAGTTCAAGCATGGGATGCGTCGAAGGAAAACCGTTATTGGCTTCGTTCCAGGCCTGATCTAAATAATCCATCGAATGCAAAATGTGCATCGTGGATTTATGAGGCAAACCGGGTTCGTTGCCGCTGGTTGGATAAGCGGTGAAATTTGGCAGCCCATCCAGCAGTAAGTTTATTTTTACAGAGACGCCTTCGCATTGAAAATTTGCGATTTTAGCCTTGAACTCTTCCGGCAACCATTGCTGTGGAACTAACGTTGCAAAAGTTCGTTTCGGATCAGCATTGGAAATCACCAGACGAGCTTTAAGCTCTTCGCCATTTTTCAGCACTACGCCAAAAGCCCCGTCATTATTGACCAGAATTTGCTCTACGATGGAATTGGTACGAATGGTTGCGCCGTGAATTTGCGCGACCTGGGCCAGCGCATTTGAAATCGCGCCCATCCCGCCGCGTACAAATCCCCATAATCCGCGCTGCCCCGCCGCCATCCCAACGAGGTGATGCAACATATTGTAAGCCGTGCCCGGAGTCGAAGGGCCGCCGTTGAATCCAATGATTCCATCGGTTGCCAGCGTCGCTTTGATTTCATCCGATTCGAACCATTCATCCAAAAATTCGCGGACGCTGCGCTGACTGAAATTCAATAATTCCGGCGCAGGGTTTGGCTCCGGTTGTAAAAGTGTTGCTTCTAATTGCGCACAAAGTTTTTCGACTTCGCTTGCATACGCTGGATATTTTTCCGCATCCCGTTTAGAAAAGCGGGCGATTTCATTGATCGTTTTCTGCGTGTCCTGCCAGAAAAATAAATGCTGCCCGTTCGGAAAAGCCGTAAAAAAAGGCGGGTCTTTGGGGTAAATATGATAGCCGTATTTTTTTAGTTCAAGCTCTTCGATGATCTGCGGTTGCAGCAATGAACAAAGATAGGAAAGCGTCGAGACTTTGCAATTTGGAAAAAGCTCTTCGGTCACAGCCGCCCCGCCAATAATAGCGCGTCGTTCAAGGACGAGAATTTTCAACCCAGCCCGCGCCAGATAAGCCGCAGTGACCAGCCCGTTGTGACCTGCGCCAATAATTATTGCATCAAAGTCGTTTGGTGAATTGGGCATGAGTTAGGTTACTGAGGAAAAAATAATAATCCGACTTTGAAAATGTTCGATAAGCTGGCAGCTTATCGAACCCCTGTCGTAGAAGTACTCTGCGATAAAAACTGTAGCACCGTAAATCTCTCGACAAGCTGGCAGCTTTGTCGAACTATGCCTGTTTACCAGCGAATTCTGTGATCGTCCTGCGGATATTTGGGGTCCCACTTTTGTAATTCGTCGTGGCGCGTTTTGAATTTCTTCACATTTTCCTGCAACGCTAAAAATTTGTCAGGATCAATTTCTACGCCAAGCCCCGGCGCATCCGGCAAGGGCATTTTTCCGTCTTTGAATTTCAGCATATCGCCTTTGATGATGTCCTGTGTAGTCCACGGATAATGCGTGTCGGCATGATATTCGACGCGGGAAATCGCGCAGTTCATGTGCGTCATCATCGCCATCGAAATTCCTAAATGATTGTTGCTGTGACCGGAACAGCCCCAGCCCATCGCTTCGCAAATTGCCGCCCAATACCGTACATTTGTCAGTCCGCCCATGTAGTGATTGTCGAGCAGGACAATATCAATCGAACCCTTTTGAATGGCGGGTTTAATGTGTTCCATCCTGGTGACGACCATATTCGTAGCGAGCGGAATTTTCGTTTGCCGGCGCACCGCTGCCATCCCGTCCAACCCCGGTGTCGGGTCTTCGTAATATTCCATGTTCAGTGGCTCAATGGCTTTCGCTACGCGCACTGAAGTTTCGACGCTCCACGCGGCATTTGGGTCAATCCGAAGTTTTCCTGCTGGCATTTTCTCGCGCATAATTTGCAGCGCTTCGATTTCTTTGTCGGGATGCAAGACGCCGCCTTTAAATTTGCACGAAGTGAAACCGTATTTCTGATTGAACTCGACAAACTGTTTGGCGACGGATTCTGGCGTCGTGTAATCAGGCCCGTTCGCCGTCGGCATCACGAAAAAAATGTATGCCGAAAACTGTTGCGCTTCACGGTACGCACCGCCGAGCAAATCAACTACGCGGCGGTTAATGACTTTGCCGATGAGGTCGAGGCAGGCGGTTTCGACCGCGCCAAAGGAATTGATTTCTTTGATGTTGCGGCGAAAATATTCAATCTCAAACGGGTCGCGCCCCAGGACAATTTCTTTGGCAGCTTCTAAATTTTTGATGCTGCCGCCACCAATTTCGGAAATACCTTTGTAGCCATCATCCGTTTCAATTTCTAAAATCGCTCGCTTGAAATGTGAGTCGTGCACATTCCACGAATTCAGCAACGCGAAATCCGGCGAAGCCACCAGCGTAGCTTTGAATTTTGTGATTTTCATTTTGCTGCGTGGAGCCTGTCTTTTCGGGCTTCCACTGCGCTTTTGACCTTGTGCGTTCGCGTTGAAGACGAGCGGAAAATCTTCAATTCCTGCGAGGCCTGTGATGCCCGCCGCGCCTGCGATCCATTGTCTGCGATTCCAATCGGTCATAATTTTTTCCCCTTAATTCTTCAGGCAATTACCGTTTTCTAAGGTTCTTCCATTCTCCCAAACAATAGCCACAACGATTTTTGGCGTCAAAGCGTATTTCTTTGTGCAACTTTTTTGAGAGTTCGCTCATTGCAAGTCATCGGGAGTTTTGATTAAGCCACGTTGAAAGGCTTCGGAAATGCCTTGCGCCTTGCGCAAGTTACCCACCTGATAGACTCGCATCAAAGCGTCTAACTCATTTCTTTCCAGCGGAGTGATTGTTGCCTCGTTTTGTTTTCCCAGCAATTCACTCATCTGTTTATTTTCGGTGATGGACATTTTCATTTTTGCCAAAGCTAAGACTTCGCTATCGGAGCAATCAGCCAAAGGTCTTTCAAGCATTTCGTTTTCTTCGGCAACCGCTTTTTTGACCGCATTTTTGATGATTTCAGCCACACTTTTTTTCTTTGCCTGGGCGAGAGCCGAAACATTTTGAT
The DNA here is from genome assembly GCA_031371805.1 of Blastocatellia bacterium. Taxonomy (GTDB): domain Bacteria; phylum Acidobacteriota; class Blastocatellia; order RBC074; family RBC074; genus JAFDVL01. The sequence continues at coordinate 2,591 of JANMKB010000516.1, read as the reverse complement.
ATAAATTGTTTGGTAATTTAACGCTGATTTCCATAACTTAAAACCTCTGCAAAATCATAACACGAATAATAAAGCTTCCGAATCTTCACAGGTTCAAAATCACTCCGGCAAGCCAATGCGCCGCAGCAGGTCAGCCAGGCGCGGGTCGTCCTTGAATCCCGGCATCATTGCGGAGATATATTTGAACCAAACCAGAATCCCGGCGCGCTGTTCATACGCCTGTTCGAACAATGCAAACGCACGATCCAGTTCGCCCAATCCCACCATGACCATCCCCATTTCAAACGGCAGCAAATGTCGTTGTGCGCTCAATTCCTGCAATTGCTTGAGAATTTTCTGCGCCTCGTCTCGCTTGCCTGTCAACCCGTACAGGTATCCCAGATAAGCTGAAAGCGCAGGGAAGGCACCGCAGGCGACCGCAGTTGTAAAGGCAGCGATTGCTTGTTCGTACTTGCCTGTTCCCCAGCACTCGGCTGCAATTTGATAGTAGCCGCCAAAGAAGTCCGGTGCGATTTCGATCAACTTTTCGCTCTGTTCCCGCAACAGGTCGTAGCGACCAACAGTCCAAAAGGTAAACCCGACATTCAGATTTGCATTGAGCGAAACGGGGTCGAGTTCCAGCGCGCGACGCCCCATTGCTATCGCCTCATCGGTGCGTCCCATTAATGCCAGCAGGCTTGAATACTGCTCGTATGCCTCGGCGTAGTTAGGATTCAGTGCTAGTGTGCGTTTGAATCCGCGATCTGCCCCGCTCCAATCCCACTCATAAAAGACTTTCATTCGAGTCAACGCAAAATGGCTTTCGGCTAATTCGCTATCAATCGCCACCGCCTTAGCCACTGCCGACTTGATGATGGGGATGCTTTCGTCAGGCGAGGTAAAGCCGTAAAACCAGAGATAGACATAAGCGTTTACCACTCCGGCATAGGCTGGCGCGAAGTTCGGTTCTTTGCTGATCGCCTGATTGAAAAACTCAATGGATTTCTTTAAGCCTTCTTCAGTCCATTTGCCGTAATGGAACCGGCCTTTCAGATAAAGCTCGTACGCCTCCGTGTTTTCGGTGTACCGCTTTGTCACCGCAGCTTTCTCCGCGCCCAGCAGCTTTACTTTCAACGCGCCCACAATCGCCAGCGAAATCTCATCCTGAATGTCAAAGATGTCCTGCATCTCGCGGTCGTATCTTTCAGACCACAGATGATAGCCGTCCGCGATGTTGATGAGTTGCGCCGTGATGCGCAGCCGATTGCCGGATTTGCGCACGCTGCCTTCGAGCACCGCACCGACGTTCAGCTTCTGCCCGATCTCGCGGATGTCCGTTTCTTTGCCTTTGAAGGAAAACGATGAAGTACGTGCGGCAACGTGCAAAGCTCCGATCTTCGAGAGCGCATTGAGCAACTCTTCGGCCAGCCCGTCACAGAAGTATTCGTTGTCAGGATCATTGCTGATATTCACAAACGGCAACACCGCGATAGAAGGCGTTTCATTTTTCAGCTCAGCCGTGCCCTCAGGCGTCATGATTTCGCGCTTTAGCGTGTCTGTTGCGAGTTCACGCTTCAGCGTGTCTGCCCCCTCAACAGCCGCAACCTGAAGGTTGAACTCATGACGCCGGTTGTCGGAGGTTGTGGTTATTGGTTGGTGTAATTCCTCCAGCAGTGCTTTGGCGTCTTGTAAATCCGCCGTGGCAAAGCCTTCGATGAACCAGCCGTAAATCTCGGCGAGCATCTGCCGCGCTTCAGCGGTCTTGCCCTGCTGCTGCCACAAGCGCGCGAGGCTCGTGGCGGCGCGCAGTTCAAACGCTTTCGCGCTCTGCTGCCGGGCGATCTTGAGGGCCTGGTGATAACAGCGTTCCGCTTCCGCCTGCGCATTGCTGGCGGCGGCCTGTAGGAGCAACTCGCCTTTGATGCGCCAGAGTTCTGCTTCAGAGTGACGCTCCCCGGTGCGTTCTACCAGCGCCAACGCTTCCGCGATTGTCTCAAGCCCTTCCACGCAACGGCCTGCCAGCCAGAATACTTCGCCCAGCAGTGCTAGAAACCAGGTCAGCGCCAGAGTCACGCCTGTGGCAAGCTGGGATGCAATCGCCTGTTTCGCCCGCTCAAGTGCTGCCTCGGTCGGTGCCTGATACGCCAGACTCAGGGCAATTAGGGCATTGGCATAATTGAGCATGTCCCCCAAGCCGTATTCCTCGGCGAGCGCCAACACTTTCTCACACTCTTTCTGACTGGATTGCCAATCCCGAAGCAAGGCAAGGACAGTCCCTCTCGCAAAATGAGCGCCACCCAAACTGAAAGGATGAGATATTTGCTCGGCCAGCGTGATTGATTCCTGTGCCAGCGCCAAAGCCCGCTCCGCATAGCCCAGCATCCATAGACACCAGCTATGCTCGCGGCGTGCTGTAATTCCCAGGTCCTCGTTAAAGACGAAAAGATAAGCCTCGTGGTATTCCCGGCAATCCAGCACGAGCGCTCGTTCATATTGTTGCCGGGCGGAGACAAGGTCTCCTTGATAATAGTGGGCATGAGCCAAAAACGTAGAGGCCACAACCAGCAGCACCGGTTCCTGGGCTTGCTCCGCTAGGTGCAGCAACTGCGCAA
>JANMKB010000504.1:0-4635 GCA_031371805.1 Blastocatellia bacterium | reverse complement strand
GCATCCAAACTATCCACATGGAAACTTACGGCATTATACGTTTTTGGTTGATGGCTTAGCTGAAACTGCCAGACGAATTGAGCAACGCGGAGCCGCCTTTGTTTACAGACCTTTTCCTGATCATAGTCTGATTAAATTTTGTGCAGAAGTGCAACCTGCCTTGATGGTCGGAGAAGAAAATCCGCTGCGCGAACCGGAAGCTTGGCGGCGCAACGCAACTGAAAAACTGAATGTTCCATTTTATACAGTGGATGCTGATGTCATCGTTCCTACTAAATATTTTGCCAAAGAAGAGTACGCGGCCAGAACGATGCGACCAAAGATTCATCGGTTGCTGCCGGTTTTTATGAATGAACTGGAAAATCCTGACGCGAGATATAAATGGAAACTACAAGCAAAACCAAAAAATACTTTCCCAATTGATGGATCAATTCTTGACGCACTGCCGCTGGATCGAACGACGCAGGCTGTCGCAAGATTTAAAGGCGGAACCGCAGAGGGAATGCGACGCTTGCAGCATTTCATCACGCACACTTTAGCTCGTTACGATACGGAGCGAAATTTCCCTAACCTGGATGGAACCAGCGGACTGTCTGCATATTTACATTTTGGGCAGCTTAGCCCGTTAACAATTGCCCTGGCTGTGCAGGCTGCTGAAGCTCCAAAAACAGCAAAGGACGCTTTTCTTGAGGAGTTGATTGTCCGGCGCGAATTGGCCATAAATTTTGTTGCGCGCAATCCTGACTATGACCAACTTACGGGTTGTCATGGTTGGGCGCAAAAGACGCTGGCTGAATCCGCTGCTGATGCTCGACCTTATATTTATTCTGAAAAACAACTGGAAAATGCCGAGACACACGATGATCTGTGGAATGCCGCACAAATGGAAATGGTCAAAGCTGGGCGGATGCATGGTTATCTAAGGATGTATTGGGCAAAGAAAATTCTTGAATGGACGAATTCGCCAGCCGAGGCGTTCGAGATTTCTGTTCGATTAAATGATCGTTATGAAATGGATGGGCGTGATCCGAATGGCTATACGGGAATTGCCTGGGCAATTGGCGCTAAACACGACCGTCCCTGGGCGCCGCGCCGACCGATTTTTGGGATGGTTCGTTATATGTCATACGATGGGTGCAAGCGAAAATTTGATATCCAATCCTACATCCGAAAGATTTCTGAAATGTAAGTTTATGCATAAACCGCAAGCCCCCTGGTCATTTGATTACTGGAAACAACTGGAAACTGAGACTTGTCAGCGTACCCTTACAGCAGAATCTGATAACAAGGCCTGGGAGATTATCAGCAAACAGGCGCGTAATGTCCTACGTTCTTATAGTACCAGTTTCTTTATCGTGACGCGATTTTTGCCACCTGCCAAACGTGCGAAAGTCGAGACCATCTATGCGGCGGTACGCTATCCCGATGAAATCGTAGATACATTCAAACTGTCAGATTTGCAACGATTCAGGCTGCTGGATTCCTGGCAACAACACTACGAAGTTGCACTGACAATAAACTCCATCCGTGAGCGCATAAAATCAGGCATTCCGAGCTTTGTTGCCAGTTTCGCGCAGGTCGTCCGTGAGGCGGAAATTCCCACTGAATATTACCACTCATTTCTGGCTGCGATGCGACACGATGTTAAGCCTCGGCAATTTTTGACGCTGCAGGATTTGATAGACTCCTATATTTACGGCAGTGCTATCGTTGTTGGGTATTTCCTGGCCCATGTTTATGGCGCTGCAACCGGGAGAACTGATGGCGCTGATTTTAGTCGGGCGCTGCAGGCCTCGAGTGATTTAGGCATCGCCCTGCAACTCACAAATTTCCTGCGTGACGTAGCTGAAGACCAGAAACGAGAGCGACTGTATTTACCCCAGGATATGTTGCGGGATGAAGGGCTTTATACTCCTGATGCAATCAACCCGAGCCAACAGCCGGCATTCAATCGCGTCCTCAAAAAATTAACCAATATTGCCGAAGAATATTATGCCGAGGCGTATACCAATTTGGATGCATTTGCGCCGGATTGTCGCATCGCGATTCAGGCATGTATTAATGTCTATCGGGAATTAAATCGTCAAATTGCCGCCAGTCCACGCGGTATCCTGCATCGTGAAAGTGTTCCCATCCGACGGAAGTTTCAGGTACTGCCAGCCAGTAAATATTGGCGTTTACCGCTTGCGTATATTACGTAACGATTACTTATGCAACGAATAATTACCAATCCTGCTGAGGCTGGTACACCCGTTATTATTAATAGCTCGGAAACTCATTCTTCGCGTAACTCCGCTATAATTGTCGGAGCCGGATTAGGAGGATTGAGTGCTGCGATTCACTTACGATTAGCTGGCTTCGAGGTCACGATTTTTGAAGCGAATGAAAAGGTTGGTGGACGCGCTAATATTATTGAGCAACAAGGCTTTCGCTTTGATACCGGCCCGTCTTTATTAAACTATCCCTGGGTCTTCGGACAATTATTTGCCGCAGCAGGCAGGAAATTAGAAGACTATGTTGAACTATTGCCAGTTGATCCTTCCGTGGGTTTTCAATGGGAAGATGGTACGCGCTTTCAGTTATCCAGTAACTTTACCAGGTTAGCAGAGGAGTGTGAACGATTAGAACCAGGTTCACGGGTCAGGCTGTTATCATTTTTGCAGGATGCCGGACAGAAATACCAACTCTCTTTTGAAAAATTAATAAATCACAATGAGGATAATCCTTTTAAGTGGATCAGTAAGTTGAACTTGAAGGAAATGGCGGCGCTGAGCGTTTGGCGGTCACTGGATAGTGAATTAAAAAGGTTCTTTAAAAGCCGCTATATTCGTCAGGCATTTGGATCGTACGGAATGTATCTGGGTGGCTCACCTTTTGATTTACCAGGTTTATTCACAATCTTACCTTATGGCGAACTGGCCTATGGTTTATGGCTGCCGAGAGGTGGAATTTATGGTTTGGTTGAAGGAATTGAGAAACTGGCACTTGAATTAGGAGTGAAGATTTACACAAATCATCCTGTAGCAAAAATTATTGTAAATAATAGTCAGGCAGAAGGCGTCGAACTGGTAAATCGGGATTCACATTTTTCATCAGTAGTTATCTCAAATGTTGATGTCCCTACCACCAATAATACGCTTTTGGCTAAACCTGAGAGGCCGAAAAAGGTTAAGCAAAAAATGACGCCCGGAGTCATTACTTATTACTGGGGAATTAAAGGTAAGGTTAGTAACCTGGGGCATCATACAATATTTTTGCCGAACGATTATAAAGGGGCATTTGACGACTTATTTAAGCATAAAAGAATACCGGAACACTTACCTTTTTACGTTAGTGTTCCTTCAGCGACAGATGCTAATCTTGCACCTTCAGGAGATACTACGATGTTCGTCCTTGTCCCGACTCCTTTATTAAGTCAGTTGCCAGAGATCAATTGGGAACAGGCAGTACAAGAAGTAAAAGAAACTGTACTTAGCCGCTTACAAAGTCACGGCATAGAATTATTCAAAGACCAGATTATTTTTGAAGAAGTCTTTACCCCGGAGAAATGGTCAGAACGGTTTGGTTTATTTGACGGATCGGCGTTTGGAGCCGCCCATACCTTCTTTCAGGTTGGCCCGTTTCGCGCGCGTAACTACTCATCCGAAATAGAGGGTCTTTACTATACTGGAGCCAGCACTACCCCTGGAACCGGAATGCCGATGGTTTTATTAAGCGGGAAATTAACGGCGGAACGGATTATTGAAAGAGTTACCGTGCGCTGAGTATCCTATGTATTTTGCCAAATATGGTTCGGGAGAAAATATTTTCGTTGGATTACACGGCTGGAGTGGTGACCACCAAACGTTTTTTCCCTTAATTAAGTATTTACCTGAAAATATAACTTTCTATAGTGCAGATTTACCAGGCAATGGAAATTCGCCTGCTCCGAATGAATGGACAATTACACAATTAGTTCAAGCGATAGCAGATGGAATTAAGTTATTGCCGGACGCTCCAATGACGATTCTTGGAAGCTGTAGTGGCGGTTTATTAGGTCTTTTTGTCGCAAAACATTTACTTGAGACCGGGCAGGCAAAGAATCTCAAACGATTAGTTTTGATTGACCCTTTCGCGTATTTTCCCTGGTACTTCAAAATATTTATCGCGCCACAAATGGGGAAAATAGGCTGGTATGCTTATTACACAACTTTTGCCAACCCGCTGGGCAGCGGCTGTTCCTTGTAGTCTCCGCCGGCGAAGACCGGGTCGTTCTCGATCGCGATAATCTGGCTTTCCAACCGCACGATGCCGTGCGGCCACGTCTTGGCCGTCGCCGACGTCACCACGATACGATCGGCAAAATCCGGATACGTCACCGCCCACTGAAAGGCCTGCTGGCCGCCCATCGAAAAGCCGACGACCGCGCGCAGATGATGGATGCCGAGCGCCTCCCCGAGCAAGCGATGTACCGCCTCGACATTGTCGCGGATGCTAGTCACGGGGAAGCGTGGCCCATCGAAGGGAGTCGTCGTGTTGCTCGGCGAAGATGATTTGCCGTTACCGAACAAATCGGTGGCAACGAGGAAATACTTCTTGGGATCGAGCGCCTTGCCCGGTCCGATCAGCCACTCATAGCCATGAGAGTCGGCCATG
>JANMKB010000501.1:0-7217 GCA_031371805.1 Blastocatellia bacterium | reverse complement strand
GCGGCCTTATTCATTACGCGCTGGATCACGCATTTTTGTGCGCCGACCTTTGTGTTTCTGGCCGGGATCGCCGCTTACATTTATGGCTCGCGTGGCAAAACCAAAGCGGAGCTATCGCGCTTTCTGTTGACTCGCGGACTCTGGCTGGTGCTGCTTGAATTAACGTTTATTCGTTGCCTGGGCTGGTACATGAATTTCAATTATGCCCACACACGCGGCGGAGTGATTTGGGCGATTGGCTGGTCAATGATTGTATTGGCAGGACTGATCCATTTGCCGATGTGGGTAATTATTGTCTTTGGCTTCACGCTGATTACCGGACACAATTTGCTGGATAGCTGGCAAATTGAAAGCTTTGATTCTTTGCGCTGGCTGTGGGCGATTCTGCATGTGCCGAGCGATATTCAGTTGCGACCGGGAATAATTTTCTTTACGCAATACCCGCTCATTCCCTGGATCGGAGTGATGGCCATCGGATATTGTTTCGGAGCGCTTTTCAAAAGCGAACAACAAGCGCGGCGTGCTTTATTTATCCGGTTGGGGATAATCATCACAGCGCTGTTCTTCATCATTCGCCTGATCAATCGTTATGGTGATCCGGTGCCATGGACAGCGCAGAAAAACAACCTCTTTACATTTTTCTCTATTCTCAACTGTGAAAAATATCCGCCCTCGTTGTCGTTTTTGTTGATGACGCTTGGCCCAACAATTATCGCGTTGGGAATTTTTGATCGTGACTGGAGCGGCTGGAAAAATCCTTTTATCATCTTCGGGCGCGTGCCGATGTTTTTTTATCTGCTTCATCTGCCTTTACTGCGCGTGGGAGTGATTGCAGATGCCGTAGCGAAATATGGCGCCAAAGTTTTCAGTCTGGCAACCGACAAAGCGCCGCCTGGCTGGGGTCATGATTTGCCGATGATTTATTTGATCTGGCTCGCTGTCATTCTGATGCTTTATCCTGTTTGTCGCTGGTTTGCGGATTATAAGCAACGGAATCGGGATGTCTGGTGGTTGAGCTATCTTTAATCAGCCTTGATATTATCTTTATCACGATCCCAGTTAATTGGCTTTTTGGTTTTCGCTGAAATGTTTATCATGTGCGCGACCGCCGCCGCACGATGCCCGGTGAGCGCATCTTCATAAGGGTGCTGGCGCGTTTTGATAGCCGTGACGAAATTCTCAAGGTGCGGAACGGTATCGCTCAGTCCGATTTCCTCCCATCGCTCCTGACCGGATAAAACTTTTTGACGCTGGCGATTCGGTCTTTCGGTCGCAATAATTTTCGGATCACTGTAATACGCTTTTTCCATTTTGCTGGCCCACGCCTGGACGATCCAGCCATTATCTTCGGTGCTGCGCGAGGGCGTGAACGTCACACCTTTGCCGCCAATTTCGAGCGTTCCCTCAGTACCCATTATTTGGAAACCGCGTTCGGTCACTGCTTCATTATTGAACGTCGAACTCAGGTTTACGACAAAGCCTTCGGGATATTGCAGCAGGGCATTAATCGTGTCCGGCACATCGCGGTTTTCTTTCCAGCGATAAATCTGCCCCATCGCCATCACATTTTCAGGGGCTTGTGCACCCATAATGAAATGAATCGTCGTGATTAAATGGAAGTATAAATCTGTCGCGATGCCGCCCGAATAATCTGCATAACAGCGCCAGCGGAAAAACCGTTCCGGCACAAAAGGCATTTTATTTTTCGCCCCCTGAAACATTTCCCAGTTGACAGTTTCCGGGGAAGCATCCGGCGGAATTGGATAAATCCATGCGCCACTCGCGGTGTTGCGGTGGTTCGTCGCACGCACCATCGTAATTTGCCCCAGTCGGCCCGAAGCGATGATCTCACGCGCCTTTTGTTGCGCCGCTGAACTCACGCCCTGAGAACCGACCTGCACAATTTTCCCGGTTCGTTTTGACGCCGCAATAATCTCCAGGCCTTCGTCAATCATATAGGTCAGCGGCTTTTCGCAATACACATCTTTGCCCGCTTCGAGCGCCGCGATGACGTGAGATTTATGTAAGTGATCAGGGGTTGCGACAAATACCGCATCAATATTTTTGTCGGCGAGTAACTCACGATGACCCGGATAAATTTTGGCGCGGCCACCGGTTCGCTCAACGGCCCGTTCAAGCCGTCCTTTGTAAGCATCACAAACTCCGATGACTTCAATGCCAGGGACATTTTTAGCGTCTTCCAGAATTTGGTGAGCGCGTGCGCCAACGCCAATAAAACCAACGTTGATGCGACCATTAGGGCTGGTGCTTTGCGCGTTGGTAATGAAAGTAGTGGTAGCGTTAATAGCGAGACCAGCCGCAGCCGTTCCCGCGGCGCTGTGTTTGATGAATTCACGACGGTTGAGTTTATTTTTAGCGGTCATAATTTTCTCACTCATAAATGACTATTGTCAGAAGTTATACCAGCATCTGAATATGCTTTGTGCAAATGGATTGCGAATCCAGATAAAATTCATTTTCGAGATCTCCAACCAGAGGATCAATTTGTGAAATTTTTATCTCTGCGACAAAATCTACATCCCGTGTCGCACGAGGCAGCCCGTGAATGCCGCTTGCAAATGAACCGCCTATGAAATAAGGGATTTTCAACGCATCAAAGACAGACGTAATGACACTCACTATCTCGAACGCTTCCGTTATCATTAATATCCCTTTTCATCAATGTCCCAGCCAAAAGCCTTGCGCATCAATTCAGGGTCAATCCAGCGGGAGGCCAGGCGCAGACGCAGTTCGTGTTCATCTGCATTTATATAACGGTGTTTGATTTCGGCAAGCTGTAAATGACGGAGTGATTGATTGAGATCGAAGATGCACCTGATCTTTTTCCAGGCAGGCATTTTACGATAGCCTTCAATCAGAAACTGTTCGGTTGCTTGCGTTGTATCGGAAGATTGCGTTTTCATAGCTGCGATTCAGTCACGGGTTGCTTTTTAGCTTTTCCAAACCAACCAAAACGACGATTGAGATAGCGCAATACTAACCCTAAAGGAAAAAAAATGAGAAGGGCTACGGGGAGTAAAACCGTTACTAAATGAATTGCGCCGAGGATGATCGCCACCGCGACATCAACACCATCGCCGAATGAATTTTTGATGCTGGCCCAAAATCCGGTTTGCGTTGCGGCAACGAGTGGCGCAGTTGTTTGCAGCGTGATATTGATCGTCGAAAGCGCGGCCTGATTATCAATCAAGCGGCGGCGTCCTTCCAGCCGTTCAATTTCTGTGCGTACTTCGGTGATCTTTTCCTGTACTTCCAGCGCGTCAGAAATTTTACTCGCCCGTTTCATGATTTCGAGGAATTGTGCCTCTAACGCTTTCTTGGCACGCAGGCGAGCTTCGAGGTCTACATATTCTTCGGTGACATCCTGGCCAGAAAGTTTTTCCCGAATGACTTGAATGCCCGTTTTACGAATTTCGTCCGTTGCCTTTTGAAATTGAGCCGAGGGAATGCGCACGATGACATTGACCGTCGTGCCGGAGGAGACGTTGGAAGTTTGCTGAAATTCTGAAGTGACAACAAACCCGCCCAGCATTTCCGCGATGCTGGCAATTTTGCGCTGATCCTCAGATGGATTTTTCGATTCGATAGTGAATTCGCCGTTGCGAATAATTTTACGATCTGTCGCCTGAGCATCAGGGATTTTAATTTCATCATTTTCTCTGGCGTCCATATGTGCTGCCAGTTTCCCTCTCTCACTCTCAACTCGACTTTGGGCAATAACGGGAGCTGCGGCTGGTGCTTCCTTTGATACACTTGTTGTGAATTGTTTATCTGCGCTATCACATCCAAAAAGTGACAGCAGCGCGAATGCCAGAATAGTTACGGCTACAAATTTCATAAATTTCCTCCGAGGCAGGAACGCAATATAAATCACTTCTTGCAAAAATAATATGCGCTGTAATTTGTTGCTCTGCTCAATCGCTAAATCTCTGTTACTCAGCCGCAACAAACTCAAGTTCGCTGGGCATTTCTTCGGCCCCGTACCTGCTTGTCTCTGTTAATTGAAACGAGCTACAATCCCTTCAATAGGAGGAATGGATTATGAATACGACTACTGAATTAGAAACCTTGAAAGCAAAACTCAAAGCCACCTGGTCAGCCGGCGACTTTGACAAAATCGCCCAGGTTTACGCGCCCGACGCCGCCGCATTTATTGCACGGCTGGGGCTGAAACCTGGGACTCGTTGCCTGGATGTCGCCTGCGGCTCCGGCAATTTGTCCTTCCCAGCGGCGCAGGCGGGCGCGATTGTTACAGGCGTAGACATTGCGCCATACCTGATCGCCACTGCCCGCGCTCGTGCGTTTGAGATGGGCGTCAACATTCAATTCGACGAGGGCGATGCAGAGGAATTACCTTACGCTGACGCATCCTTTGATGTCGTCGTTAGCATGTTCGGCGCGATGTTTGCGCCTCGCCCTGCATTGGTCGTGTCAGAACTGGCACGCGTCTGTCGTCCGGGTGGGCAGCTTGCCATGGCGAACTGGACACCGACTGGCTTCGTCGGTCAGATGTTCAAGCGCACAGCCGCACACGTGCCACCGCCAGCAGGAATGCCGTCGCCTGTCCTCTGGGGAGATGAGACAACTGTCAGCGAGCGGTTGCAGCAGGAATTTACCGCGCTGCACCTCACGCCTCGCAAAATTACCTTTGCGCTGCAGATGTCCCCGCCTGAAGTCGTCGAATATTTTCGCCTGTGGTACGGCCCCACCCAGCGTGCTTTCGCCGCGCTTGATGAAGGCGGACAAGCGGCCCTGCGCAATGACCTGGAACAATTATGGACAGAACATAATCAGGCGACGGACGGCACGACGCTGGTTAAGTCTGAATATCGGGAAGTAAGCGCAACGCGGAAATGAGATACGCCAGGATGCAGAAACCCGCACGCAGTAAGGGGGCCAACGCGCCTTACTGCGTGCGGGCTGCTGCAATAAAAAATCCGTGCTAAATTTTCGCATACTATTTCATAACTTTTTTTTGCTCCTCGTATTTTACCTGCTGGGGTTCGGGCAATGTTATGCGGCACAGAATACGGCGCTTCCGCTGCCCGAACGAGTCCTGGTTGTATACAACGCGAACGTCCCCGCCTCGCAGGAAGTCGCCGATTATTACAGCAACAAACGCGGCATTCCGGCGGCGAATAAATGTGCGATCACGCCGCTTCAGACCGATTCAGTTGACTGGTACGATTACGAAATAAACGTTCGCAATCCTGTCAAATCCTGTCTGAATGCAATCGGCAAAGAGCGCATTTTGTATATCGTCTTTGCCTATCAAACGCCTTACAAAATCTTCAATGTTCCCACTCCATCCGGTCGTGAAAGCAGGGCGCTGGATCAATTTATCGCCAATATTTGGAACGACAAGGTGTCTGACGTTACCGAAATTACGAATCATCCATATTTCGCCGCCACACAAAGCCAGGGGAATGTTTACCCGCCGTTTGTTTCCTTAGCCGATTACCGCAATCAACCCGGCGCAGAATTAATTTATTCAGTGTGGCGATTGGATGCCTCAACAAAAGATTTGGCACAGGGACTGGTAGATAAAGCGCTCCAGGCCGAAGCGAATGGTTTGCAGGGACAGGCCTGTTTTGATCGCAGGTTTGGGGCTGCCGCCGCACTGGAAGACTGGAGTTATGGCGCCGGTGATTGGGATTTATTTCGTGCGGCAGACTTCGCTAAAAAAACTGGCTTGTCTGTCACCGAAGACGAACAGGAAGCTGAATTCGGAACCGCACCTGCGCCACTACGTTGCGAAAATGTAGCGTTGTATGCAGGCTGGTATTCTTACAACAACTACAACGATGCGTTCAGTTGGGCGACTGGCGCGATTGGCTTTCATCTCGACAGCGGTTCGGCGCTTGATCCACGCAGCGGCGCGAACTGGTCAGCAAATGCTTTGCTACATGGAATCACCGTCACGAGCGGCGCAGTCAATGAACCGTATCTCGAAGGCCTGCCACACGTGGATGGCGTGTTCCGAAATTTATTTGCAGGCGCAAACGTCGGCGATGCTTTTTTGCGCAACACCGCTTTTTTGCAATGGATGATTATCAGTATCGGCGATCCGCTCTATCGTCCATTTCCCGGCGGTCGTCCGCCTTTCAATTCATCATCGTTCGCACAGAATTCTTTATCATTTGATCCGACATTTATTGTCGGCGGAAAGGCGATCACTGCGACTGTGAATTTAGCGGCTCCTGCTCCTGTTGGCGGCACAGAAGTAAAATTCACGAACACGCGCCCTGGAGCCGCTACTGTTCCAGATACTTTGCGCATTCCGGCAGGCGCAACCAGCGCAACTTTTCCCATCACGACCACCGCGACGACATATTATCAACCCACGATCATTGCCGCTACATTCAATAACGAAACCGTCGCCAATACCTTGACCGTAGCGCCGCTGTTATCAGCCATCACCTTCACCCCGCCCATCGTAGCGGCAGACACAGAAAAGACTGGAACAATTTTTCTGAACGATTACACACCCAGCGGCGGCGCAACAATTAACCTGACGAGCGACAATCCAACCGTCGCCCCTGTCCCGTCCACCGTGTTTATCGCCGAAGGGCAATTCAAAGCAACCTTTACTTTTCTGACCGGAGTTGTAGCGGCTGAGACATCCGTGACTATCACCGCGTCACATAATGGCGCGATGGAGACAGCGAGTTTGATGATTGTAACAATTAAGCGGCGCATTGTACCGAGCAGAAGAGTGAATAGTAACGGCTCTAAGTAATATAAATTCTCACGCCTGCTTTCGTTCCCGCACAATCCGAATGCCTTCCCACGCGGGCAGTTTGCCTTCTTCGCGCAGCAGCAGGATTTGCAACCACCAATATGCTTGCAGCACGATTTGTTGACCGGTATCGTAATCGCTCTTTGCGCCGCGCATCTTTTGCCACCAGGTTCTATCCTCGGATTTCAGTAGATCATAGCCTTGATAAGCATAGGCAAAAATCTGCGCCGCATATTGACGACTGGCAAGCCGATATTGTGGCAAATCAGCAGCAAGCCTCATCCCTAACAATGCATCAATCAAATGGGCGCGGCGAGTGACAAAAATTGTAGAAGAATCTTTTAGTATGACAACCGCTTGCCGGGCTTCGCGTAGTTGCTTTGATACTATCAACACATATACTTTATCAAATTCGTTGTGGGCGCGGGCGAGGGCGCGGGCGCGGTCAAGGTCGAGG
>JANMKB010000493.1:0-4988 GCA_031371805.1 Blastocatellia bacterium | reverse complement strand
AGGTGGCACCGTCGAAGTCGAAACCGATCGCCTTCTTCGGGCAATCCGCCGGGGTCTTGAGCCAGACGAAGCGCGCTTCCACGTCGATGAAACGGCGGATCAGCCAGGCGCTGGCGAGCCGGTCGACTAAAATTGAAGAGGTTGGCATCATCTGATTTATGGCGGAAGATCGTGAATTTGTCGCCTTCTTTGATGCCGCTTTCAGTGCCCAGATCAATGTACACAACATCGCGGGGAGAAATCAGTTCTTTCTGCTCGCGTTGCAGGACAATTCGCCCCGGCTTCTGCCCGGAGGTACGCTGATAGCGCGGCAGTGGCTGGGACATCTCTGTGACCGCGCCCCGACGCTCTTCAAAGGGAACCAGCACATCACCAAATTGCAGATCGTAACAGGAAAAAATTATGCGTGCGGTCGCCGTATTTTGCTGCACCGCCATCACCCGCACGACACCAAGTTCACGGACATAAGTACCCAGACTGCTATTGCTCCCTTTCTTGTAAGGGTCTTTGAAATCTCCCATCGGTCGGATAATCGCAAACAGCATCTCGGCTTTGATATTTTGTGAGTTACCTCGATTAATATAAATGACATCGCCTTGTCCCAAATGCGCGACAGTATTTTCCTCCTCGGCTCCGATGATTTTGAAATCATTACTGACTGCGCCGGAGTGAATATAGCCAGCACAATAAAGATCATCGCCTGTTGTCACCAGCGGTCTTGCCACCGCCGACGGTTTAGGTTCTTTCGCAAATTCCCGGCGCGGAAGATTGTCCGGCAATTGCGTTGACTGAGCAAAGCTGATTGATGAAGAAAAAGCTGCGACCAGTGAAAGTGAAGCGATTGAAAATAGATTTTTGATGGAAAAAAAACGGCTGATTTGATTGCGCACAGTGACAGTCCTCCAGAAAACTTAACCGGCGAGCGAGGCCACTGCTGACGGCAGTACGCATACTGACAAACCCCTAAATCAAAGTCAAGATACGTTTTTTGTCAGGTGACAGGATTTGTAAAAGCTGCCACCATTGGAACAGTACGGCGAACGATAGCGAGTTGGTAACGCACGGCCCAGGTCGCTACTGTCAGGTAATTTTATTGCCGGAAAAACGCCTTGCAAGTTTCGTTCGATTGAGTTTTACCTTGATCGGTTCTAAGATGTCGGCGGTGCTTCCTGCACCATTACTCAATTACAAAAATGGCTCACGCGGTTGAGGCTTTTTATTGACCGTAACTAACAAAACGAAAGGATTCAATATGGGATGGCAAGATATGGTTGGTGGCCTGGTAAATCAAGTTACAGGTAATAAAGAAAACGAAGAGGGCGAAAATAAAGCAGGCGGCCTCGGCGGACTGCTCGGCATGGCAGGTTCGTTATTAGGCGATAAACAAGCTGCCCTCGGTCAGGTCATGGACAAATTAGGCGCATCCGGCGTGGACGTAAATTCATTGCTCGAAAAGCTTGGCATTAACCCCGATGATGCCAGCGAAGAAGACCTGGAAAAACTTGCCTCGCACGTCCAGGAAAATGAAGGCGCTGAAGCTTCATCAAACTTTGCAGAAGCAGAAGAAAGCGCGGAGGAAGTAGCCGATACTGCTGCCGCTGACGCAGCAGATGAAGAGGTCGAAGAAACTTCCGCAGACAATGCTGAAGAAGTAACCGCCGAATCATCCGATGACACAGAAGTAAGTGAAGAATCTTCGGATGCCGACGCGAGCGAAGAAACTGAAGAGTCGCCTGCGGAAGAAGAATCTGCCGAAGAAGAATCTGAAGGGTAATACCTATAATCAGCACAGGAGGAGAGAGCGTGACTTTCCTCCTGTACCAACAATTTTTATGCGGGCATTACTGCAACGAGTAACTAAAGGCCAGGTAACAATTGCCGGTCAGATTCGTGGAAAAATTTGTCAGGGGCTGGTGATTCTGTTGGGAGTTGGGGCCAAAGATACTGAAGCGGATACTGATTCTCTGATCAACAAAATTGTCCACCTCCGAATTTTTTCTGACGCCGAGGGCAAATTCAATTTGTCGGCACTGGATGTCAAAGCTGAAATCTTAGTGATTTCGCAATTCACGCTTTACGCCGATTGTCGCAAAGGACGCAGACCCGGTTTTACCGACGCAGCCAGACCTGAAATCGCCGCCCCAATGTGCGAGCTGTTTGTAAAAAAATTACGTGCGCTCAATTTTCATGTTGAAACCGGAGAATTCGGTGCAGAGATGCTGGTGGAAATTCACAATACAGGGCCGGTGACAATCTGGCTGGATACCGAAAATCTTCCTCGTGTCGGATTGGACTAAGGGGCATTACTTTGCTGCCTGTAGCTTTAAAAAAGCCTTATCACATTCGTCCAGCAACTGAGTCAAGATAATTCCCAAGTTCCCCCTTGAAATCACCCACTTCGAAAAGTAAATCACCTAACCCATTGTAAGAAATTGCAAGGGAGCGTTGGGCTATTAGATTATCTGGTTGTGCTACCACCAGCGACTCAAAGATAGTTAATGACTTGCGTCGGGTTTCTACGCCCTCAACTTTAGAGTCGGTGGCGGTTAATTGCGTACTGACTCTACCAAGGGCTATCGCGAGGTGACGTTGCGTAATAAGATTTGCAGGTTCCTCGGCTGATAAAGCCGCAAGGAGCTGGAGTGATTGGCCATAATTTTCAAGGCTGCCAGCTTTATCCCTTTAGTTTTGAGCAGGTCTCCCAGGCACACAAAACTATTCGAAAGTTCACGACGGAACGTTTGATTCGCTGGTTCCTGCGCCGTCAACACCGCACAAATTTTATTTGATTCCAAATAGTTTGGCAGCGCATTATTCAGGTCATTTTTTGTCTAAAAATATCGCCAAGCTTGCGCAGGCTTAGCGCCAGATCAAGGTGTGCCTGCGGCCTATTGGTATTCTCAGCGACGATTCTTTTACGAATCTGAAAGGATTTTTGATAGCTTTGGAGCGCACCCTCAATGTCACCAAGATTCGCCGTAAATGGATTGCCCTGAATATCACTAACTTTGTCATACGCAGTTGCCAGTTCACTTTGCAGCGTTGGGTCGTTGGCTGATTCCTGTGCCAAGCTGTCGAGATATTCCAGGGCGCGTTTGACCAGCAAGACACGCGCCGGGGTCGAGCCAGGCAATTTTTCAATCGCATCATTCAATTCAAATAAGAAAGAATTTGCGAGCTTACGCACATCGTTAAATCTTTGTTCAGCGCGCACACGTTGCAATTGCGCAACTCTCGCCTGCCAAATCGTAGTGGTAATTCCACTTCAATTGCTTCATCCAGGGAAAGCTTGGCTACGCCGCTGCCACGTTTGTCGGTGTGGTGTCCGCACGCGTGATCTACCAGAATGCGCCGCATCATTTGTGCTGCGATCCCAAACTACTTCGCGTTAGTTAAGTGAGAGTAGAAAACAAGCAATTCACAATAAAAATAATTTTGCAGGTTAAGGAGAAAACTATGAAAAACACTATCTTGAATAACTCAATCCACGTTTTGTTAGCCGGATTATTACTCGTCCAAATCAATGTTAGCGGATACGCACAAGCCGCCGACAAAGTGAAACTGGAAGAAGGCACACAAGTACGTTTGCGCCTGATGCAAACAATCAATTCGGGAACCATTCAGGCCGGGCAAACGATCAGCTTTGAAGTCCTCGACGATGTCCAGATCAATGACTAGGTTGTCATCAAAGAGGGCGCGCCTGCCTGGGGCATCATCGAAGAAGCGGAAGGGAAAAAATCTTTCGGGCGCGGCGGCAAGCTGAAAATCCCCTTGGACTAAGTCAAAGCAGTGGACGGCAGCAAAATTCCGCTGCGGGCGGGCGCGACCAACGAAGGCAAAGGGCGTGGCATGGGAACGAGCATCGCATTTAGTGCATCGCTCTTACTTTTCTGGTCAGCGGCACCTTTTGTCGGAATGATGAAAGGCAAGAACAGTGAAATTGCACGCGGCTTTCACATGGAAGCGTTTGTCGATGGAGATCGGTTAGTGCGCCCGTTTGACCCCAATGAACAAAGCGCTCCGGCGGCGGCTCCGGCGATGGTGCCAAATGGTGGAAACGCAACCATGATGCAGGTCTCTATGCCGACCACATCATCACGTAACGCCGCGACAGCGGCGGCGGCCACGATGGGAGCAGTAAATGTAATTTCCGATCTTGGCGGCGCAGAGGTAGAAATTGACGGTGCGTTTTATGGCAACACACCGGGGCTGATTCGATTGTCGCCAGGCTTGCATACGATCACAGTGCGCGTGGCAGGCTTCGTTCCCTGGAAACGCGATCTGAACATCGCACCGGGCAGCAACTTAATCGTCAAAGCGACGCTTCAGGCTGGTGGCCGGAGAAAGTAACAAACTCCTTTCAAGTTTCATAACCCCGGTTACGGCTCCAGGCTGCAACCGGGGTTTCTCTTTTCAGAAAACAACTTATTCCTGACTATTTTTTTGTCCTGTGCTGAGCCGCTTTTCTTTTTGCCTGCGCGTTATTAGATGAAAGACAAAATATCCATCACTACTACGGAAACTACGACAGAGGTATTTATGAAACACACATTGAACATCGCAGCTTTAGTAATCGCAGTCACTTTAAGTTTTGCGCCTGCAACATACGCGCAAAACTCTCACGCGCAAATGTATGTAGCGCGTGGCGACGCCTGGTTTGTCCAGGAAAAATTTGATCGCGCCATTGCTGCTTATGATCAGGCGTTGTTGCTTGATTCACGGAATGCGGGAATCTTTAATAAGCGTGGTCTGACCTGGCTGGCGAAAAATGATTTGGGGCTGGCGCTCCGGGATTTCAAAAAGGCGCTCAAGCTTAATCCTCAGTCTGCTGAATATTGGCACAATCGTGGCATCGTCTGGTATCGCAAAGATAAGCTGAACAAAGCCAGCGCAGATTTTGATCAGGCGCTGAAGCTGAAACCGCTTTTTGCCGAAGCGTTAATGGCACGCGGGTTAACCAGGCTGAAACAAAACAAGGAAGTCGAAGC
>JANMKB010000480.1:0-1522 GCA_031371805.1 Blastocatellia bacterium | reverse complement strand
CTGCGGCGGCGGCTCCAGCAGAAATTCCTGGTACGACTTCCCACGGAATGCCTGCGGAAATTAGCGCTTCGGCTTCTTCTCCGCCACGTCCGAAGATGAATGGATCGCCACCTTTGAGCCTGACTACGATGTCGTGTTCAGCGGCTTTGGTAACGAGGATCGCATTAATGGTTTCCTGCTTCATCGCGCATTTATGTCCTTGTTTGCCAGCATAAATTAGCTCTACCTCCGGCAAAGCGTTCGATAAAATTTCAGTATTAACGAGATGATCGTAGACGATGCAGCCTGCCTTTTTGATAAGGTTGTATGCTTTGACCGTCAATAAATCCGGGTCTCCGGGGCCTGCGCCGACTAAATATACTTTGCCAATTTTCATATTTTCCCGAGGTACGACAGGCGAGACGCCTATCGTACCTTTAAAACTTCTGCGTCAATTCAACGTAGGCAAAATGCATTTTGTTGCCTAGCGGATAGATGGCTGATTGTACTTTGCCGTGCGCTGATCCACCAAGATAAAAGGTGACAGAGGTGTGCGGCGTGAAAGTGTAATCGGCGCTGACATCGGCGAATAATCCCAGACTATTTTGGTCGTTGCTGGGACGCGAAGCGTATCCGAAAGTCTTCGCCTGAAATGCTCCGCCTCCGGCGTACCATAAATCTTTGGCGCTGGATAAGCGCAGGTAATGCAAATCTGTTCGCAGGGCTAATTTTGCCGTAGGCTTAATCATCAGTTGCGCGAACATATCAGAGTTATTCATCGCATTGAAAAATGGAGTTCGTGCATAAATTCTTGGCGTTGGCAATACCTGAAAATATGTGCCGTGCGTGCCATCGGTCGCGTCTTTATCTCCGGTGCTGTAATTGTAGCCAATGCGTACCCAGGGCTTAATTTTATCCAATGTTTTCGTGCCGCCAAATTGATAACCTGTTTCAATTGCAAGCGCTGCCGAACGCTGTGTCAGGTTGCCCCAGCTTCCAAATTGACCAACGCCCCAGAGTAAAACATCCAGCTTGCCAGTACCGGATTTGATGGCGCTGATGTAATGACCTCCGACGGTGGTGAGCCTGATTTTATTGGGTAAATCAGCATTTCGTAACGCCAAAGCCCGGTTGTCAGTTTTCACTAAACGGCGTCCATCGTGATATTGCAGCACGAACGCACGGGCTTCACTTTCACTGTCTTTTGATTTAAAAGATTTCGTCGTAGCCGCATAAAAAAGGTCTACGTTTAATTCATTCATCCCACGCAACTGGAAGACACCTTCAGTCGGACGTGCGCCAAAAAATGTAAAATTCCAACCCTTATTACTGTAGCCGTATTGCATCCCGTCAAAGCTGCGTCCGACGTGCGAAAATCCGAACGCTCCAATCAAGCGTTGACTGATGTGATCGCGCTTGACGGCTAATAACGTCGGGTCTTTCGGCGCGACTTCCATTCCATCATTGAATTCAAAACGACCGAGTTTGAGGTTGCTATATTTCCCAATGCCTTTGAAATTCACATAGGCTTGTTTCAGAAAAA
>JANMKB010000448.1:0-12163 GCA_031371805.1 Blastocatellia bacterium | reverse complement strand
GATGATTTCGCTGCGTGAAGCGGGGCTGCCGTTGCCTGCTGCCGGAGTTTTAATTTGTCCCTGGGTAGATTTGACGTTGAGTGGTGCGAGCTATTCAGCGACGCCGGAAGCATTGGCGACGCGGGAACGACTGGTGAATTTGGTGCAACTGTATTTGCACGGAGCCGAGGTCAAAAGTCCGCTGGCTTCGCCGTTGTATGCTGATTTGAAAGGACTCTCGCCCCTGCTGATTCACGGTGGAACGGCGGATCCATTTTTCTCTGATTCCATTAGTTTGGAGCCAGTGGCGAAAGCTGCGGGTGTGCCGACTATATTGGAGGTGTGGGACGACATGGTTCACATCTGGCATTACTATCATCCGATGCTGAGCGAAGGGCGCGAAGCGATTAAGCGGATTGGCGGGTTTGTGAAAACACAACTTCAATAAACAAAATTTACCGTGCCGCTTCAGGCGTTATCTCTTCACGCAAACTTGCTACCAATTGCAGCGTAGATTTACGCACTGGTCGCAGCAATGGATTGCTCGCTAACGAAATTAATTTCGCTACGATGTCTATGGTGTGTTCCATCAGGCGATAGGATTTGCTTTGCTGCGGTGATCGGTCGTGAATCCAAAATAGCGTGAGGCCCATGTGATACAGCCAGAGCAGCGTCGGCAATTCCGCTTCAAGGTCAGCCGGGATTTTCGTTTTTGTTCCCTTAATTATTTCAGCGAACCACGCGATGCTTTCCTGGCGTACTGCTTCGGATTCAGGGCTGAATGGATTGAGCGGACTCCCCGGATCAGCCGCTGTCCGAAACAACACGCCCGAAAATTGATGATACGGCGCTGCATTATCCAGAATTTGCCGAAGCACGGCGCGTAACCTTCCCTGCAATGTTTTTTCCTTCTGCAAAATTAGCAAACAGGTCGCCCGATGCTGTTCGTGCAGGCGATCATAAAATGCCTGCACCAAATGTTCTTTGGAGCGAAAATAATAATACGTGTTGCCCAGCGCTACCCCTGCCTTTTCAGCAATCGCCCGCATCGTGGTTTCTTCGTAGCCGCGCTCGGCAAACATTTCCAGCGCCGTATTCAAAATTGCCGCTCTCGTTTGTTCGCCTTTGTTGGGAGCCGTTTCGCCCTCAGCGAGTAATGATTTGTGTTTCGGTGGCATAGTTTTTTCTCCTTGAGTTAATGCGGAAGCCTGCGCGTAGCAAGGGCGCTTTTAAGAAGTGCGATAGCCAAATTTAAAGCGCAGGCTTGAAATATTTACGACGAAGCGTCGCGCCAGCGGCATCATTTCCGGCGTGCTGAAGCGAAACGCCCAGCCGCGATATTCGCGTAGCGCATACAAACACATCAACCACGCTTTGGTGTCACGATAAAAATTTCCTTCGTCTGTGACAACGAAAAGCTCTTTGACGGATGCCGCGTGATCCAGGTTGGGAAAACGCGCTTTCGCTTCAACGGAATTCGCCGTCACAAAATCCATGTGTATGAATTTTGGTTGCGCTTGTAACCAGATTTTGATGCGCTGGCACAGGCGACAATTGCCATCATAAAGAACAGTCAGAGTTCTCATAACGATTTCTCCAGTAGCGCAAACCCGGCTCGCTATGGCTCGCGGTACTGTACCCTGAGCGGTAGCGACGGGTTTCTTCCCCTGTTACGTCAAATGAATAGTCGTGAATGGTTTTCGTTCGGTCTCCTGCACCATCGTGCATCCGTCCGGCAACACAGGCGGCGGCGCATCCATCAATGTGCTGCGCTGGCGAATCCGGCTGAACACATACAAATTGAAGAAGTGCATTGTACCCAACACTGCCAGTACCATGCCGACTTTCGAGGACAATGCTTCGACCGCTTCCTGCATATTGACGACCTCATAACCGAGTTTGAGCGCCAGCGACACATAGCCAAAATTGATCAGACAAAATCCCACGACCAATAAATGATTGACGGAATCGGCCAATGGTTCGTTGCCGTGAAAAACGTCAACTAAGAAGATACGCCCGTTTTTATGGAGTGTTTGCGCGACCCAGGCCGTCAGGGTGATGCTGATGGCGATGTAAATCAAATAAGTGAATACTACGAAATTCATAGAAGCCTCCCCTTGAAAGTTGAAAATATGAACCCGTTCATTAATTTCTGAACTTGTTCAAAATTAAGATAATGCGAATAGGATCATTCGTCAAGAAAAATAATTGAACGCGTTCAGAAAAATATCGCTGAGCAGCTTGTAGCGCAATCCTGCCGAGGTTGCGCATCCCTGGCGCTTCGTTACGGATAGACTTGTTCTTCGTTACAATGTTGATAAAAAAACATTGTAACGAAATTTATTCGTTGTTTTCAAAGTTTCAGTAATGAAAAAGATCAGGCGTTGCGAAGCGCAAAGCCTGCGCAACCTTGGCAGGATTGCGCTACGAGTTACCTTTATGAAGGTTTGCTTGACGGAGGTTGTTAACGCGCTTAGAGTACAGATTCTTTAATACTTAGCTGCGAGAAAATTTATGCTGCAAACTGGCGAACAAGCAAAATCTTTTACATTACAAAGTCTTGACGGAATCGTGTATTCTCAGAACAATCATCCATCATTGTTAATTTTCTTCGAGACAGATTGCCCGACTTGTCAATTGACGTTTCCGTATCTTGAGCGGCTCGCAAACATCTATAAATCCGAGCTAATTGACATCATTGGGATTTCGCAGGACAGCGAAAAAGCGACGCGGGAATTTGTGGCGCGCAATGAAATTAGCTTTTCGATTTTGCTGGATGAGGATTTACAAGTATCGCGGACGTACGATCCGCAGGCGGTTCCGACTCTGTTTTTGATTAATGAAGTTGGACAAATTATTTTTACGCAAATTGCATTTGATAAAGATGATTTGAATACGATTGCGACGAAAATTGCGGAACTGCTCGGACGTGAACCTGTGATCATCGCGGATAAATTTGATGGTTCGCCGAATACCAAACCCGGTTGCACTTCGCGGCATCTCGAAGGTGAAGACGCAGGGCATTCAGGTGTCACGGTTGATGTGTATGCAAAACGTGGCGAACGTGCTTCGCGCATTGAATTCCCTGATAACATTGATCCATTTGAATATTGTTTGAAATTTGATCCGCTGCCGGTGATTCCTCCGACGGTTGAACGCGTCGAGAAAATGTTGCAGGCGACTACGCTGCCGCCGGATGAAATTGTTGGTTTGATTCCGCCGAATTATGGCGCAGCTACGGTCGAGAAAATCGCGGCGAACGCAGTGATGGCAGGTTGCGCTCCCGAAATGATGCGCGTCCTGATTCCGTTAATTCGCGCCGCTTGTGATGAACGATTTAATTTGCACGGCGCACAGGCGACAACACATTTTGCTGCGCCGTTAATTATCATCAACGGGCCAATTCGCAACGAACTCGGCTTTGCTTCCGGCAGTAATGTTTTCAGTAATGCAGCTCGCGCTAACAGCACCTTAGGTCGTGCGTTCCAATTAATCCTGACCAATATTGGCGGTGCGAAGCCAGGCGAAATTGATATGTCTACGCTGGGGAATCCCGGCAAATTTTCGTACTGCATCGCCGAAAACGAAGAAGAAAACCCGTGGGAACCATTTCATGTGACAGCAGGATTTGCGATGGAAGAAAGCACGGTCTCATTATTCACGGCCGAGCCTCCGCGTGGCGTCAGTGAACATTATGCCCGCACCGGGCGTACTATTTTACAGGCACTTTCGCACACGCTGGCAACGTCGTGGAGCTATCGCACTTGTTCGATGGTTGAAGCAATTGTGGTGCTGTGTCCTGAGCATGTGAAGACTTTGTTTCGTGACGGCTTCACAAAAGAAAGTATTCGTGATTTCTTATACGAGAACACGGGAATTCCGATACGGTTTTATGCTGACAATGACAATGGCGAAGGGACGCATCAGGCTTCATTTTATACGAAAGTAGTGATTAATGGGGAAGAGTGCTATCGCAAATTCGCCCGTCCTGAGGCACTAAAAATTATTGTGGCAGGTGGCACAGCAGGCAAATTTTCTGCGGTCATCAACAGTTGGGTCACGGGGCCGCGCGGCAGTCAGATGGTGACCTATCCAATTTGAATTTTTTCCAACCTCCCCCCAAGGCTGGGTGATATTTTTTTCAATCAGCAGTCTAACTCAAAAAAAATTCAGTTATTCCGCTGAACCTTTTGTACGGTTGGCGGGATAATTGCTTTCTTTTCCAAATACAATGAAATTGTCTGCAACGTTGGATCGGGCGAAAGAAATTGTTGATGAAGCCGTGCAGTTGGCTCCGGCGCAACGCACAACTTTTCTTCAGGATTCATGTGAAGCCGACACCGAACTTTTAGCCGCAGCCGGCACCTTACTTTCTGTTCACGAACAGGCCGAAAATTCAAATGAAGCTTTGACGATTCCCCTCGCTACACAAACGCTGCTGATGGAGCGCGTCATCAACCATTACAAGGTCAAAGAGATGCTTGGGCGTGGTGGCATGGGCGAAGTCTACAAAGCCATTGATACGAAATTGGGACGCACTGTTGCGATCAAAACCTTGTCGCCAGCGCTGGTTGACAAACCAACTGCGCGACAACGTTTTTTCAGAGAAGCCAGAGCGGCTTCGATTCTTTCGCATCCGAGCATCTGCACTGTCTACGAAGTCGGACAGCACGAAGACACTGTTTTTATTGCGATGCAATTCATTCAGGGTGAAACGCTCTCACGCCTGATTTCGCAAAAAGGATTGTCAATCGAAACGGCGCTCGCGTATGCGCTGGATGTGGCGGATGCGCTGCACGAGGCACATCAGCACGAAATTATTCACCGCGACATTAAGCCAGCGAATGTGATTGTGAATGAGCGTAATGTCGCGGTCGTGCTGGATTTTGGATTGGCGAAACAAATCCATTCTGAGATGAGATCGGATTCAGATACTCCCGCGTTGGAAGATGTCACGACGCATCTGGGCATCATCGGAACGATTCCGTACATGTCGCCGGAGCAGGCGAGAAGCGCCCCGCTCGATGCCCGCAGCGATATTTTTTCTTTTGGTATTTTATTGTATGAAATGCTGACGGGGACGCGACCATTCAACGGACGCAACGACATAGATACGTTGCATTTGATTTTGTATGACGAACCGTTGCTGGCGAGTGAAATCAATCCGCAGGTGGATTTTGAACTCGCCTCCATTATCAAAAAATCATTAGCCAAAGAACCTGTTCACAGGTATCAAACTCTGACAGAATTGAAGCAGGATTTAGTGAATGTGATTCACCACAAACACTATGTCGTAAGAGGGATTTCGACCGCCAGAAGTGGAGAGAATCAGACAAACGGAAATTACGGAATTGCCACGTCGCCAAACAATTTTGTTGCGACGAACGAGCTATCCGTCAGTCCACCAACACAGAATAAACTTTCAGTTGCACCCTGGTCTTCGTTTTTCTTAATGCGCTATGCGCTCGGTTTGTTACTGGCTTTGGCGGTGGGGTTTGGCGTTTGGCGTTTCACGCGCACGAATCAGGTAGACGTGCCTCCGATAGCTTCGCTGAAAACATCAGAACTGGTGAGCTGGTCTGCGACTCCTGGCGAAGTGTACAGCGTCGGCGCGTTTTCCCCTGACGGCAAACGCATCGCGTACAGCTCGACGGAAAGCCGCGTGAAAAGCATTTGGGTAAAGCAGACGGCGAGCGGAAATCCAGTACAGATTACGACGGATGAATATAAAAATGACAATCCGATTTGGTCGCCCGATGGGGAAGAATTAGCGTTCGTTTCGTTCAGAGGTGATCATCCCGGCATCTGGCGGATTCCGTATTTTGGTGGCTCGCCGACTGAACTCAAGCCGCTCCAAAACAATGAAGCTGATGTGACGTTAAGATTCTGGTCGAAAACAAATAAGCTCTATTATCAGGTGAAAAATAATCTTTTTGCGTTGGACGTGGCGACGCGTGAAGTCAGACCGCTTACGAATTTTGACAGCTCCAAGGGAAACATTTCTCAACTGAATATCTCACCGAACGAAACGAATGTCGCTTACCTCAGCGTAAATGAAAAAGATACGTTCAGTTTGAATATCATGCCTGCCAGCGGCGGCTCCGCGAAGGTAGTTGCGACCAATCCAATTGAAATCAGGAACGTCGTTTGGCATCCCGACAACCAGCGAATTTTTTACAGCGCGAATGTTGACGGCAGCTTTCAAATGTTCGTCGCCAGCGCATCTGGCGGACAGCCTGCGCAAATCACTTTTGGCGACAAAGACGCGCTGGCATTGGACGCGGCGGCTGACGGTACGAAGATTTTATTTGGTTCTTCGAAAGAAGAATCCGACGTGTGGGGAGTTACCGTCGCCAGCGCGAATGAATTCGCCGTGGCTTCGGACAGCACTTCAGAGCTGTGGCCGGATGTATCGCCGGATGGCAAAAAAATCGCCTATCAATCCATTAAAAATTTAAGTCAGGGTGACAAGATTTCTAATGGATCGCTGGTCATCAAACCTACGACGAAGGACGGGCAGACATTTCAATTGAGCGCTGATGGCGTCCTTCCACAATGGTCGCCGGATGGAAAGCAATTAGCATTTATGCGCTCAGGAAGCAATCGGGTTTCTACTCTTGTCAGCGTCAATGCATCTGGTGGCGAAGAGAAAAAACTGGCTTTGGGAGAATTGTCATTAATTGCAAATTCAGTGCTTCCGTATGACCGAGAGGAAGCGAGTTATTTTCGTTGGTCGCCTGACAGCAGGAGCCTTGTGTATGGCGCGAAAAAAAATGGTCTGTCAAATTTTTCACTGATTGCGGCCAATGGCGCGAGTGATGCGCAACTCACGAATAACACGAATTCAAATTTACTGCTCGCCTCCCCACTGTGGTCATCGGATGGAAAACGAATTGCTTATTCGTCGAGTACGAAGAAGGCCGTTGATGGCAAGATGAGCTACACCGTAGCGGTGATCAATGTTGAGAACAAACAGACAGAAATATTTTTTCATGCTGAAAATTATGCCCGGCTGTTAGGTTGGTCGCCGGATGAAAAAGGAGTCATCCTCGCCTCATTGCCAACCCGAAGCGGCACAGGATCACCCACTGAAGTCACCGTGATTCAGTCTTCCTCTGCGCAGTCACCTTCGCGTTCCATCGCTAAACTTCAAGCGGCATATCTGTACAATATTCATTTATCAACAGACAGAAAAACGATTGCCTTTGTTGCGCATCAGGACGGCAAGGATAACGTGTGCGTGATGTCGTCAAGCGGAGGCGCAGCGAAAAAAATTACGAACAATAACGATGGGCGACTTTATTTTTCCAGCCTGGGGTGGGCGCCGGACGGGAAGGAAATTTACTTTGGAAAACAATCCCGCTACAGCTTGTTGTCTATGCTGAGCAACTTCAAATAACAGGAAAACAACTATGTCACAACTACCTTTCATCCGCAGCGCAATTTTCGTTTTTACATTATTGGTCTGTTTTACGCTGACCTCATTCAAGAGCGTCAGCCCTGCTCATACGACAGTAATGGCAGCGACGCAAAATGCCTGCGCATCCGTCACGAAAGAGCAACTTGTCAAATCAATTTACGACAAAATTAAAGTTAAATACGAAGGACAACGAACGCACATCAACGTGAGCGTTAAAGACAATGTCGTGACGTTGGATGGATGGGCGACGACCAAACAAGTATCGAAGATGATTGCACGTTACGCCAAAACTACGAAATGCGTGAAATCTGTCGTTAATAATTTATCCATCGGAGTCGGCGCTGGCTGCACGCGTCAACAAATCAAATGCGGGGACATCTGCATCGGAAGTGATCGTGACTGTAATATTTGATTGTCCGTATGGTTCTAAAAAAATGATTTTCCAAACAGAACCCTAACGGGGTGACAATATGACAGCCCCGGGTGTAACCCTGGGTAAGATCGGGGATAGATTACAAGCTCTGAAGGGGCGAAATAATTTATTTCGCCCCTTCAGAGCTTGGGTATGCCGTGTCATCAACCGAGGGTTTTACCCTGGGCTATTGTATCCCGCTCCGTTGGAGCTTTTTCGGAATTTTATTTTCTGAGGAACTCGGGCTCGCGTTCCATCTCCCCAGGTCTAAAACGTGAGCGCAAAATTTTTAGAGAAAAATTCATGAAGAACTCATCCTTACTCCTTATCCTGCTCTTCGCGGTGATACTGGAAGGGGCTGCTGCGCAGCGCGGACGCCAACCATCCGCAGGCACTGCCGCTGCCGCGAAGCCATTGACCTGCACGCCTGCGCCTCAGAACTCAACGGACGAACCGATGACGTATCTGGTCGGCGTTTCGCTGACCAAAGAGGATAAAAAACGAATCAAGGAAAAATGGGGGAAGCTGACGATTCCGCTGGGTGAAACA
Source organism: Blastocatellia bacterium (assembly GCA_031371805.1). GTDB lineage: Bacteria > Acidobacteriota > Blastocatellia > RBC074 > RBC074 > JAFDVL01. Next base: position 3,803 of record JANMKB010000448.1, on the reverse strand, counting down.
GAACACGCCAAAGAAATTCGTACAAAGGCGCTCGTCTACAAACAAAGCAAGATAGATAAGTACAATAAAATTTACGAAGGCTGGCTGGTGCTACGACCGAACGCGACTGACACAGAAAAAAAGGGGTGGCGTGAGTTGATTGATCGCGCCATCGCGGCGACAGAACCACGATTCGTTAAGGAACGTTTAGCGATGGAAAAATTTGATTGGCGTGATAAGGGAGTGAAAGTTGGAGAGGTGATGAATCAGGGCGAAGGATGTAATACGTTTTGGGCGTTTGCTACAACCGCCGTGGCATTGGCAAGTCAATACAAAAACTATCAGGATAGGTCGAATGCTATTACTTACCATTTTGAGTCTGAAAACCCGGATCTTGTCTGGGCGATTCCTGGATCTACTGCGGTCTTTTCAAGTCAGCCGTTTGTACAGGATTTGCTGAACTGTATGCCCATCGAAAAAGACGCGATTTGCAGCAGTGGATGGCACGGGAATACCTTCGATTTTATGGTCTACAAGCAAGGTATTCCGATGGTATATCAGGGCGACCTGCAGCTTACTCAGGCGGATGGCAAAAGCTTCAAGTACGCGAAAAATGTATACAAGCCGGGTGAGAAATTTGCCTGTCAGCCGAACAAAGGATTTACGCGTGCCAATTCGTGGGATTACGTAAATTCTCCACCGGATAAATTGCCCAGTGTTGCGCAATTAAAAACTGCCTTAGTCGAACACGGCCCTATCGTTGCACCAATTTTTTACGATGAATGTTTAGCAAATTATCGCGGCGGCGTCTTCAATGAAAAAGACGCTGGCATGGTGAATCACGTAGTCGTCTTACTCGGCTGGGACGATACCAAACAAGCGTGGCTGATTAAAAATTCGTGGGGTGAAGAGTGGGGCGAAAAAGGCTTCGGCTGGATCAAATACGGCAGCAATAACATTGGATTATTTGCAGCATGGATTGACGCAAATTTTTAGTAGCTCAGGAGAAAATTTATGTTGAGAGTAATTATTTTTGTACTTATATTTTCAATCACCGTCGAAGCGCAGGTGAGGCAAAATTCCAAACCTCAACCGCGAGCTGGTGAAGCTGCGACAGCCCAAGCTTCTGCGAAGCCACTAACCTGTTCTCCAACAAAAAACGTATCGGACGAACCGATGACGTATCTGGTCGGCACTTCGATGACGAAAGAGGACAAGAAGCGGATTACGGAAAAATGGGGAGTCCTGACCGTTCCGCGCGGAGAAACCGAGCGCGCTAAAGAAGTCCATGCGAGGGCGTTGGCTTGTAAGCAACGCAAGATAGATAGTTACAATCAGGTCTATGATGCGTGGATTAAAAATAGCCCCAAAGCGACTGCCGAAGACAAAAAGAAATGGCGCAAGTTGGTTGACGATGCGATCCTTCAATTTACGACCAAGCCGTATCTGAAAAAATATCTTGAGGCGGAACGATATGATTGTCGTCGTGATCTGAAGGTTCCTGTCGGCATAGTGGAAAATCAAGGCGAAGGCTGTAACACCTGTTGGGCGTTTGCATCCGTCGCGGCAGTGGCTGCCAGCCACTACAGTCCAAGTTACAACAGTCCGAATTTTACGAAATTTATCTTCGATCCATTACAACCGGGTAAGTTGATGATGGCTCAAATTTCTGAATCGAAGCCCTATGTACAGGATTTGCTGAACTGTATGCCTATCGAAAAAAACGCGATCTGCAAGAGCGGATGGCACGGGAATGCCTTCGATTTTATGGTGTATAATAAAGGGATTCCGATGGCATCCCCTTATCCAAAACGTGACAAAGCTACGGGCGAGTGGAGCAATCCTAAAGTCGAGTACAAGATGGGAGAAAAATTTACGTGCAACCCGTCGGGAGGATTTCAGAATGCCAGTTCGTGGGATTATGTGAATTCTCCGCCGGATAAATTGCCGAGCGTCGCGCAATTAAAATTAGCCTTAGTCGAACACGGCCCCATCGTTGCACCAATTTTTTATGATGAATGTCTGGCGAATTATCGCGGCGGCGTCTTCAACGAAAAAGATATGGGGATGGTGAATCACGTCGTGCTGTTAGTTGGCTGGGACAATACGAAACAGGCGTGGTTAGTAAAAAATTCTTGGGGTGAAGAATGGGGCGAAGAAGGCTTTGGATGGATCAAATGGGGCAGTAATAATATTGGTTTATTTGCAGCGTGGATTGACGCTGATCTTTGATGTTGGCATCATCGGTACAGTACGGTGAGCGGTAGCGAGCTGGTACCTCGTCACAGGTAGGCAGAGTTCGCGCTTTAGCGTGACAGGAAAATATTATGACGACAATTTTAGTGAACCCCCTGAATGAAACCTTTACGAAACCACGTCCCGCAGCGCCGCGGTTGCACACCTTCAGCGGCAAAACCGTAGCTCTGCTCGACATCAGCAAACCCGGTGGCAGCATCTTTCTTGATCGCGTAGCTGATTCACTCACAAACCGTTTTGGCGTCGCAAAAATTATTCGGATCACGAAGCCCACCTTCACGAAACCCGCGCCAGATGCGGTGTTGGAGCAGATTTTAGCGTCGCACCCTCACGCCGTTATCGAAGCCTTAGCCGATTGAGGATCGTGCACCACGTGCAGTTTGCACGACACGACAAAACTCGAAAGTTTAGGAATTCCTGCCGTCGCCATCGCTACCACAGAATTTATGAAAGCCGCCCGCATTCAGGCAAAGGCCTTGGGACGCGCAGACTTTGACGCAATCTATGTCGAGCATCCAATTCAGGATCAGACGCCCGCCGAGATTATGGAAAAAGCCGATGCTGTGATGGATGAAATTGCGGCGCGGTTGTTGCAGATGTAAAAAGGGGAGTACCCAGGACTGTGCGCTCCCAGGTTTCACTCTTCCAGCAATTTCCCCGTAAACTCCGTCTGCTTTCAGTCTGGGAAAACCTTTCAGAGATGCTCACTTGGATTTTCTGTCGTTACCCCTTCAGCCTCAGCCGCCCGCCGTAACTGCTGATCCGCTGTCAGAAAACAGAATTGTCCTCGGTCAACACTGCGCAGCGCGAGCAATGCCGTAGCGAGATGAACAGCATCATATCCCGCCAACGGCAGATGGTAAATTAACAAGGCGGCTTGTTCAATTACTTCGAGTGTCGGGGAAAGAAGTGCATACTGCCCTGCTTGCAAATGGCGGGTGAGGTGGGTGCGGCTGCGATGAAATTCAAAAGTCGAAAGTGTGCCGTCTCGTTTGCGTCGTGCCAGTGCGGCAGGAACTTCGGCTACTGCCAGCGTACTGGTCAACAGGCGATGCTGACTGGACTGCTCGCGAAACCAGCGGCTGCCCGTTTCGCGCACATACCGTTTGACAAGGGCGCTGGAATCACAGTACCAGATCACACGCGTTCTCCCTGCCGCAGCCGAATAATCGTTTCGGAAACTTGTTCTGCTCCCAAAGGCAATTCAATGGGAATCCAAGCTTCATCAGGCAGTTCAAGCTGTCGCAACAATTCCTGTTTTTCTACCTCGGTTAAGTCGGGGTCAGTCATCATCTGCGTGATTGTCTGTGTATGCAGGTCGGACAACGTGCGTTCTTCAAACTGGTCTGCTTCAATTTTTTGCCACATAAATTTATCTGCGCCTCTGCTCAATCATAAGTTCATGAATTTCCCTTACCAAAAAGGTTTATCGTGCCGGAATTCTATCACAACACTCCTTTGGGAGCGCCGGCATCCTGCCTGCGAGCGGCGAGCGCAGCAACGCCGCTACTGTGTGCGAAGGAGAAAGTTAGCAAGGCAATTAATTTCTGGCGTCGTAAGAAAAGCGC
>JANMKB010000431.1:0-3513 GCA_031371805.1 Blastocatellia bacterium | reverse complement strand
CGGTGGCATTCAAACGAACTGACATCGCGATTGATTTAGGCGCAATCGGCAAAGGCTATGCGCTGGATTGTGGACGCGAAATTTTATCGCGCTTTGGTGTGAATGATGCTTTGTTACAAGGTGGAACGAGTTCGGTGCTGGTGATTGGTGAGCACGAATGGCCGATAGCTATTCGCCATCCGCTCAAGCCCGAAGAAATCGTGAAACGCATAGCATTGAAAAATCGCGGCTTCTCATGTTCGGCGATACGACACGTGCATCAGGCGCAATCTGACATCGTCAATCCGCATTCGGGCGCGTTGTTGAGTGGTGCTGATGCTTGTGTGGTATTCGCTGAGAATGCAGCAGAGGCTGAAATTTTTTCGACAGCCTTGTTGGCGATGGGAAGAGAAAACGCCAATGTTTATTTGAAGCACATTGCTGACCTGCACGTTGAATGGTTTTGAGATTATGCCTATCACACGCCGCACATTTTTAGAAACCGCCGGAGCCACGTTGGCTTCGAGTGCGTTGCTGCGTGCGGACGAAGCGCCGATTCGCACGGTGATTATCGGCACGGGCGGGCGTGGTTCAGATTTGATTCGTGCGCTGACGACGATTGATGAGTTGGCGTTGATTGGTGTTTGCGACAACTACGCGCCACATCTTGAGCAAGGCGCAAAATATGCCGGACCGCAGGTGAAGACGTTCAGCGACTATCGCAAAATGCTGGATGAATTAAAGCCGCAAGCCGTCGTCATCGCGGTGCCGTTGTATCTGCATTATCAAGTCGCGGCGGATTGCTTGAGTGCGGGCTGTGATGTCTTTTTGGAAAAGACGATGTGTTACACGGTTGACGAAGCGAAAAAATTAGTGGCGCAAGTCATCGCCTCAAAGCGTGTGTTTCAAGTCGGACTGCAACGGCGCGCGAATGCGATTTACAAACAGGCGCAAGCGATGGTCGCGGCGGGGATGATCGGGCAAGTGACTTCGATCAAAGCGCAATGGCATCGCAACAATTCGTGGCGGCGTCCGGTGCCTGTGCCAAAGAACGATGCGAATTGGTTGAAGCTCGAACGCAAGCTTAACTGGCGTTTATACAAAGCCTATTCCGCTGGATTGATGGCCGAACTCGGCAGCCATCAAATGGACGTAGCGAACTGGTTTCTCGGCACGCATCCGAAACGCGTCATTGCGTCGGGCGGCATTGAGTATTTCCGCGATGGCCGCGAAGTTTACGACAACATTTCGTGCTTGTATGAATATGAGTTGAAAGACGTGAAAGGTCAGCCTTACACCGTGCGCGCAAATTACACTTCGATTTGCAACAACGCGTATGAAGGCGCTGCCGAATTGATTATGGGTACAAAAGGCAGCCTCTATCTCACGAGCGAAAAGGGGCTACTCTTTCAGGAAAAAGGCACTGACGCGGTGAATTGGGAAGGCGGTAAGAACGCTGCGGATGCAAACGCTGCTGTAGTGACTGCGGGCAAGACATTGAAGCTGTCGAATGATCCGTGGGCGCATCGCGGCGCACCATTTGAAATTGATATTGCCGAAGGTAACGACACGCGCGACGAACTGATTTCGTTCATTGATCACGTCCGCAGGCAAGATGCGAAAACGATTTGTGATGTAAATGTAGGGATGATGGATTGCGCTACGATTTTAATAGCGAATCAATCGGTAGAAACGGGTGGTTGGGTTAAGTTTTCAATTTGATTCTATTTTTCTGTCCAGTAAAAAGCAATTAGACAGAAAAATGTGTGACAGAAAAATAGAATCTTTTATGGTGAGGTGCTTTATGCCAGTAAACGTAGACACTGTGATCAACCGATTGGATCAAGTTGCGTTTGGCAAAATTGTGCATGACGTAATGCGATGTGTTTTCGATATTCACAATGAATTTGGACGCTTCTTTGACGAGAAAATCTATCAGCGGGAACTCGCCCGGCGCTTTCCTGACACTCAACTTGAAGTTCCAGTTCACGTGACGTTCGAAGATTTCAGCAAAACTTATTTTCTGGATGCGTTGGTTGCAAGAAGTGCAATCTTTGAATTCAAGACTGTGGAAGCATTGGCGGCACGTCATCGCTCGCAACTACTGAATTATTTATTGCTGACCGAACTTTCGCACGGAAAACTTGTCAATATGCGAACCGAAAAAGTACAGTACGAATTTATCAATACGACATTACGGTTATGCGGTAGAACAGGTTTTCAAGTCACGGCAGAAGGCTGGCAAGAATTTGGCGGGAAACCAGTTCGCCAATGGGTTGAAGCTTTTCTGGGTGAGGTTGGAACTGGTCTTGATAACAGCTTGTATGAAGAAGCGTTGACGCACTGGATTGGTAGGGAAGAACCAGAAATGCAAGAAGTCGAAGTAGTTTCCAATGAAACACTTCTTGGCTTGCAAAAATTCCGTCTGGTCGCGCCTGATGTCGCATTCAAAATCACTGCATTTTCCAATGCTACTGACCTGTTTGTGCCTCACGCACACAAGTTGCTCGAACATACAAAGCTACAGGCCATTCAGTGGATCAATATCGCACGAAATGAAGTGTCGTACCGAACGATTCACCAGTGAGATACAGTCAGAAGCTTACTGGAATCTCGCAGATGGATTCCTTATTTTTCTGTCATACATTTTTATGTCTATTCGACATCATTAAAAAAGAGGGCTTATGAAACGACGAGACTTTTTGACAACCGCAGCCGCGACCACCGGCTATTCGATGTTCATCAGCGTAGACGCGCTGGCACAAGACCAGGACAAGCGCACTGCCGAACAAATCCGACAAGAAATGCAACGCCTCGCGCCTGCGGGCAATCTGGCGGCGGCTCCGCTGGAACGCAATATGAAACTCGTCGAGTTGAATTGCGATGTGTTGGTCGCGGGCGGTGGCTTAGCCGGATGCCTCGCTGCGATTAGCGCGGCACGGCACGGTTCAAAAGTCGTACTCGTGCAAGATCGTTCACGGCTCGGCGGCAATTCTTCCAGCGAAGTCAAGATGCACGTCGTTGGCTCCAACAATCACAAAGGCCGTCCCGGTTGGCGCGAAGGTGGCTTGCTCGAAGAGATCCGTTTGGATGATGCCACGAATAATCCGCAGCGCTGTTGGGAGCTGTGGGACTTGTTGCTTTATGACAAAGTCGTGAGCGAGCCAAACATCACGTTGCTGCTGGAAACAACGCTGTACAACGCCGAAGTAAAAGACGGAATGATTCAGCGTGTGCAAGCGCGTTGTGATCGCACCGAACACATTTACCGCATCACCTCGAAGTTGTTTGCCGATTGCACGGGTGACAGTCGCTTAGGGCTGGAAGCAGGCGCAGAATTCAAAGTCGGCCACGAATCGCGTGCCGAATTCAACGAATCGCTTGCGCCTGAACCTGCCGATAACAAAACGCAAGGTTGCAGCATTCTTTTCACCTCGCGCGATTACGGCAAACCAATGCCGTTCACGCCACCGAAATGGGCACGCAAGATCACCGAGAAAGATTTGAAATCGCGTCCCGTCAATTCGTGGGAAT
>JANMKB010000402.1:0-3304 GCA_031371805.1 Blastocatellia bacterium | reverse complement strand
GAAGGAGGTACACAAGCCGCCATCAAACGCGGGCTGCAATTCGTCGAAGAAATGCTGGAAGAAGCCAATAAAAATGCTCGCGTTCCCGTGCCTGCCAGTGAATTGGTTTTAGGCTTGAAATGCGGAGGCTCTGACGGCTTCAGCGGACTGTCGGCAAATCCTGCGCTGGGCGTCTGTTCTGACTTAATAATTCGTAACGGCGGGACTGCGCTGTTGACCGAAATTCCTGAATTCTGCGGCGCTGAGCATTTACTGGCGCAACGCTCAAAAGATGCGAAAACAGGACGTGAAGTTTATGCGCTGGTAGACTGGTACAAAGATTACGCCTCAAAATTCGGCGGCGTCTTGAATGAAAACCCCAGCCCCGGCAACAAAGCAGGCGGACTCCTCAACATCACGATCAAATCTTTAGGCGCAATTGCCAAAGGCGGAACCACGCGTGTCGAAGGCGTTATCAATTACGCCGAACGCGTGAGAGAACGTGGATTGAATTTGATGCAAGGCCCCGGCTACGATCAGGAATCAACACCGGGCTTAGTTGCATCAGGCGCAAACATTATCGTCTTCACGACCGGACGCGGCACCACCATCGGCAACGCCATCGCGCCGGTCCTCAAGATGTCGTCAAACACGGCAACATTTGAACGAATGAAGCACGACATTGATGTGAGCGCGGGCGGCATCATTGACGGCACGGAAAGCATTAAAGAAGTCGGCGAGCGTTTGTTCCAGCACATCTTGAAAACTGCTTCGGGTGAAATCAAAGCGCACGCTGAAATCAATAAACATCGTGAGTTTCAGGTGTGGGCGGAACAAGCCGTAGCTTTGTAACGCAAAAATAAAATCCATCATTACAAAAATGGACATAATGCGGAGTCACAGGCAAAACCTGGCTCCGCATTTTTAATTAGATGGCAGGGAGTTGTTTCGATTCCAAGCCACCGCTACAAAAAGTAAAATTTCGAGTTTTACTTTACCTGCCTGAACGCCTATTATTTGCTGGTTAATTATTAACAGAGTCAACAATCTGATCCTGGCGTAAAGTAATGGTTTTATCTGTCCACAACCCAACGATTAAGCAACTTTTTTTCGCGCTGTTTTTGCTTTTCTCCTTCAACCTCGGCGCATTTTCGCAAGACACGCAACCGACGCTTGATGCGGCGTTAGCCCTCACTGAGCCTGCTGCGCGGATTGAGGCGCTGCAAAAATTTTTGCAGGCCCAGCCCAATGCGCCGAATGCGGATGCCGCTCGTGCTGAACTCACGCGGGCTTTGGCGATGGTTGGCGAAACGCAACTGGCAGAGAAAAATATTGACGCGGCGATTCTAACTTTCAAGCGGGCTATCGCTGCCTTTCCCAAACAGGTTGACGACAAGTTTTTTGAAGAGACTGCCGCACGGATTCCCCTGGCCGTTTCTGTGCGCGGCTATCGCACAGAGGCGATTTTGCTGGGGCGTGAGATGGAAGTGCGATTTGCGCAGGAGGCCAAACGGCTGGCCGCCCTGGGTGAATTTTATATGAGCCTTGAGGCTGCCAGCGAAGCTCTGCGGGCGCTGGGGAATGCCGTCAAACTGGCCCCGGAAGATGCGCGTATTTATCGGGCGCTGGGTTCGGCACAACGATTAAATTTGAACCTTGACGACGCGGCGACAAATTACAAAAAGGCGATCAAATTTGACCCGAATGATCGTCGTGCCTACTTTGAGTTGGGAAATTTGCAACGAGCGCGTGGCACGTATGAGGTCGCCGTCAATCTGTACAATCATCAACTGAGTATTGATCCGCAACATGCCGCTTCGTACAAAGGCCTGGCCCTGGCTGATCTCGCGCTGGGCAAAGATAAATTAGCCGAAGAAGCTTTTGCCCAGGCCGCAAAAATTACGAATGCGGATTTGCGGCAGGATTATTATCTGCAAACACAAATCGCCTTTGCCCATTTAACGCGTGGCAATATTGTCAGGGCGCGGCAGGCGGCGGAGACGGCTCTGGCTGCCGAACCGCGTTACAGTTGGGCGCAAATTGTAGCGGCGGAAATTGATTTGTCAGAGGCCAAATATTTTGACGCCGAACGTCATATTCTGGCGGCAATGCGGTATGCAGATTTTCCTTACGTGCATTTCACCCTCGGCAAAATTTATTTGGCAGTGGAAGATTTTGATGGCGCGATTGAACAATTCAATAAAGCGTTCAGCTATAAAGCCGGAAAATTTCAAACCCGGCTGGGCGGCTCGCTTGATGCAAAGGCCGATAATGTAGCGGAGCTTTTAGCCCGCGAACGACAGGCGTCGTTATTCCAGGCGGAGCCGATCACGACTGACATTGAATTCAAATTGTCTGAAACCCTGACGCGCTTTGATGAAGCTGTGCGCAAGGCTAAACAAACATCGGCGGGGACAGTTTCTTCAATGGTGCTGAATCAGGCCTCGAATAAATTAGCGGTGGCTGAGGCGGAAAAATCAACTAACGAATTTGTTGAGACTGAAGGATCGCGCAAATCATTTCGCCAGCTTTATGCTGCCGAGCGGTTGTTGCAGGGAAGCCAGACGGCAGACGTTGCGCTGAAACTTGCAGAGCAGGCGTTGGACCTGGCGGAAACTGCAACTGCGTCGGAAGGGTCGTTACGCGATTTTCCGAATTATGATCGGGATGGACGATTGCGGGTTTTAAAAGGCCGCGCCTTAACTTTGCGTGGTCGTGCGTTGCTCAAATTAAATCGCAAAGATGAGGCCGTCAAATCACTCTCAGAGGCCGTAGATATTTATGGCACGATTCCCGAACGCAATCGTGCGCAATGGCATCTGGCAATGGCGAAGGAAAGCGCCGGACAAAAAGAAGAAGCGTTGAAATTATACCTAGCTGCCTATGAACCGCCGGATAAAAATTCGGGTGGCGCTGATCTCAATCGCGCTGTCATTGAATCTTTATATCGCAAAATTCACGGCTCGCTGGCTGGATTGGATGAGCAAATCGGCAGAGCACGTGAAACAGCTTTGCTGGCCAAATCAACTCCGCCGCCAGTCGAGACAAAAGCTGAACCACCCGCACCCGTCGCACCTGAAAAAACAACTGTTGTAGCGAAAAATACCAAACCTGAAACTCCGGTTCTAACTGAAACTGTAACGCCGCCTGCGACTGCTGAAGCTAATCCAAAATCTGATAATACTGTCGCCGAAAAAAATCCTGAGCCAGCGCCAGTCACAACCTCCGCAGCGAAGTCTGAACCTACCATCGAATTGCCGGAAATTCATCCGATTACGCTGGCTCTGGTAACTGAAGAAATGGCGCAGTTAGAGATTCCGTTTGC
>JANMKB010000392.1:0-10194 GCA_031371805.1 Blastocatellia bacterium | reverse complement strand
GTGTCATCCGCCAGCAAAAACCGAATTTTGGGCATCGGGAGTAGGAATTTATAGACCGCTTCGACCTGATGCGGTAGCGGATCTACAATGCTGCAACTGACGGCGAAGAGTGGATCAAATTGATAGGCAGAATTGATTCTTTCAGCTTCGGCAAAGAGTGAAAATTTCTGAGGATTACCAGTGAAATTGAAAACACCCTGCTCTGTTACGACCTCAAGATTATCAAATGCCTCGCGTGTGAGGACTTTGTTGCTGGAGATATTGGTGTTCACGCCTGTGTAGCTAACCGAAACCATCTTCCCCAAATCCTGCATTTGCGTGATCGTGACAGGTTCAGTGGGAATTAAGTTTTTGACAATTTGTCCGATAGTAATTGACATAATGGCACATGCAACCGAGTTCGGTAAGGAGAGAATCTTTAGCTGAGAGGAGAAAAATATGGCGTTCTCCGGGTTAGTTTTTACCTGTTCGCTGGAAGGCAATTACCCACGATATACATTGGTAATTGGCATCCGGCGATCACGTCCAAACGCACGTGTCGTCACTTTAATACCTGGCGCAGCCTGGCGGCGTTTGTATTCGTTGATGTCTACTGTGCGCACGACCCAGCGCACAGTTTGTTCGTCGTAACCTTCGGCTAGGATCGCTTCGATGCTCATATCCTGCTCAACATACATTTCTAAAATCGCGTCAAGAATTTCGTAAGGTGGCAATGAATCCTGATCTTTTTGGTTATCACGCAACTCTGCTGACGGCGCACGAGTAATAATGTATTCAGGAATGAGCGGCTCCGCACTACGTTTATTAACGTAATGGCAAAGCTCATAAACCAGCATCTTTGGCACGTCTTTGATAACTGTTAAGCCGCCACACATATCGCCATACAAGGTTGAATAGCCCACGCTGGTTTCGCTTTTGTTGCCGGTTGACAGGACAAGTGCACCGAATTTATTCGAGATCGCCATCAGAATATTTCCACGAATACGCGCCTGTAGATTTTCCTCAGCAATACCCATCGGCGTGCCTGCAAAGACAGGCTGCAACATTGCAAGGTATTGATTGAAAGTATCTTCAATGACAATTTCTTCGTATTGCACACCGAGATTTTCAGCCAGCAATTTTGCATCGCGTGCGCTTTCAGACGATGAGTAACGTGTTGGCATAAATATGCAACGCACCTTGTCAGCGCCGAGCGCATCAGCCGCGATACAGGCAACAAGCGCCGAATCTACGCCGCCGGAAAGACCAATAACTACGCGCTCAAAACCATTTTTGCGAACATAATCGCGTGTGCCGAGGACTAAGGCTTGGTAAACTTCTTCGACTTTCGATAAGCGGGGCGCGATTGCGGATGTAATTTTATTTTCTTTTGCCGGGGCGGGTTTTTCGCCGAGCTGGATGCTCTCAGATCGCATCACTGCGCTGGTTACATCAATGCGTTCCTGCCTGCGGCGGGGATCGTGCAAGCGTTCACGGAAAACCCTTTCCGTATTGATGTCGGCGAACACCAAATCTTCCTCAAAGCTTTTGGCGCGGACGATCAAATGCCCGCGCTCATCAAACACCAGGCTGGCCCCATCGAACACCAGTTCATCCTGCCCGCCAACCAGATTTACATAAGCCAGTGCGACGGCGTTGTCTTCAGCACGCGTGGCGAGCATTCGCTCGCGGTCAGTTCCTTTTTCGGCGTTGTAGGGGGACGCCGAAATGTTGATGATAATTTGCGCTCCAACCAGCGCCTGAACCTGCGTCGGGCCGCCGGGATACCAAATGTCCTCGCAAATATTTACGCCGATTGGCACATCACCATGCAGGAAAACCGGCGCGGTCTGTCCGGCTTTGAAATAACGGTAATCATCAAATACGCCATAATTAGGCAGATAGGTTTTGTGATACACGCCTTTGAGTTCACCGTTGTAAATCACGGCAGCAGCGTTGTGAATGTCCGTAGTTTTGTCAACGAAACCGACAATCGTGGTGATGTCTGTTGAGACGTTGATGATTTCGTCCAATGCTTTCAGATTGGCAGCAATGAATTGCGGCTTGAGCAATAAATCTTCAGGCGGATAACCGGTGATGGCGAGTTCGGGCAACGCTACGATGTCCGCGCCCTGCGTGCGCGCCTGTTCAATGTAGCGGATAATTTTTGCTGTGTTGCCAGCCAAATCTCCCATCTTCGGATTGATTTGTGCGAGCGCGATGCGAATGGTAGTCATAACTTTATTATCAAGGTAAAAATAGCCGGATGAAAAATCAGATTACCTAAGTCAGTGCTTTTCAGCAAATACGTTATTCGGCAGGCAGGCGATCATTTAAACAAAACAGCGGTGGAATTTAGCCAGCTTTACGGGTATATTTACCGTTTCGTCAAAGACGAGTAGTCATCTCATGAGTCAAACACAAACCCAGATTGAGAAAATCCTGAGCCGCGATCCGCGTGCTGTGGCTCGTGCTATTTCTACGATTGAAAACGAAGCTCCGGCAGCGACCGAATTATTGAAAGAATTATTCATCCATACCGGGCAGGGATTGGTCATCGGGATTACGGGCGCTCCCGGCGCGGGGAAATCATCGCTCGTTGACAAACTGGCATTGCATTATCGTTCGCTGGAAAAAACGATTGGGATTGTGGCGGTTGATCCTTCCAGTCCGTTTTCCGGCGGCGCATTGCTCGGTGATCGCATCAGGATGCAGGCCTTGTCCACGGATCCAAATGTTTTTATTCGCTCAATGGCGACGCGGGGAAATCTGGGCGGATTAGCAAGGGCAACAGTTGATGCGGTTGCGGTTTTGGATGCTGCCGGATACGATAGAACTTTGGTCGAAACCGTCGGCGTGGGACAGGACGAAATTGAAATTGTCAAAACGGCGGATGTTTGTGTCGTCGTCCTGGTGCCAGGAATGGGCGATAGTATTCAGGCGATCAAGGCCGGGATCATGGAAATCGGTGACATCTTTGTCATCAACAAAGCTGAGCGCGATGGCGTCGCGCAAACCGAACGCGAATTGATCGGCCTGTTGGAAATGACGATGCGTCCTGATGGCTGGCAACCGTTAATTGTACGCACGGTCGCCACTGAAAATCGCGGTATCGCTGAACTTGCCGCAGCGATTGAAAGTTATGGGAATTTTGTCCGCACCCGCGCATCATCACAGACTCGCCGTGTTGCCGTCGCAGAAAATCGCATCATTGAAATCTTGCGTGATCGTTTGCTCAAACGCGCTTTACAATCCGTCAGCGCCGAACAACTTAAGGAATACGCCGTGGAAGTTTCCGAGCGTCGGAACGATCCTTACAGCATCGTAGAAAAAATTATTGCAGCTTCATCCCTAACGCAAATGAGTCAACCAGCAGCAGAATCAGCGCCCAAAATTAGCCACCTCGGAATTGCGGTTGCTTCAATTGATGAAGCACTGAAATTCTGGCGTGAGGCAATGGGGTTGGAACTTCATGAAGTTGAAGTCGTTGAAGATCAGGGTGTGCGTGTGGCGCTATTACCGTTGGGCGAAAGTCGGATTGAATTGCTTGAGCCAACAGGCGCAGAAACACCTGTTGGAAAATTTATGGCGAAACGCGGAGCAGGAATTCATCACCTTTGTGTCGAAGTCCCTGACATCAACGCTAAACTTGCACATTTGAAAGAGCAGGGCATCCGGTTGATTGATGAAAATCCCCGCATTGGTGCAGGCGACACGCTTGTGGCGTTTATTCATCCGGCCAGCACCGGAGGCGTATTAATTGAATTAGTACAAAGTTGCTAAGCAGAATTTTAAAACCACAGCTTACGGGCAAGCAGTCCGGGCTACAAAATTTTTTGAAAAAGGGAGTCTTTATTTTGAATACTAAACTAAGAACCGCATTTATTTTTCTTTTCGTCATCGTCGCGCTGGGTTCGTTTACAGCGTGTAAATATTTCAATTTCGGCGGTGATTCTTTTAAGGAAATCACCGCGCAGGAACTGACCGCGCTTGTGGAGACTTTCCCGGATCAGGCCAAACGCCAGCTTGCACAAAATGACAAGCAGCGGCAGGACTTACTAAAAAAGGTGAAAGAGGTTTTTTCAATTGCGCAGGCGGCACAGGCGGAAGGATTGGAAAAAACCGATAAATATAAACAGCAGCTTAATTTTATGACCGAGCGATTTTTGGCTGAAGCCGATGCCAAACAAGCGAGCGGCGATGGCAGTAAACCTCCGGCAGAAACACCTGAAGCGGAACTCACGGCTTATGCGACAGCACATACCAAAGAATATGAGACCTTCGTCAAAATGATGACCGAAGGCAGCAAAGAACAGCCAACCAAAGAACAAATTGAAAATGGCAAAAAGGGTTGGGCTGATCTCAAAATTCGCGCAGATCGTGCACGTAAGGCTGGCCTGGACAAAACGCCTGATACACTCCTGCAATTAAAGCTGCAACGCGCACAATTATTGGCGGGTTTGTATCAGGAAAAGCTGGGCGACAAGATGAAGCCAACGCCGGAAGAGTTGAAAGAATATTACGCCGCGCATCCCGAAGCCGATCCTGAGAAAATTAAACAACAGGCCGAAGACGTACTCAAGCGTGTCAAGGCTGGCGAAGATTTTGCCGCGCTCGCCAAACAGTATTCTGGTGACGGCTCGGCAAAAGATGGCGGATTATTGCGCTGGTTTGGTAAAGGTCGGATGGTCAAAGAATTTGAAGAAGTCGCTTACAAAATGGAAAAAGGCAAAATCAGCGATCTGGTTAAATCTCAATTTGGTTACCACATCATCAAAGTTGAAGACAGGCAGACCAGAGCACCCAAAAAAGGTGAAGATGATGTGACAACGGATGGTGAACAGGAATTAGTTTTGGCACGACACATTCTGTTTATGACCCGCGAGGCAACCGACGCAGAGCAGAAGCTGACGCAGAAAAAAATGACGCGCGCCGTTGAGGATGCAACGCTGAAATATCCGGTCGCTGCGCCAGCCGATTTCGTCGTCAACGTCAAAGGCGTCAAAGCGGATGAAGGGCTGCGATTGCCTGGCGCTGGAGGCGATGCTCCTGCTGTCCCTGCTGCGCCACAAGGCTCACCTGCCCCGTCGGCAGAGCCAAAGAAGAAATAACTTCAGGCAAAAAATTCTGGATGTCAGAGAGACAGGTTTTCACGTGCCTCTGACATCCATTATTTTCGGGAGAAGAAATGGAACAAGCAAAAATTGGCATTATCGGCGGCAGCGGTCTTTATCAAATGGAAGGCCTAACCGATGTCCGCGAAGTTAGTCTGGAAACGCCTTTTGGCAAGCCTTCGGATAATTACATTCTGGGCACGCTGGAAGGTCAGCCCGTAGCTTTTCTGGCGCGGCATGGGCGTGGGCATAAGCTGATGCCTTCGGAATTACCATTTCGCGCCAATATCTACGGGATGAAAATGCTGGGGGTGGAGCGGATCATTTCGGCTTCGGCGGTGGGTTCGTTGCAGGAACAATACGCGCCGACTGATATTTTGATCCCCAATCAATTCTTTGATCGCACACGCGGACGCATCTCGACTTTTTTTGGCGAAGGGCTGGTTGCACATATCACTTTTGCGCATCCGGTTTGCGATGCGCTGGGAGAGATCATTGCGGAGGCAGGCAAAACAGTCACCGAAATTACAGTGCATCGTGGCGGCACATATTGCTGTATGGAAGGCCCGGCTTTTTCGACTTTGGCAGAATCAAGGCTTTATCGAAACTGGGGCATGGATGTGATCGGCATGACGAATTTGCAGGAAGCCAAGCTGGCCCGTGAAGCCGAGATTTGTTATTCAACGATGGCGCTGGTGACCGATTACGATTGCTGGCATCCCGATCACGATGCGGTGACAGTTGATATGGTCATTGAGGTACTGAACAAAAATTCAGCCAACGCCCAACGCATGATTCGTGAAGCTGTGCGCCTGCTGACAAACACCGAACGCACCTGCAAATGTGGTTCAGCGCTAAAACATGCTATTCTGACGCAACCGAGCGCTATTACGGCTGAAGCTAAGCAAAGACTGGCAGCGATTATTGGCAAGTATTTTGAATAAAAGTAGCGCCTACTTTCCAGTTTGCGACGGTGGCGATGACGGCACATTGGGATAGCAAAACGTTGTTGGACACGACCGCAAACTGTAAAGTTTATGCTACATTTTTCTGAGGAGGTAGTAATGAAAACTCAAGCGAATTTTATTCTTCCCTTTTTTCTGGTCATCGCCTTTGCCGGAGTGGGTGCTTTGGTCGGCGACACTTGCAACGGTGGATTCTGCTCGCTGAGCGGAGTTTATGCGGCACAAATTAGTCGTGGCCCGGTGGCTCCCAAGCGTGATCCACAAATGGAAAAAGAAGGAGCGCATCATTTGGATGTCGCGTGGCAATACTTCAAGCGCAAGGTTGATAAAAACGATAAGGACGCATTGACGCGCACGAACAAAGCGATTGCTGATCGCCTGAATGAAATCATTGATACGAATAGTGAATTTTCAAAAATGGACGAAGTTTATTTCCTGCTTGGCGAAGTCTATTTACGCGACAACGATCAGGAAAAAGCTGTCAAGTGCCTGACGAATGTTGCGGATAATTTTCCCGACAGCAAATTTAATGCAGAAGCGAAAAAACGCCTTGCATCGTTAACCGTAAATTCCGGCAAAAAAACTGAAGATAAAGAAGAAAAACAGGAAGGAAAGAAAAAAAGTTAATGTCACTTTTAGTTGTAGGTTCAGTCGCAATTGATTCCGTCAAAACTCCCTTCGGCGAGCGCGAGCGCAGCCTGGGCGGAGCCGCCACACATTTTTCAGCTTCGGCTTCGTATTTTACTGACACTTCGGTTGTGGGTGTCATCGGCGAAGATTTTACCGAGGAAGATCAAGCTGTTTTTCGGGAGCGCAACATCAACACCGAAAATTTGCAGCAAATTCCCGGCGGCAAAACTTTTCGCTGGGTTGGTGAATATGGCTTTGATCTGAATAGTGCCAAAACCATTGATACGCAGTTAAATGTTTTTGGTGATTTCAAACCACAGCTTTCCGCCGCTGCGAAAAAATCTCCGTATCTCTTCCTGGCCAACATTCAGCCGACGCTGCAACGCGAAGTGCGTGAGCAGGTAGATTGCAAATTTGTGGCGATGGATACGATGAATTATTGGATCGAAAGCGCCCGCGAAGAATTGATGAAAACGCTGGCAGTGGTGGATGCGTTGATCATCAATGATGCCGAAGCGCGTGAATTAGCGGGCGACTCAAATCTCATCAAAGCCGCGAAAAAGATTCTGACCTTTGGGCCAAAAATCCTTATTGTCAAACGCGGAGAATATGGGGCAGCCTTGTTCACCAAAGATTCTTATTTCGCCACGGTTGCCTTTCCGCTCGAAAGCGTTTTTGATCCGACCGGTGCCGGTGACAGCTTTGCCGGCGGATTTATGGGTTATATCGCCAAACACGATAATCTGGATGAAGGAACAATTCGCCGCGCCATTATTCACGGTTCCGTGATGGCCTCGTTTAATGTTGAGGAATTCAGTTGTGATCGCCTGCGCCGATTGACCCGCCCGGAAATTGCAACGCGCGTAGAAGAGTTCCGAAAACTTACTCATTTTTAAGTTCGTTTCGGATTTCAAGTTTTGAGCGTTGCAAAGCCTCCTCAAAACTCGAAACCCAAAACCAATCATTATGCTATTCCACAAATACCAGGCGCTCGGCAATGATTTCATAATTGTTCGAGAGTCAGAATTAAAAACTATCTCAAACAATTATGGCGAATTTGCCCGGCGCATTTGCGACCGTCATTTTGGTGCTGGAGCCGACGGTTTGGAAATAGTGGTTGACCGTAAAAAAATTGAAGACGCAGATTTTGAAATTCGCCTGTTCAATGCTGACGGGGGCGAAACTGCAATTTCCGGCAATGGTACGCGTTGTGTCGCCGCTTATTTGTCAGTCGCTGAACGATGGTTGAAACCTAAAGTCAGGATTGCCACGGCGGCAGGTGTGAAGGCGTTATCGCTGCTTGATCGGGAAGGCGGAATGTGCCTGTTCAAAATGGAAATGGGGACGCCCAAATTTTCCAGCCCTGAAATTCCTGTGAGCATTGATCCGCCGCTGGAAAAAGTCATCAGACAAAAATTGCCTGTTGATGGTCAGGAAATTGAATTTACTGCGACCTCAATGGGCAACCCACATTGCAGTATTTTTGTTGATGGTTTTGATACTTTTGACTGGCGCAAACTGGGCGCAGTAATCGAAGCTCATGCCACCTTTCCTGAACGCACCAATGTTGAATTCGTGCGCGTTCTTAATCGCAGCGAAATTGAAGTCAGGTTTTGGGAACGCGGCTGTGGTGAAACGCTCGCGTCGGGAACAGGTTCCTGCGGAGCTGCGCTGGCCGCCATGCTCAATGATTATGTGGAGCGAAAAGTAAAAGTAAAAACTGTCGCAGGCGAGCTTGAAGTCGAATGGCGCGATGATAATGTTGTCACCCAGGTCGGCGAAGCGCGCGCCGTTTATTCAGGCGAATGGGTCAGGTAAACGCGGAAGGCGAAATGATGAGTGAGGAATCCAAACAATCCGCCATCATTGTTCTTACGACGACAGAAACGCAAACCCAGGCTGAGCAACTCGCACAAATTTTAGTTGAACAGAAATTAGCTGCCTGCGTGCAAATTTTGCCACCAGTAATTTCAATTTATCGCTGGCAGGGAAAAATCGAAAAGTCGCAGGAAACGTTGTTGCTCATTAAAACTCAGCGTGAAGTTTATCCCGCGCTTGAAGCTGCCATCAATTCTAACCACGCCTATCAAACACCGGAAATAATTGCCCTGCCAGTTGAGACTGGGGCAAAAAATTATCTTGCCTGGTTAGCAGAAAGCCTCAAACGTTAGGCGAAAAATCTTTCTTTGTGGTAAATTATTCCTACCTCCCCACAGCCGAAAACTCAGACAGGACATCATTATGCGCGTTTTAATTATTGAAGACGAACAAAAGATGGCTGACTTGCTTAAGCGTGGACTTGAGGAAGAGGCCATGCAGGTTGAAGTTGCCTATGATGGTGAAACCGGATTACGAGCTGGTAAAGAAGGTAAATTCGACTTGATCTTACTGGACGTTACGTTGCCAGGATATGACGGATTTGAAATAGCCCGCGAATTGCGGTCAGATAACATTAAATCTCATATCCTGATTCTCACTGCCCGCGACACAACCGAAATGAAGGTCAAAGGACTGGACAGCGGCGCGGACGATTACATGACGAAGCCGTTTGCTTTTGCCGAATTGCTGGCGCGCATTCGCGCCTTGTTGCGGCGCACCGAAAATGTCATCAAGCTCCAAGTCGGCGATCTGGTCCTTGATTTAATCACACGTAAAGTCACCCGCGCCGATGAAGAGGTGCAGCTAACCGGAAAAGAATTTAACTTACTGGAATTTTTCATGCGTCATCCCGATGAAATTCTTTCCCGCGACATTCTTTCGGAAAAAGTCTGGAACGAAACGTTTGATGCGCTGACAAATGTTATTGACGTTTATATCAATTACCTGCGCAACAAAGTTGACCGGAACCGTGAACCGAAACTGATTCAGACCGTTCGTGGGGTAGGATATAAATTGAAAACGCCAGAGTAGCTGAGCTTGACCGTTGGGGATTGATAGTTGATTTGGCAGTCAAACGTCGCCATTATTGCTGCTCAGTTTTCACTTACTTTTATGCGTGTCAAACTCACTCTTTATTATCTCGTTTTGCTGACTACGGTTTTAATCTTTTTTGGGGTGGCTGTTTATGCTTACATCAACCGCAGCCTCGTCAACATCATAGATGCTTCACTGGTAGCAACTGCACAAAATATCGAACGGCGGATGCGATCAGGTGAAGTTCAGGAAGAACCGACTGATCCCTTACTGCATGAAGAACAAATGATGATTGCGCCATTGGTCGTGCAACTTATCAATGAAAAAGGCGAACTGACAGATGAGCAGGTGCTACTCAAAATCCACCATCTTCCGGTTAGCGAACAGGAATTTCTGGCAATCAATGATGAGGCAATTCATTTCAATACAATTAAATTAGCGGCAGGTGAACAAATTCGCCTTGCGACCCAACGGGTCAAAGATCAGGAGGGGCAAATTTATTTCGTGCGCGTGGGGCAATCGCTCAGCCCCTTGCAAAAGGCGCGGCGGCAACTACTGATCCTGCTTGCCCTCGCTGGGCCAGCAGCCTTGTT
>JANMKB010000391.1:0-5385 GCA_031371805.1 Blastocatellia bacterium | reverse complement strand
ATATTAATCAAGGTAGCTCACAAAATATCAAAGCAGAGATGCTGTTTGCGATTATCCGACCGATGGGAGATTTCAAAGACCCTTACAAGAAGGGGAGCGATAGAAGCCTGGGCGTTTATGTCCGTGAACTTGGCATCGTGCGCGTGATGGCTGTACAGCAAAATACGGCGACCGCACGCATAATTTTTTCCTGCTACGATCTGCAATTTGGTGATGTGCTGGTTCCGTTTGCAGAGCGTCGGGGTGCTGCCACCGAGATGCCCCAGCCACTGCCACGCTATCAGCGCACCTCCGGGCAGAAGCCGGGACGAATTGTGCTGCAACGCGAGCAGAAAGAACTTATCTCTCCCCGCGATGTTGTATACATTGATCTGGGCACGGATAACGGCATCAAAGAAGGTGACAAATTCACGATCTTCCGTCATAAATCAGATGATGCCAACCTCTTCAATTTTAGAGATGACGATATAGTTCCGAAAAGAAGCGGCGGCTATGAAAGTGATAAGTTCAAAGGCGGCACATACTCCAACGAACATCCCAATATGGCGCGGCAGAAAGTGAAAGATACGCGCCCGGAAATTCCCCAAAAAGTGCTGGGCGAATTAGTGGTCATTGCGGTCAGGGGAAAATCAGCGACCGCAGTTGTAACGCGCACGACGCAGGAAGTTCACACCGGCGATCACATCGAAGCATTGCAGTAATAATTTTTCAGACTACAAAAGAAGGCCGGGGCAAAATTGCTCCAGCCTTTTTTTCTTTGCTGACCGCAGTTGTTGCAGCCGCTTTTTTCTTTAGTTCAATTCACAGTTTCTCACGCGCATTCAAATAAAATTGCCGAAAATAACCATACATTGACCAGCAGGCAGAAATCACGACAACCCATAACATTGCACGTCCCAGGCCATAAAAAATCATGCGCAAATCCTGCGAACTCACTGCTCCCGCGCCGAAAATATGTGCCAGCGCGACGCCCATTTCCGGCACCGACCAGAAAGCGATAATCGGAAAAGCTTTAGTCTCAACTGGTGGTGCGCCAGAAACCGAAGACATCAACAATAACAGGATGGCTAAAACCTGGGATACCATCTTGAACTTGCCCGCCCGCGAAGCCGCAATCGCCCATCCTTCCGTCGCCGCGATGGAGCGCAACCCGGACACCGCAAATTCACGTCCGACGATAATCACGACTGCCCACGCCGGAGCGAGGCGATTTTCGACCAATGAAATCAAGGCGGAAGAGATCAACAATTTATCTGCAATTGGATCAAGCAAAATCCCCAGCCGCGAAACCTGTTGCCGCTTACGTGCAATGTAGCCGTCAAAATAATCTGTTGCCGCCGCCACCACAAATAATCCGACAGCCATAATGTGCTGTGGCAAGCCAAACCAGTTTTCCGAAAATTTCGTCAGCAATACCACCACCAATAATGGCGCGATGAAGATTCGGAGCAGCGTTAGAAAATTCGGTAAGTTCATGCCTGAATTATGCCTTATGCCTCAGGGCTAAAGGAATGTTCTTTCACCTGAGAGTTTAACCTGCGTCACAGCGGAATATTTATTTCTCCTCCTCGCTTAAATTTAACCCTAATTGTTTGGCAGCCTCTTTTGCACTTTTGTATTGCTGTTTGCTTTCCGTCAGAGGATTACTTTCTGTTGACGAGATTTTGAAACTGACCTGAATCTCAATTTTGCTTCCGCTCATGGCAAACGGAGAAATAAAGTAATTGAATAGTTCAGAATAGCGCTCGAGCGGCACCTTACCCGAAATGGTAATGGACTTGAATTCACGGGTAGTTTTTTCGGTTGGATCGGTTATTTTTTCGACTTCACCACCGGCTGACTGTGGCGCAACCATTGTTTCATTGCTTTTATTTTCAGGCGGAATAACAGGCACTTCGACAGGCTTCAGGCTCTGATCCAGCAACCAGTAATTCACATCCTGTACGTCAAAGAATGGCACATTTTCCCTGAGATAATATTTGGTGAACACTTTTCCATCCCCTGATGCAATGCAATAATTTCCTTCAAAACAATACTTGAGCAAGCTTCTTTGCACTGCCTCAAAACTGGTAATTTTTGGCTTATCGTCAAAGCGCAGGAACGCTTCATAAATGTCTTTGGCTTTGATGGACCGTTCAGGCGTCGGCAATAAATTGTTGCTGCGCAATGTGCCCAGTCCAACCGATTCCAGCAACCATTCTTCTTCTTTCAAAGCGGTCACGAGGTTTGAATTAAGTTGTGCGTCCAGACTGTCTCTGAATTGTTTGATGGCTAATAGCTCAGGGCCATTCCTGACCGAATATTTCACTACGGTCGAATAGGCTATAACTAATGAACTGTCTACGCCTTTGTTGGCATCATCAATTTTGCGTTTCAAATCTATTTTCTGATCCGGCTCAAGCTGCGTCCCGTAATCAGCGCTGATTTGTTGGCACGCGAGGTAATCTTTCGCGTCAGAAGACAGTTTTCCGGTCACTGCTTCCGAAGCCACTAAAAATAAAATCGTGTTGCGATAAATCCGTTCGCTGTTTCCTTTTTTGGTCGCCAGCTTTTGAATTAACTCGATGGTGGGTTTCGTTAATCCGTTCGAGCCGAAAAGATGCGAGGGATGGAGAATGATTAACGTTAATTTTTGCTGTTCGGGGACATCTTCAGATGGATTGACCAGCACCTTGAAGGCCGGCGAAGTCTTATGAAACTCGCCGTTTTGGTTTTGTTGGACGAGCAATAATTGTTCGTCGGTGATGCTTTCTTTTTGTTTGCTTGGACGATTATCGGTGATCTGGCTTTTGACGAAAAAGGCGAGGTAATCTTCCTTGTCATCGGGCGAAACTAAAATTGTACCTTTCAGCATGTCTTCGCGACAGGTTTGGCGAATGACGTTGATCACGCTGTCAAACAGCGCATTACCCGGATTGATATAATGTACCGGCCCTAAATCGCCGATGGCCTGATAGTCGAGAAACACCTGCTTATCAAAACAGAATTGCAGCCGCCGAATGTTATCGGCAAAGATGTTGTAATCTTTTCTGAGCACTTCACTAATCATTTCTGGCAATCTTTCGATGCGAAAAATTGCTTTGCGAGTTTCGCTGAAGTCGCCGCCCAAAAAACGAAATGCTTTCTCAAAAAACAACCGCACATAAATTGGTTGCAGCCTTTTTTCATCGGAGCTTTCTTTCAGTTCGCGCGCTGCCTGATAATCAATCGTACTGTGTGAAAGTTTCTCGCGTTGCGAATGAATTTTTTCGGAAATCTTTTGCTTTAATTGGTCAATTGGTTGGTCAACTGCATCATCGTAAGCAGTTTTTTTGCCATTGAAAACGGAATCCATAATATCGCCCAAACGCACTTCTTCAAGAACATCCTGAATCACATCATAGACGCGATCATCACCCAGGCTTTCACGGATAATGTCGAGCTTGAGCAATAGTCTTTCCAGCACTTGCCCTTCTTTGGTGTTGCTGGCCACCATATTAAAAACCAGCACATCTTTTTTCTGTCCGTAACGATGGATGCGTCCCATCCGCTGCTCCAAACGATTTGGATTCCAGGGCATATCCCAATTAATTAACAAGCGACAAAATTGTAAATTAATCCCTTCGCCCGCCGCATCGCTGGCCAGCAGGATTTGCGTTTCAGGTTTCGCAAAATCCCATTGCGCCTGCCTGCGCTCATCCACTGATTTTCCGCCGTGAATCGTGACGACTTGATAGCTGCTATTTTTCAACCGCTCTTCCAAATACAGCAGTGTGTCTTTGTGTTCTGTGAAAAGCACCAGCTTCTCATGATCAATGACGTTTTGTGAGGTTAGTAACTCACGCAGTTTCGTGAACTTCCGTTCTTCCTGCTGGCTATTATATAAAGTGTCCGCCATCAGAAATAATTTTTTAACCTGATCGGCTTCGGACTGAATTTCCTGCTGATTCCTGGCTGTCGTGAAGAGTTTGAATTTTTTCGGGTCAGACAAAATATTTTCCAGCGCGTCACGTTCGTCATCTTCGAGTTCGTCGTAATCGTCAATCGTGGCGACATCCAACGTTTCCAATTTATGCCGCTGATTCCAGAGATTAGGATTGCGCTTGACCTCATCAACAATGCTTTGCAGCGCATTGAAACGTCTTTCCAGGGTGTTTTTGATAGCAAAGATTGAACTCACCAACCGACGCTGCATAACAGACAAAGCCAGCGAAACATGAATGTTTTTGGATTGCGAAGCTTCGGCTTTTTTGGTGGTGAGATAACTCGTGACCTCGTTGTATAAATCTTTTTCTTCGGGCGTCAGCTCGTAAGGAGTTGTTTTGGTAAACCGCTCTTTAAAGAGTGGTTTGTCGTTCCAATCCTTCATGTCTTCTTTCAGACGGCGAATGAAAAATTTGTTGATCCCGCCTGTTTCAAACTCTCGGATGCGCGTGTTGGCAATGTCTTCCGTGGCAAAAATATCTTCATCAAGGACTTGCAACAGCATCTTGAATGTATCCATCCGCCCCCGATGCGGTGTGGCAGTTAAGAGCAACATGTGTTCACAGCGTTTCGAAAGTTGATACGCCGCTTCATAGCGTTGTGAACGATATGTTTTTGCCCCCTATTCGTAAGCAGAAAGCTTATGCGCTTCGTCAATCACAATTAAATCCCAATGGGAATTGGTGGCAATATTCAGCACATCTTCGCGGCTGATAAAATCAATTGAAGTGACAACTCTATCGGCAGAATGAAAGACATTTGGATCAGAGGCAAAGATGCTGCGGTTGACTAATTTGAATGGCAAATTGAATTTTACGCCGAGTTCATCTTCCTGCCATTGCTTGGTCAGTCCGCCGGGCGTGATGATCAAAATGCGTTCAATTATGTCGCGCATCAATAACTCCTTCAGCAACAAGCCCGTCATGATTGTTTTGCCAGCACCAGTGTCATCCGCCAGCAAAAACCGAATTTTGGGCATCGGGAGTAGGAATTTATAGACCGCTTCGACCTGATGCGGTAGCGGATCAACAATGCTGCAACTGACGGCGAAGAGTGGATCAAATTGATAGGCAGAATTAATTCGCTCGGCTTCGGCAAAGAGTAAAAATTTCTGAGGATTACCAGTGAAATTGAAAACACCCTGCTCTGTTACGACCTCAAGCTTATCAAATGCCTCGCGTGTGAGGACTTTGTTGCTGGAGATATTGGTGTTCACGCCTGTGTAGCTAACCGAAACCATCTTCCCCAAATCCTGCATTTGCGTGATCGTGACAGGTTCAGTGGGAATTAAGTTTTTGACGATTTGTCCGATAGTAATTGACATAATGGCACACGCAACCGAGTTCGGTAAGGAGAGAATCTTTAGCTGAGAGGAGAAAAATATGGCGTTCTCCGGGTTAGTTTTTACCTGTTCGCTGGAAG
>JANMKB010000386.1:0-4120 GCA_031371805.1 Blastocatellia bacterium | reverse complement strand
GCAGGCAAAATCAAATGATGCCATCCATCCCATAAAGCAGCCATTGACCAGTCATCCGGCACATTCAGCGAACGCACATTGCCAATCGGAAACAATCCTGTCTGCGCCGCAAACACCAGCGCCAGAATTGCCAGCACGATGCGCGGCGTGGAAAGGCTCACGAGCGTCACTGCGCCAATCACTTGATCAAGCCACGAACCATGTCGCTTTGCCGCCAGTGCTCCCAGCGGCAAAGCGATCAATAAAGCCAGCAGAGTCGCTGCGAGTGACAGCTTCAGCGTGTTGCCAAATCGCGCGCCGAGCAAATTCGTCACAGGTAGTTTTTCGCTGAGCGAGATGCCCAAATCGCCGCGCACAACGCCGCCGAGCCAGGCTCCATAACGAGTAATAAAGGGGCGATCCAAACCGTATTGTTCGCGCAGGCGGGCAATTGTTTCCTGACTGATCCGCGGGTCCTGGCTGAGTTCGGCGAAAGCATCACCCGGCGCGGCATTGATGAGCGCAAAGCTGATGATTGAAACAAGCAGTAAAGTAGGAATCGCAACGGCGAGGCGTTTAATAACAAGTTTTGTGATGGATACGCGCAGGCTCGTCATCAAAAATAGCGAAGTGGGACAGGGTAATTTTAGCTATACTGCAAGCGGTCATAAACTGAGCTTTTTCAACGCAAAGGAGCAAGGAGTCAAAGGATCAAAGAATCTTAGCAAAAGTATGTAGTTTGCCCCTTTGGTCCTTTGCGTTAAGGCATTTGCTCAAATTGTGCCCGTTCAAGATATAACAGTTCGAGGCGGCTAACACGGCGATTCAGGTGGCAAACATCAGCAGTTTCCGAGTAATCTTTTCGCCTGTCAATTTCGCCTCCGGCCTGGATAATAAACACCGCCATCATATTCCTGTCAATCAGCCTTGTCTACCCAATGATTTCTTTGACTCCGCTCAATGTCTATGCTCTAATCCGCCTCTTGCAACCTGCCCCACACTTGAAATCAAATGCGAAGATTAACTGTAAAAAATCCCGCTTTTAGCTGTGCATTGCTGGCCTTAACAATCCTCGTGTTGACCGCTTGTCGTCCGTCAACATCGCCGCAGGAAACAGTTGTCCAGGCACGTCAAACCGGGACGCGTGGCGGACGGTTGGTAGTAGCGGATCGCAGTACGCCCAACACCTTTAATTTCCTGCACGCCGGGGATTCTGTTTCATCATCCATCGCATCATTTCTGATGACTTCGCACTTAGTCGAACTGGATCACGACACACAGCAATTTGTGCCGGGTCTGGCCGAAAGCTGGCAGGCGAGCAATGAAGGCAAGACCATCACCGTGAAGTTGCGCGAAGGATTGAAATTTTCTGATGGCGCACCACTCACCGCCGATGATGTTTTATTTACGCTGCAGGTAGCGACCGACGAAAAATCCGGTTCCCTCTTCAGAGAAAATTATTTTGTCGGCGGGAAACCAATGCAGGCGACGAAGCTTGATGACCGGACAATTAAATTTGACTTGCCACGCGCCGCCGCCTCTATCGAATCATTATTTTCTACTTTCGGAGTTTTGCCGCGCCATAAGCTGGCAGCAATTTATACCAAAGGCACGTTCGACAAGGCCTGGGGCATCAACGCTACACCCGCAGATTTGGCCGTCACCGGTGCTTTCACGTTGAAAGAATTCGTATCCGGTCAACGCACGATGCTGGTGCGCAATCCGCATTACTGGAAAAAAGATAAGGCCGGAATCCAGTTGCCGTACCTTGACGAATTAGTCATCGAAGCGATCCCTGATGGCAATACTGCGTTGCTGAAATTTCAGCAGGGCGAAGTTGATTTAATGGACAATATCGCTCCGGCCAGTTACGCCACGCTCAAACAACAAACCCCGGCGGGAATTTCCGTGCGCGATTATGGCGCTTCGATGCTGACAGATTTTTTGTGGTTCAATCTGAACGACGGAAAAGACGCCACGGGCAAGCCATTGGTTGATGCCACCAAACGTGCAAATTTTGCCGAAGTGAAATTTCGTCAGGCCATTGCACACGCGCTTGATCGCTCGACGATGATTCAAAATGTGCTGCGCGGATTGGGCGCACCACTAACCGGAATAATTTCTCCCAGTAACAAACGATGGGCCAGCAACGATTTGGCGAAATATGATTTTGATTTGCAGCAGGCAAAGGATTTGCTGAAAGAAGCGGGATTTCAATTGCGCGACAATGCGTTATTCGACAAAGCAGGTCAGCCCGTCGAGTTCACGCTGATCGTGGATGAAAGTGTCGCCGTGCGAAAAACGATGGCGACAATCATTCAGGAAGATTTGGCAAAGCTCGGCATCAAGGTCAATATCGCGCCGCTGGAAAAAAATGCGTTCAATGAAATGATCCAGAAAAAATTCAGTTACGAGGCCGCAATTCATGGCTATGCCGCGACTGACACTGATCCTTCGACTCCGCTGATGGGCTTGAAAACAGGCGGGGCGCAGCGTTACTGGTTTATGAACGAGAAACAGGCGCAGGCAGAGTGGGAGAAAAATTTCGACCGCCTGGCCGATGAACAGGACACGACAACTGATGCCGCGCTGCGTAAACAAAAGCTCGACGAGGCACAAAAAATATTCGTCGCGCAATTGCCAATGATACCGTTGGTCGTGCGCAATTTTGCCAGTGGCGCAAAATCAAACTTAGGCAATTATCGCCCCAGCGTGATCCTGCCGCGTTCATTATGGAATGCGGAAGAGTTGTATTGGAAGAAGTAGTCGGTAGTCGGTAGTCGGAAATCACTATCCCGGAATACTGTGATACCGAAACCCAAAACCCGAAACCCGAAACCTGAAGCTCAAAACTAATTTCTCGAAACTCAAAACCCGAAACTCGAAACTATTTATGGAACTCCCAGTCCTAAAGCCTCTGTACGATTGCGCAAAATGCCCCGGCTATTGCTGTTCGTATGAATATATTCTTGTGACAAAAAATGATGTCAAACGACTTGGCAAACGCTTCGGGTTGACGCCTGAAGAAGCCGAAAAAAAATTCACCCGCGTAGTGAAAGACTACGGACGAATCCTGAAGCACCGCAAAGACACAGTGTACAAAACCATCTGCCGCTTCTTCGATCAAAAAGAACGCCGCTGCACGGTGTATGAACATCGTCCAGGCGTGTGCCGGGAATATCCTGATACACGCAAATGCGGCTACTACGAATTTTTAAAGTGGGAGAGAAAACACCAGCAGGACGAAACGTTTGTGCCGCTGGCGAGGTAGGAAAATTCTTGCCTGTGCCAAAAACTTTAGACGGCAGAACGGAAAAGATATTTGCGCGTCAGGCGAAACAAGCGGGCGGGATAATAGAGCAGTGAAAACCTTGTCGGCAGAACAACTGGCAACATTAACCAGTCTTCCGGCGTAGTTCTAAAAATTAAGCGAAACAC
The DNA here is from genome assembly GCA_031371805.1 of Blastocatellia bacterium. Lineage (GTDB taxonomy): Bacteria > Acidobacteriota > Blastocatellia > RBC074 > RBC074 > JAFDVL01. Next base: position 703 of record JANMKB010000386.1, on the reverse strand, counting down.
ATACAGAAGGCGATCAAGCCAGGACTCGCGCATTTTCAAATGAAAGAAGATCAATTCCATCATAGCTGTTTCTGACACTTTTTCAGCTACCAGCTCTGCTTCAATCTCCCTGGCCAGAGCAATGGCAGAACTATCCCGTCGAATCTTTTGCAATACGGGAGCAGGCAAAGGAACGTTACATAAATGACGGGCTAATTCGAGGCTGAAATTCATCACGCGTTCGCAACGCAGCTCGCTCACTATTGCATTCACCAATGACCAGTCCAGTGCCGGAGAAATGGCAAGCAGTTGTGTAATATCCGCAATCCATCCTAGGCGTTCCCATTTATGCTTTGCCCCGTGAAAACAAAGCAAAACCAGTAAATCTTCAGGGGCAGGCACAGCAACCTCCAAACCGGCGAAGGGCATTGTCAGCAAGCGGGACTTAACCTGTTGCAGAGTAAAAGGAAATGACATATGCGGGTCGGCAAAGCCCCAGTGAATTTCCAGTAAATGTCCCTGTCCAGCGGAAACATACGAATGATCTTTATAGGCTTCCTGATATAAAGGTTCCTGGGCGGCTGGTAAGCGATATTGAGGTTGCCATCCATCCTGGCACAATAACGCATCCACTATCGCCCAATCCTCTTTGGCAATAACGACATCCAGATCGCCGTATTGTCGCATTGCTACATCACTGTAAAGCTGTACCGCCAACGCAGGC
>JANMKB010000325.1:0-10715 GCA_031371805.1 Blastocatellia bacterium | reverse complement strand
TTATACTTTTGCTGAGCTTATTTTCCGGCTGTACAAGACCTGCCCGGATTGCCCCGGTCAATGATCCTTTGTTTGAAATCAAGCATACTGTCCGTAACAAATTTCCCACGGTAAAACAGCTTTCGACCAATGAATTAGCGGTCTGGATGAAAGATGTGAACCGAGAACAGCCGTTATTGCTTGATGCTCGTAAAGCTGAAGAATTTGCTGTCAGTCATTTGCACGGAGCGATTAATGCCGGCGCTGAGCCGCAGGTTGCCGCCGCGCTAAAAAATTATCCGCACGACAAACCCATCGTCGCGTATTGTTCGGTCGGCTGGCGTTCTTCGATGTTGGCTGAAAAGCTAAAAAATCAAGGCTACAGCAATGTTGTGAATTTGGAAGGCTCAATTTTTCAATGGGCGAATGAAGGGCGTCCGGTTTACAAAGGCGAAGAACAGGTTCGGCAGGTTCATCCGTTTGATCCGCAATGGGGGAAATTGCTCAAACCTGAATTATGGTCACCGCTGGCAAAATGAAACACATTGACGAATATCATTTCGCGCAGCAACTGACTCCGGTACAGATGGATTACGCGTGGGCGAATGGCTGGCGTCATTTCGGGGTTTATTTTTTTCGCTACGCCAAAATTCAAACGCAACAGGGACTTAAACACGTCACTCCCTTACGCCTCAACCTGGCTAATTTTTCTCTTTCCACCAGTCAAAAAAGAGTCAGCAAAAAAAATCAGGATTTAGTCGTTAAAATCCGGGATGCGTTTATTGACGAGGCGAAGGAAGCCTTATTTGACCGACACAAAACGCGCTTTGCCGAAAATGTGCCAAATTCGATTCACGATTTTTTCTCGCCTTATCCGGCAGAAATTCCGTGTGCTACGAAAGAAATTTGTTTGTTTCAAAATGATGAATTGATCGCCGCGAGCTTCCTTGATCTGGGGCAAACTTCCGCTTCCAGCGTTTACTCAATTTATGAACCAGCCGTCGCCAAACGCAGCCTCGGCGTTTACCTGATTTTGCTTTCGATAGAATATTCACTCAAACATCACAAGCGATATTACTATCCTGGCTACGCTTATCGTGAACCTTCGCATTACGATTACAAGAAAAAATTTACCGGCATTGAATCTTATGATTGGAGTGATTGGAAAACTGCCGCGCAGGCTGAACTATAGCAGACAGGCATTTCTCATCCACGAAGGCACACGAAGGGACACGAAGAACGGAACGGAGAGTGGGCGACGGGACGACGGGGTGACGGGGCGATCAGGTTTGCTCGCGCCGCTTCGCCCTTTCGCTCTTCTTCGTGTCCCTTCGTGTGCCTTCGTGGAAAAAAAATCTTGCAAACTAAATTATTTTGTTTCCGTCATTCCGAGCCTGCCATATTTTCGCAATTGCGGCCAGATGAAGGAGACGATTGCAACTACGAGAATCGTGCCAAGTCCGCCAGCGACAACTGAAACCTCGGTTCCGAAATATTCCGCCGTGACGCCTGATTCATAACCGCCAAGCTCATTTGAGGTTCCAATAAATAAACTATTAACTGAAGAAACTCGCCCGCGCATGTCATCCGGCGTTTGCAATTGCACAAGCGTGTGGCGAATGATGACGCTGATATTGTCAAAGGCTCCGATCAAAAACAGCATCAGCATTGAGAGCCAGAATGACCGCGACAACCCGAAAACAATTGTCGCGCCGCCAAATCCTGCGACCGCTAAAATTAAAGTCCAGCCCGCTTTTCGCATTGGTGCGCGATGGGCGATGAACAATGACATCAGGACTGCTCCGATGGATGGCGCGGCACGCATCCAACCCAAACCCGTTGGGCCGACCTGCAAAATATCTTTGGCATAAATTGGCAGGAGCGTGACCGCACCGCCGAGTAAGACAGCAAATAAATCCAGCGTGATCGAAGCCACGATAATTTTGGAATGCCAGACGAATTTCAAGCCAGCAATCAGTCCCTGCAATTTGATCGGCTCGCGTTGTTCCTGTCTTTGATGCGTTTTAATTCCCGCCAGTAAAATCAGGTTGGTGAAAGCGACTACGGCAACGATGCCATAAACCAGCGTGGGTTTGCCAAACAGGGCAATCATCAGGCCGCCTAGGGCCGGGCCGGCGATGGTGGCAATTTCAAATGAATTGCTGCCCCAGGCGACGGCATTGGCAAAAATTTCACGTGGGACTATTTGCGTAACGAAGGCGGAACGCGCTGGTCCCTGAAAGGCACGCGCCAGACCATTCAAAAATAAGCAGGCATAAATTAAATCGACCGAGCCTTGCCGGGCTGAAAGCCAGAACATCGCCAGTCCTACAAACGTTGTTAGCCCAATCGTGAGGATAAGAATTTTTTTGCGATTGTAGCGATCCGCAAGTTGTCCGGCTGGCAACGTGAAAAGCAAAATTGGCAAATACTGCACCAAACCGATATACCCTAACTTTAATTTTGATCCGGTGCGCTCATAAATTTCCCAGCCTACCGCCAGGGTCAGCATTTGATGACCAAGTATGCCCAGCAAATTGCCAATGAAGTAGCGGCGATAATCAGGCAGGCCAAAGACCGCGTAAGGGGTAGTAGAATTTGTCAGGGAAGTTTCGTCGTTGTGGGTCGTCATTAGTAGCAGCCCTGGTTAATTTCGCTCTCCCAGCATCACCACCTGATCCGTGAAATTCTCAAAGCTGTCGTCGTGGCTAATCACAAATAATTGTCTAAAACCAGTGATGCGGCCTATTTGCTGGGCTAAATTACGGCGGCGTTCTTCGTCCATATTTGTAGTTGGCTCGTCGAAAAAAGCTAAGCTGAGGTTATCGGAAAACTCTTTGAGTAAGGCTAAGCGCACGGCTAACGCCGCCGCCATTTGTTCGCCGCCGGAAAGATTGGCGAACGGGCGCTGGTGGCCTTTTTCTTCCAGCGTGATTTCATAATCGTTGCTCCATTTCAAGGTGCAATCAAAGCGTCCGCTGATGTCACGGAAAAGCTGATTGGCTTCAATTGAAATTGAGTGTAAATATGCTTCGGTGATATAGGGCGCAGCTTTTTGGAGCGTCTCGCGGATGAAATCTGTTGTCTCGCGCAAAGTGGAAAGTTTTTCTCTGGCAGCTAAATCAGCTTTTCTTTTTTCTCGCACTTCGTTGAGATACGTGATTTGCGAATCCAGTTTTTCGTGCTGCTCGCGTGTGTGCGTGAGTTGCGTTGCAATCTGTGTGGCGCGTTCTCGCCGTTGTTGGAATACCTGCAACAATTGCTGGTGCTCTATGGGATCATATTTTTCCTCAAGTGCGACAAGCTGGGCTGTCACGGCATTCAGGTTCGATTCAGCGCGGGCTAATTCTTCGGCTAAAGATTTTGCCTCGGCGGTGCGGGCTTGTGCGGTAGCGGCGATTTTTTCGTTGACGATGAAGGCCTGATACGCTTGTTCATTGGTTGCGCGTGCGGCGCTGGCTGCGGCAAAGCTGACATCAAGGGCGGCGAACGCGTTCAGTGCAAGATTTATTTTGTCGTGCTGCGCGGAAATATCCTGCTCCTGAGCAGCGAATTTTTCATGCGCTTTTTGCCACTCGGCTTCGCGCTTCATGATTTGTTTGAGCGCAGCGGCACGACCGCGCGGATCGTTAATTTTATTCAGTCTGATTTCGGCCTCGGTTAATTGATTTGCTACCTCGCCCAGCGCCGCCAGCTTTTGATTAAGAGCTTCACGTTCATTCCGTTTGGTCTCGCCTTCCGCCTTGATGCCCTCAATTTCGCGGCGTAAAACTTCGCCCTGGCTAAATTTGGTTTGGGCTGCGCGGGCCTGGCGCAATTGAGTTTCAAGCTCCTGGCGCTGCTGCTGAAGTTGTTTGATTTCAGCATCGGAAACAACGTTGGTTTGTGCGCTTTCCGTCGTTAATTTGGACACCAGAATTTGTTGTTGCTGGGCCGCTGTTGTTAGTTTTGCCAACTCTTCCTGAAGTCTGGGCAGGCGCGTAATTTCAGCTTCTGCGGTGCGCAATCTTTTTAATTCGGCAGTGAGCGCCACGGTTGATTTTTCCAGCCGGGCAATTTCTTTGCGCCGCATTTCGAGGCTGGCTCTAAAACGTTTGTCGACCGCTTCTCCAGGTTTCAGATTTAAACATTTTTCGGTCAGGAGTGGACAAACGCCACCACTTTCAAGCGCCGTAATCATTTCGGCATCGCGTGCGAGTTCGGCACGGAGCCTGGCTAAATTTGCAGTTTCGCTGTGTTGTCTGGTTTCGCTGGCGGCGAGGGCTGAGGCTTGTTGAGTGAACGGTTGCAGCCGCGCAATCTCCTGTGAGAATTTGGTCTGGTCGTTTTGCAGACGCGTTAATTCGTTCTTTGCCTGTGTCAATTGCTCGCGTTTGAATTGCGCCTTTTGCAGCGCCAGCCCGTGCTGTGTGAGGCGTTCATTCAACGCACGCCATTCAATTTCTAATTCATCGGCGACTTCTGCCAATTCCCGATGCTTGTCGGAATCTTTTATTTGCTGGGCTAATTCAGCATAGCGCAAGCGTAATTTTTCCAATTCACGATCAAGCGCTTCTGAAGCATGTTGTAAGCCCTGCACTTCGCCACGATTTTCGCGTAATTCGGCAAGGCGGTTTTCCACCGCTTCCTGTTCCGCGATGCGTTCGGCTAAGCCTGCGATTTCGGCTTTGGCCTGGCTGACTTCCTGCAACCGTACTTCGATGCCGGCGATATTTGCTTTGATGGAGATTAATTCGTGTTCGGTTTTCCTGGCCTGGGTGCGCAGGGTTTCGCGGACTGTGCGTTGTTTTTCAAGCTCAACCAGGCTTTGCGAAGCGGTTTGATATTGCTCATAACCTGCGCGCGATTTAGTCACGATGTCAGATGCGAGACGCGCCTGCTCGGCAGATTCACGTGCTGAACTAAGGTTACCACGCGTCAAATCCCATTTAATTTGAGCGCGTTCGACCAGGCCTTTTTGCTGGTTGAGTTGCGTCAGCAAATCGGTCAAATAGCGAACTTGAATTTCAGTCTTTTCGCGTTCCTGCTGAACCTCTGCCTGTTCAATCTCTAAGACAAGCAATCGCGCAGAAACTTCATCAAAATGCTGTTTGATTTCTTCGTAAGACTTTAACTCGCCTTCCGCCTCGGCCAGTTTTTTGTCTGTTTCGTTGCGGCGTGAATCAAGATGTTTTTGCGTTTCTCGGAGGTTGTCGGAGGCCTGGCGATATTCTTCGACTTTGAGAATTTGATCAAAGACTTTTTTGCGCAAGGCAGGGGATTGTAAAAAATCCGCAGTGAAAGTACCTTGGGGAACACCAACAGTGCTTTTGAAAAGGACGGGCAGTTCGGTTTGCGGATCAACGCCAAGATGTTGTTTCAGCCAGCTAACGACATCTTTTTTTTGCTCGACCAGTCTGTTTTTGGTATCAACATCAAAAACAGAATAGCTGCCGCCAGTGTCGCGTTCGACCGTATACTCGCGGTCATCCAAATTCGAGCGGACTGTAATGGCGACTCTGCCGCGTTTGGCTCCGCGCTTGACGAAATCATCACGATTATAATCAAGATGATCGAACAGCGCCCAGGCGATGGCTTCGATGATGGTGGTTTTACCAGAGCCGTTGGGACCACAAATCGCCGTTACGCCAGCATCAAATTCCTGCGCATACTCGGCGTGATTTTTGATGTTCCAGATTTCAACTTTGGTAATTAGCAAGGGGAGGGCTGCAAGCGAAGACCGATCATTGACAGTTGATAGTTTGTTTCGCTGAAGCGGAAATCATCAGGCCAAAAACTACCAACTGTCAAAAAATCAGTTAATAGCTAAACCGTCGCGTTTTGGACGACTTCGGGATTGTCGGTATGACCGAGCAAATGTTTGCCTTCGTCACTGCGAGGGTCAATTGTGCGGACATGTTTGCGGCCCCGCATTTCCCAAATCGCCGTAATTTTGCCGTCTTTTTCAACCGCATGGTATGAAAGCTCTTCCTGGACTTCGGGCGGGGCTTCGGTCAGGATTTCGGGCGTCGCCGGGGTTTCTTGGATTGTTTCTGCTGTCGCATTCTCACTCATTAAAATAATCACTCCTGAAAAAATAGTATCACAAAGTAAACGGTAATTCTGCCACATTGTAGCAGTAGTGTCTAGCTGTGTCCGCGTGATGTCTCAGGTCTGATCTGGGGAAGGAGTCTGGTGAGTGAGTCGGTACTCTGCTAAAAGTTCCTGCATGATGTCAGAAAACGTCCAATTAGGGTCAAGCTCAGGATTGGATTTTAACCGTGCCTCTAACTCGGCTAAAGCGCGTGACCTGGCCCACGCAAAAAAACTGGTCAAATTGATTTCTGTTTCATTCATTTTGGCAACTATGCTTGAATTTACTTAAGTTTTGATTTTCAACTTTTGCCATATTTATGTCAAGCTGGGAACTTATCAAGGCTCCAAATTAAAACTATTTGAGGATTCTTAAATGAGTGTGTTAAATTAGGCTTCGTACCTGCCCAGGTAGCTGATTGACGTGAAACACCCATTACACAACAAATGTTCGTTTGAGGTTTAGCAATGATCACTGGATACAATACGGATGTGTCTTACGGAGGCGAGGTTTTCCACGTCCAAACCGAAGACAAGGGCATCCAGAGTCCGATCATTCTCTCCTTAGTTTATCGCGCTGGAACTATTCTGGCGGCGAAACGCACGGCTTATGATCGTCTCATCCAGGATGGAGCCGTGGATGAGCAGGCACTGGCGCAAATGCTGTCCAAACAGCATCAACTCCTGGTTGCCGCCATTAAGTCCGGGAAAAGCGATAAACTGGCGGAATTAAGCCGCCAGCGACATGAACAAAAAAGCCATACGGTTGCTGATTCCAAACCTCAATCAGTGGTCGAAGAGAAAAAGTCGGAGATTGTAGCAGCGGTTAAAAAGCCGGTAGCGCCACCTGCTGAAAATATTATTTCAATGGTTGAGGCTAAACCGCAACCCCTCACACTTAGTCCGCAAAATGTGACAGTTGTGGATGTGCAGCCTGTGTCTGTACCAATGGTCAAAGTACAGACTATGGCATCAGAAAAAAAATCTATGACCCCGGTGCTGGTGAATTCCGGGGTGAATGTGCAACCTCTAACGCCGGTTATTCCTCCGCCAATGACTGTTTCCCCCTTGCCCGAAACTCCGGCAGCGCAGGTTCCTGAGATAAGAAGGGGAAGCGAAATTAAAACGGCAGAGACGTTTAGTTTTGACCAGATTATTGCCGGCTATTTGCAACCGTCGAAAACTCCTGACCAGCTTAGAATTGAATTACTTTATCCGTCGAAATTTTCCGGTGGAGATGAAGTGACGGTACGGGCGGCGGTCTTATTTGGTGGCCACAGCCCGGCCAATAATGCCATGGTTAGAATTCAGCTTTTGGGGACGAGGATTGATCCGCAAATCTGGACAGCAAAAACTGATTTTCAGGGGTTGGTCAACTTTCACGTCAAAATCCCGAACTTCACCTGTGGCGCCGCCGCCCTGGTGCTGACGGCCAGAGAACCTGGTGGGCAGGAAGTAGAGGTCAAACACATGATTCGTAAAAAGTGAAAAATGGAAACTACGCTTAACATTGAAATAACGATTAATGGGGAGACGCGGCACTTTGCCACAGGGATTACAGTGACTGAACTGATTGCGCAATTACAACTTGCGCCGGAACGGATTGCGATTGAATATAATCGGGCGATTTTAGCGCGTCGTTGTTGGGGTGAGACTGAGTTGCAAACGGGGGACGCACTTGAAATTGTGCAATTTGTTGGGGGCGGATGATTTAGTCATTGCCTTGAAATACTTTTTACTTTCATTTGGCCTGAAGGTTGCCTATACTGCGCTTACCCCTAAGCGTTCCCGCCCAACAATCCCAATCTTTTTTCAGCTCCGCTTTGAAAGAATTATTAATCGTCCGGCTATTTCCTGTTGCGTGGCAGAAAAAATAGAATCGTGATTAGTACTGTGTCTGAAAAAACTGGAAGCACTACCGAATATGGCATCCCTGGTGCAGCGGTCCCAACTGCTGCGACGATGTTAATGCGGAAATGGTTGGCAAGCATGGCTATGCAAAATAAAGCTGCGACAATTTTCGAATTGGAAATGTGGGTTCGTTGTTTTGACCGCTTTTTTCGCATTCGAAATCATCCTTTTTCCGAAACCGAAATGCGGGAAGTTATCCGCCGCGATTTTTCGGAAGAATTAAAAATTGTTCGGAGTGTGAGCCTCCGTATGAGCCAGTTATGTTCCGACGTCATTACGCTTGATCGCAGTGATTCGGAGTCGTTTGGCCAGTATGTTGAAAATGAACTTTTACATAACGATATTTCGCTTAAATTGGACAGAAATCAACCCGGTCAGGTGACCCCGGAAGATTCATTATCAATGATGATTGAATCACTGATGGACCTGCGCCCGATTATGGATAGCGTGACCCAGTTGCCACTGGTCAATTTTCAAACTTTTACGGCGATGGGGAAATTGCTCAGCCGGGAATTTCAACGTTGTCATTACCTGACCCCCTTATTAGCTGACAAATTCAAACCGGAATTTGACCGGATCACGCATCCCGAAATCACCGCTATTATTAAGGGCATTGCGCTCCCTGAATTTCGGCAGGATGTCGCCCAGGTTTTTCTGGAAGCCTTTAGAATGTTGCGGTATCTCAGCTTTATTGGCGAAGACCTCCGCGCTGATCGTCCGCTCAAACGATCCCTGCTGATTTTTTCCTTACTATATTCAGAATTTCGCGCGTTGATGGATTTTGTTGATAATCGTGTTTTGCTTTCACCCGGGCTGGACGAGGAAAAACGCGATACCATTGATGGCTGCAGCTATGCGATGCGCATGGAAATGGACAAAGTGTTTGGTAAGGAATTAGTCGGCTTCGTCAATTTGCGCCAGGCTCCCCCCATTTATGCCAAAGTTGAAAATTCTCATGGACTGCTCCGCAATTGCCTGCAACAAACGATTGTGGGAATGGCGCAGGCTTTCAACGCAGACTTAACCGGAAATCAGATTTTCCCGGACTTCCAAACCTTCGTAGATCAGTCAAAACAACTGCGGTTTGAACTGTGGCGGCTGATTGGTTATTTACGATATTTCGAAGCCAAACCTGAACAATGCCACGATGGAAAACTGGTCGTAGAGCTGGTGCGCTTCCGCGATAGTTCAATGAAATATTTGATGTTCCGCGATTGGGAGCAACTGGAGCGAATGCACGATGAAATAGTCTCAGCCAACAGTGATGACGAACTGCGCCGCCTGTTGCATTTGTTTTCAACGTATCTCGAGACTCTGCTCGGCCAGGTAAATATGCGCGCAGTTTTAGCTAATGATCCGTTTGATTATCCAGATATAAAAATTGAATTCGGAGTCGCAGGAAAAGCAGCATAAAATCTGATGTACAATAGGCGTCTCGCCTGTTGAAGAGGCTGACGCCCGCGAATTTTTTCAGGTAAACCGATAATTCTTACCATATATGGCAAGGCTGGAAGTCTGGCCTGCACACACAGAATTTACTTTTTACCTGCTTTTGCTTTGAGTGGCGCGGGCTTGTTCGATTTCGCTAAACTCACCAGATTCGCAAATAACCTGTATGCACCTGCAACTCCAGCCGGGAACTGACGAAACCACGCGTAACCTGTAAAGACGTAATTTCCCTCTCCTATCTGCGCGATCAATTCTCCACCATTAAGAATTTTCCCTGTGTCGTCAGGCGCAGCCAGCAACGGCGTATATTTTGCATCCCACTCGCTCAGAAAATACAAGCCGCGTTCCTGGATCCAGCCCTGCCAATCTGACGCCGTAATTTTGTTGGGATAATTGAAGAGTTGGTGATTTGGCTCCAGAATCCTGATCGGAGCATTTTCATCCGTCACGCGCAGGCTGCCCGCCATCTTCACCGGATAAGGCGCAAAATTGCCGCTGGCGAATTCCTGTTTATTATATTGCACAATCAACGTTCCGCCGTTATTGACGTATTCGAGCAGGCGTTTGTTATTCGCCATCACGTCTTCGTTCACTTCGTAAACCCGAATGCCGAGGACGATGGTGTCGTAAGCTGACAAATCGCCCGCCGCCAATTCTGCGGCGTTGATGAGTTTGACGTTGACGCCCATTTGCTCCAACGCTTCGGGGCCATCGTCACCGCTGCCCATCACGTAACCGACTTTTAATCCTTTGGCAATGTTGACATCAAAGACTTCGACTTTTGTAGTCGCCGGATGATAGATGAAATGCGTTTCAATGTGCGGATAAGAAATTACCTGATAGCCATTGTCGTAAGTTCGCCCATTGGCTTCGGCAATGGCCTTGAGGTCGAAGTTGCCCGTCGCTCCGGCTGGCGGTGTGACCTTGAATGTCCGCGCCGTTTTTTCACCTTGTTTGGTGAAAGCTAAGGGCGGATTGTCGGCTTCAATTTTCCAGCCTTCGGGCGCTGCCAGCTTTACTATTCCATCAGTTTTTCGGCTGGCATTGTGCGTAACCTCAATTGAAATTTCACGAGTGCGATTTTGCGCTCCTGCCGGAATCACTAATAAAGACTGGCGCACCGTGAGCGTGACAGCGGGTGCGACCTTAAGTTCACGCCGAATTTCGCCAAAGGATTTATCCGCAAAACGATATTCGACTGGTTGATTAATGGAGACGCGTTCGCCGCTCAAAGTTAACTCAACCTGTGCGGTTGCCAGCGCCGGGCCAAACGGCAGATTGCGCGGCATTTTTTCATCCCAGTC
>JANMKB010000281.1:0-5992 GCA_031371805.1 Blastocatellia bacterium | reverse complement strand
TTAGTAGAATCAACCAAGCAAAAACCAGCAGGCCGGAGCAAGTTTTTCTTACTCACCAGCCTGATTTATGGAGCCGCATTAACTACGCTCCTCGTGCTTACCATTATGTGGTTCGATCCGGTTCCGGCGGAGGCATTTAATTCGGCGATCCTGTTAGCGCCACCACCCGTGCCACAAGCGCCGCCACAAAATCTGCCTAAGCCTGTGGTCGTCGCTAAGCCTGCTCCAGACTTTGCGACACCAGCCATCCCTGACCATATAGCCGACGCAAAGACAGTAACGCCAAAACCAAAAGTAGTTACTGCTCAAATTTATGATGTGGGCGTAGCGGGCGGTAAGTATTCTCCAAACGCTGGCCCTGGATTAATTGCCAATCTGAACACGGATAATAGCGAGCCGCCGCCGCCACCTATGGTCAAGCCAACGCCAAAGGTCGAGCCGACACCTGCGCCAACGCCTGAAGCTCCGAAGATGGTCAACCTTTCAACCGGAGTTATAACAGGTAAAGCAATCAGCAGAATTCAGCCCCCTTATCCGCAAATGGCGAAAGCAATCAGGGCACAAGGAATAGTACAGGTACAAATCACGATTTCGGAAGCGGGGCGCGTGCTGGATGCTTCAGTGCTGAGCGGACATCCGACGCTGCGAGATGCGGCACGACAAGCGGCGCTACAATGGGTTTTCACACCCACTGCTCTGAGCGGAAAACCGGTCAAAGTTACAGGCGTAATTTCTTTCAATTTCACGCTTAACTAATTTATTTTTTAATGCAAAGAGCCGCTGAGAAAATCAAAATTTCTCAGCGGCTCTTTTTTACAGTTTATTTTGGGGACATTAACTCAAGCCACCCTGATTACTTCCTTCAATCGTTTCGCTACGACCTCAACCTCACCAGGTTGCAATTGCCAGACGCCAATGGATATTTCCTGGATCGCATCAGCCGCTGGCGAAGATGACGGGACAATTTCCAGAGCTGGTTTGCCCTCGCGCAACTGCTTTCGCACATCATCGGCAGTCAGCTTCAACGCAGCTTTCTCCCATTTAATCCTGACCGTCGGAACATGATTAGCAATCGGTGGCACATAAACTTCGGTAGTGACAGTTTTGACTCCCGTCACGCTCGCGGTCACGACTTTGGCGCGGCGTTCCCATTCTTTCCATTCGGCGTCGGCATCGCGTTTGATAAAGGCTTCGAGCGCGACCATCATTCCCAGCAATTCTTCTTTGTTCACTTTCATTCCGCGACCGATGGTGTCGCCGTTCGGAGGAGCGCACATTCGCGCGGCTTCGATAATTTCTTTACGCGCTAATAAAAGCCCTGCACTTTGTGGGCCGCGAATTCCCTTGCCGCCGGAAAAGGCTACAGCGTCGAAACCCAGCTTCGTGTGCTTCCACAAATTTTCAGTCGGCGGCACGTCTGCGGCGCAGTCTATCAGCGTTGGCAAATTATGTTTTTTGGCGAGTGCGACAAATTCTTCGGCTTTAATTTTCCCTTTGGGTTCGGCGTCATTAAAGAAAAACATCAGCGCGGTTGTGTCATTGATGGCGCGTTCCAATTCTTCGACCGTTTCGACTTCGATCATCTTCACGCCGCAGTTGCGAATCGCGTGATCGTATCCGACGCGGTGCGATTTTTGGATGATGACTTCGCTTTTCATGCCAGTTAAATCAGGAAGGTTTTTGATGTGTTCAGGATTCTTTTTTGTCAGGATCGCTGCCGTAGCCAGCGTCAAGGCCGAAGCTGCACCCGAAGTCACCATCGCGGCTTCGGCGTGCACCATTTCCGCGATGCGCTTGCCGACAGCGTCGTGCAATTCGTTGAGCGAAACAAAATATTTGGACGAATAATTTATCGCGTCCATCGCTTCCTGGCGCATCAACGAAGCAGTAAACATCGTGTACGTTCCCGCAGCATTGATGAAGGTTCGAACGCCAAGTTCCTTGAAATAATCGTGTCCGTTCGGAGCGGCTATGGCGGATGCGCCGAAGACTCCGCCGATAAAAGGAAGGCTGGAAAGTGTTTGCAAAAAATTTCGACGATTGGGCATAAATCACCTGCTTTTAATTTTGACTACTTGCTTTTTTGGGCAGCGGTACGACGGGCAACAAAATATGTGATGCGCGTTGTGCCGTATGAAAAATTGTTTGTTTGGCGACGCGAATTTTGGCGGAAGTGCCAAACGCTTCGCCCGTATTCGGATTGCGATCAAATTGTGGAAAATGTGAACTGGTGATGTCAACCCGCAAACGATGTCCGGGTAAAAATACATTCGCCGTTCCGACCATATCTACGTCGTATTCGTAAACTTCATTTGGCTTGAGTAACTCCGGTTTGTCTACACTACGGCGGTAACGGGCGCGCATAATTCCTTCGCAAATATTCACCGCGAATCCATCCGGCGCAACGTCAATCAGCTTGACTACCCAATCTGTATCGGGGCCGTCAGTTGCCGCGAACAGCTTCATTTTTACCGGGCCGGCAATTGCCATAGGTTGCGTAAAAGCTGCGCTGGAGTAGACCAGAATGTCGTCACGTTGCGCCAGCGGGCGTTGATCTTTTGGCCCGGCTAACGTGGGAGTCCCACAACAATTATTTCCGCCCAGCGTCGGTACAGGATTATTTGGATCATACGAATATTGATCACTCGCAGCGCCAGCAGGATTTTTTTCACTCACGCGTCCATTGCCTGTGGCAGTATTCGCTGCTCCGTCACTGCTCAAATAATACGGCGTAAATTTCGTGCCGGGGATTGGCCAATCCTGTTCGTACTGCCATTGATTGACGCCCATATAAAAAATTTCTACCGGCGGCAATTTATCTAATCCGTTATCAATGCCTTTCACGTAGCGATCAAACCATTTGAGTTCGGTTTCAAATTGCACTCGATTATTCGCGGCTCCGAAATCTACGTCGCCGTATTTTTGCGATGGCCCGTGTCCCCATGCACCAATAATCATCCGCGAATTTTTGCGAACATTTTCATTGGCTCCGTGCTTGCGGACGCCGACGAATCCGTTGATTGTTCCTTGCAAAAAAATGTCGAACCAGCCGCCGCTGGTATGCACCGGAACATTGATTTTATTGAACGATTCTTCGTCGCTGATTTTTTTCCAATAGCTGTCGTAATCAGGGTGCGCAATCCAATCGCGATAATGCTGTACGGCGTAACCTGCGCTTTGCAAATCACCATCCATTAACGGCAAATGCGGCAGGATTTTTTCATACTTCAATTCCGGCGGAGCAAAATTTTCAGTGTGAAAATATTGCGGGAGCATGATCCGGTTCGGCATTCGCACTACGCCCCAGCCGTAATTGAACGACAACCGCCACGCACCGTTCAGCGTGATCCAATCCCGATAAATATTGGTCGAAGCAAGTGCCGGAAACATCGCAACTAAATTCGGCGGTTGCAATTTTCCTGCCGCCCATTGCACGTGACCCAGATACGAACCGCCTTGCGTAGCAACTTTGCCATTCGACCAATCCTGCTTTGACGCCCATTGAATTGTGTCGTAGCCGTCTTCGGCTTCAGTGCGAAACGGCTCCCATTTACCTTCGGATTCATAGCGTCCGCGCACGTCGTTCATGACTGCGGCATAGCCGTGTTGCGCAAATTTTATGAGAGATTCATGCGCGCCATCGCGTTGCACTCCGTAAGGTGTGCGGACGATAAGCGTGGGATATTTTCCGGCGGCGGCAGGGAGGTAAACATCGCCGTAAAGCTTCACGCCATCGCGCATCGGAATTTCGCGGTGACGGAGAATTTTGATTTCTTCGGGGGCGGCATTGGTTTTTCGAGGCAAAAATATAGTAGCGATTGCAAGAAGCAAGCCCGTCAGAAACAAGAATAGTAGATAGTTTCGCTTCACGAATTTTCTCCTTTGGGCAGAAAGAAAAGTAAGCAGACAGGAAAAATCAGAGCTTGACATATATTTTTCCCTACTTTGAATTTAGCAATGAACGCTAAACTTTAAGTAAGAGTGTTTTTCCTGTCCCTTTTTTCCTGTCTGCTTTCTTCTTCTCAAAATAATAACTTCAATCCAAATTGCATTTGCCGCATCGGCGCCACCAAACTGGTAATCGCTCCGGGACCGCGTGAAGCAGTGATTTGTGTCGGGAACGCGCCGTTCGCTGCGGCAGGTAAGAACGCCGTAGCACCATTCAAACCGTTCGCCGGAATTCCAAATTGTGGCGTGTTGAAAATATTGAAAATTTCCGTGCGGAATTGCAGCTTCACTTTTTCCTTGAACATAATATTTTTCAGCAACGAAAAATCTACGTTCTTAAATCCGGGGCCTTCCAGCACGGCGTGACCCGCGCTGCCGTAATGACAAAACTGCGCCAGATAACTGTTGCGGGCAATACCGGCTGCGACTGCTACAGGGTCATTGCCGGTGGTGATGCCCGGCTGCGCACAAGTTACGACGCGATACGCATCAGGGTTGTACCATTTGTCTACCGTGGGATTGTCGAGTTTTGGATCCCCGATCAAGTCCGGTCGCACGTGCCCTTCCAGCGTATTGATCGTGTTATTTTGCGTGACAGAAAAAGGCAATCCGGTGCGCAAAACCATAATGCCGTTCACTTGCCAGCCGCCAAAAATATGTTTTCCGGCGTTGTCTTTGAACGCTGAAATTGTTGGCAGTTCATAGAGTGTGCTGAAAACTATACTGTGCTGGAAATCAAATCCATAACGCGTTTTTTCGGAAGCGCGATCTTTGGGATTTTGATACGAATTTGGAATCGCGCCGCCTGCTTCGTTGCGCCCGTAGCCTTCGCCCATCGCGCGTCCCCAAGTGTATGAAAGATTCATCGAAAAGCCTGTGCTGAAGCGTTTCTGTGCATTGACCTGCAAGGCGTGATACCACGAATTGCCATCCGAACTCAGCCAGCGCAAACGATTCAACGCACGCGTCGGACCACCTACACCATCTGCGAATGACGGGATCGGGCGGCGTCCGCCGGGGTTTGCCAAAATCGAAGGCGCAGGCGCGTTCAATTCTATCGTCTGATCAATGTGCGTACCTTTGTTGCCGACGTAGCCCACCGTCAACACGGTATCGAACGGCAACCGGCGCTGCACGTCCAAACTCCATTGCGCGACATACGGTTGATTGTTAAGCGGGTCAAGTGCGTTGATGCCTGTCGCGCTGGTTTGACTGACGACACCAAACGGCGCGGCAAACGTCAGAATTGGTTGCGTCGTGGCGTTCGTAATTTTTCCGCCAGTCGCTGAATTCGCAAAATTTGCCGTGCCGGATTTCGGCGGATTCAAATTCAAAATCGTATAGTTATTCAACTGATGCACGTTGTAATAAATCCCGAATCCTCCGCGCAACACCCAATTGTCTGTTGGACGAAAAGCAATGCCGAGGCGCGGCAAAAATTGTTTTTTGCTGGGCTCATAAAACGCGTATTCCGTGCCGATATTTGGAATCACTGTTGGCAATCCGTTCGTGCGTTCGGTCAGACTGAGGCTGCGCCACAAGCCTTTGATGTCTATGGCGGCGGTGTTGTATTCCCAGCGCACACCAATGTTGAGCGTCAGTTTTCGTGAAGCTTTCCAGTCATCCGTGATGTATCCCGCGACACGATTTTGACGCGTTTCAGTTAACGGCAAACCTTCAGGAGTCCCGGTCGAACTTGGGTAGCCCAGCAGGAACGCGGCGAAGCCTACTCCCGCAATATCACCATTAAAAGTCAGGTTGCCGCGCGGCGTATTCGCGGCTCCGCGAAACAGTCGAACGTTACGAAAGTCGAAGCCGAACTTGATGCTGTGCGCACCGCGACTCCACGTCACATTGTCATTAATTTGATGCAGATTATTGAAGTCGAATCCGTTTCCACCATCCTGTTCGGACAAGGTGGATAAACCATTCACCGTAATTGTCGGTACGCCTGTTTCGCGCGGCGTGAATTTGCGATTGCCGTCATTGACGACGCGGAATCCCGTCAGTCCGAGCGTCTCCAAATCGAAGCTCGTATTCGCGC
>JANMKB010000271.1:0-5795 GCA_031371805.1 Blastocatellia bacterium | reverse complement strand
ACACAATCAAATTAAAAAATGGTGATCGCCTCACCGGATCAATCGTCAAATCAGACGAAAAAACTATTGTTATCAAAACTGAATATGCTGGAGCCGTAACCGTCAACTGGGACGCCGTGCAGGGTGTTGATTCCACTCAGGGCCTCAACGTCTTTTCAAAAAGCGGACAGAAGATTGTCGGTAAGTTAACCGCCGCAGAAAGCAAAGTTGAAGTGGCGACCAAAGACGCGGGCAAAGTGGAGTTGGCAAAGAGCGACATCACTACGATGCGCAATGCCGATGAACAGGCCGCGTGGCAAAAAGAGCAGGATCGTTATGCCAATCCCAGCGTCCTGGATTTGTGGAACGGAAGCGCGGATTTTGGCCTCGCCTTCACTTCGGGAAACTCTTCAACTGCAACAACAACTGCTGGATTAGATTTAACTCGCGCCACGAGACGCGATAAAACCACAGTTTTTTATCGCCAGATTTCGGCTACTGATCGTAATGTGAAGCCCTCGAAAACGATTGCCAATGCGAAGCGGGCGGGCGTTCAATACGATTTGAATCTTTTGCCGCGCACGTATGTTTTCGGATTTACCAATTTTGATTTTGATGAACTGTTACGGCTTGATTTGCGGTTCGTAGCAGGCGGCGGATTTGGTTATAACGTCATCAAAAATGAACGCTCCACCTTTGATCTGTTTGGTGGCATCGCGTACAACAACGAAACGTTTGATAACACGCCAGCCCCAACCACACTGGTTCCCAAACCTGCCTATACGACGCTGACTCGCAATGCTATCGAAGGTTTTGTCGGCGAAGAGTGGCGCTATAAAATGAATGGTCGCACGTCGTTTTTTGAAAAAGCGACGTTGTATCCGAACCTCACTAAAACAGGAGAATTTCGGCTCAATGTTGATGCAGGAATGTCCACGGCGCTGAGCAAATATTTAAGCTGGAATCTGGCTTACAGCAGCCGTTATCTGAGCAATCCACCCCTGCCAGGCATTAAGAAAAATGACACGTTTCTGTCAACCGGCATCCGATTTACGTTTGCGAAATAAATTAGCAGTAAAATAAAAAATGCGGGCAGTGGTTGTGATAACTGCTGCCCGTATTTTTTATTTCACTTATGTATAGTAGGCGTCCCGCCTGCTGAAGAGACTGGCGACCGCAAGTCTTTTGGGATGAATTTGTACTCAACCTTATTGGACAGGCGGGACGCCTATCCTACCTGTAAGTACAGTAGGCGTCCCGCCTGCTTCTAACTAAAGTTTGGTTTTTTCTTCCAACTTCGAGTCCACGACAACTATCCTGGCCCGTGCTAGGCTCTTGCCCTTCCTGCTACATTGATTACAATATTTCGTAACACTGAGACTAAGCTTAATTTTCTCGTCGCTTTTAATCGGTAACTAACTCATGAGTGGCAAACATCTTCGCACTAATTTGATAGTGTTGGCGCTTTGGCTTTTAGCTTGTCCGCTGCATCTTTTTTCGCAAGCCACGCCGGGCGGAGTCACGACGGGCAACGCGCAAAATTACACGGTGTGTCGCACGGTCGGGATTGTTGATCCAAAAGCTCCGATTGTGTTTGAAGACATAACGGCACGCACTGAAGTCGGCAAATTCAGGCATCGTTCCGGCGATTCAGCAATGAATTATATTATTGATTCGCCTTCGGGCGGCGTTGCGATTTTTGATTATGACGGCGATGGCTTGCCAGATATTTATTTAGTCAATGGCTCCACGATTTCGGCCCTGCGCGGCCAGGAAAAAGCGCCCGGCGCCGCGCTCTATCACAATCTCGGCAATTTTAAATTTGAAGATGTCACGGACAAGGCTGGTGTCGCCAACGAACGCTGGGGCATGGGGGTCGCGGTGGGCGATTATGACAACGATGGTCACCCGGATATTTTTGTCAGCAATTTTGGCGTCGCACGGTTATATCACAACAACGGCAATGGCACGTTTACCGACGTGGCCGAAAAGCTGGGCGTTGCGCGTAATGCCTGGAGCACGGGCGCAACCTGGGGCGATTATGATGGCGATGGACGCCTGGATTTATTCGTGCCCGGCTATGTTGTTTTTGACCTTGATAAGCCTCCGCCGAGTCCGGTCGAAGCGGCAAAAGACGGCGGCGTCGGCCAAAATTTCTGCCAGTTTCGCGGCGTGTCTGTGATGTGTGGCCCACGTGGACTCAGGGGCGAAAAGGATACGCTCTATCATCAAAAATCTGACGGCACATTTGAAGATGTCAGTGTCAAAGCAGGTGTGAGCGATCCGGCGGGCTATTACGGATTTTCGTCCGCCTTTGCTCATTTGCGCGACGACCTCAAACTTGATTTGCTGGTAGTGAATGACTCGACGCCAAAACAATTTTACCTCAATCAGGGCAACGGAACTTTCAGGGATTCAGGTTACGAATCAGGCCTGGCGCTGAATGAAAACGGGCGCGAGCAAGCCGGGATGGGGCTGGGATTGGGCGATTATGATAACGACGGCAAACTGGATGTTTATATTACAAATTTTTCTGACGATTCGAATACGCTGTACCACAACGACGGCAACGGCAATTTTACGGATGTAACTTTTCCGGCTGGACACGGCGAACCGACGATTCCATTTCTTGGCTGGGGAACAAATTTTCTCGATTTTGATAACGACGGTTGGAAAGATATTTTCGTCGCGAATGGTCACGTTTACCCAACAGTTGATAAATACCAATGGGGCACAAGCCTGGCGCAACAACCATTGTTATTTCGCAATCTTGCCAACGGCAAATTTGAGCGCGTCGCCGCCGCGCCGAACAGCGGTCTGGCCGGCGCGTGGGTGAGTCGCGGTCTGGCAATCGGAGATTTGGATGGTGATGGAAAAATTGATGTCGTGATGAATAATTTTAACTCGGCGCCGACCGTGTTGCGCAATGTGGCACAGACCAAAGCGCACTGGCTGGGACTGCGCTTAGCAGGCGATGTGGCGAAGAAAACGCCACGTGATGCGATTGGCTCAATTGCTTATGTGACGATTGGCAAATTGCGGTTGCGCGCTGATGTGATTAGTGGCGGCAGTTATGCTTCGCAAAATGATCTGACGCTGCATTTTGGATTAGGCGACGCGGCGAAAGTTGATAAGGTCGAAATTAAATGGGCGGATGGTCTGAGTGAAATAGTAAAAATCAATGCGGTAGATCGCGTGTGGACAGTGACGCAGGGAAAAGGTGCAAAGTAAACGTGGAATGTTTGATGAGCACCGGACAAGTATTAAGGCAATTATGACAAGCAAAATTGCAGATCGCAAAATTTTGAGACAAGTGGTCACAGTTGTTTTTATTCTGCTCGCCGGAGCGCTTTATGTGCGCGGCATTGCGGGGAAAAATGCGGCTGAAAAACGCGAACGCGACATCATCAAATACCACGAAGAGATCAGTAAGAATTACGATTATAAATTTGGCAGCAATCCATTCAGCCCCAGCAACGCGACCACCACGACCGGGACTTTTCTTCCCGGTGAATATTTTGTTTCGTCCAATCGTTGTGCAAAGTGCCACACTGCCTCGCATGCGCAGTGGCAAAAATCCGCGCATCGCAACGCCTTCCGCGAGCCGTTCTATCAAAAAAATGTCAAAGACCTGACGAACCAGCGCGGCATTGAATTTACGCGTCATTGCGAATCCTGCCACAATCCGGCGGCTTTGTTTACCGGCGCGTTGACGAAAGATTCAAAAGTCAAACGCCCGTTCGATGAAGAAGGCGTTTCCTGTATGGCCTGTCATTCGATTGAAAAGGCGACGAAGCAGGGCATTGGCGGATATGTCATGGGGCAGCCTGCTTTGCTGGTCAAAGAAGATGGCACACGATTATTGAATGTGAGCGATCAGGAGATTCTGGATGATGTGCCGTCGCATCGTCGCGCAATCATGCGACCGCTGATGAAGACGCAGGAATTTTGCGCTTCGTGTCATAAATCGCAAGTCCCACAGGAACTCAACGATTACAAATTTATTCGTGCCTTTGCGGTCGGCGACGAATATCAGATGTCGTCGTTTTCCAAAGAATCGCCGCACCCGTTTTATGTCCGCGATCAGGAAACCTGCAACTCCTGCCACATGAAAAAAGAGCCGACGGTGAAGTACGACATTGCGGCGAAAGATGGCAAGCTGGTGGCGCATAACTGGGCGGCGGCAAACACGGCGATTCCTTATTTTTATAAGTGGAATGACCAGCTTGACCTGGTGAAAAAGTTTCTTGAAAACGACGCGCTGGGCATTGATATATTTGCGCTGCGCAAACGAGCCGCAAAAAATGGCGATGGTAACAACGACAATTTTAATGAACTGATTGCACCCGTCAATCACAGCAATTTTACGCTGAGTGCGGGCGATGCGTTGACGGCTGATATTGTGATTACGAACAAAAATATCGGTCATTCGTTCCCGCCGGAACTACGCGATTTTTATGAAGCGTGGATTGAATTTTCAGTGAGCGATGACAACGGCAAGCCGCTTTATCGCACGGGATTTCTCAAACCGAATGGTTACCTGGAAGATTCGGCACATAATTACAAAAGCTATCTGGTGAAGGAAGACGGCTCTTATAACGACATCCATCACATCTGGAAAACGAAAATCATTGCGCAGAATAATCAAATTCAATCGGGACGTTCGGACGTAGCGCGTTATCAATTCACTGTGCCGAAAAATTATCAGGGAGCGTTGCATTTGAAAGCCCGTGTACAATATCGCCGCTTCACGCGTGTCTTCTCGGATTATGCGCTGGGCAAATCGGTTGACTATCCGGTGGTCACGATGGCCACGAATGAAATCACCGTGCGCGTTGGTGAAAATATTGCTGCGCCGGTTGTTGCCGGGGCCAAAGGCGTCATGCCCGATTGGCGGCGCTGGAATAATTACGGCATCGCATTATTTGATAATCGGCAATTTGCTTTGGCGACGGATATTTTTGGACGTGCGGCGGAGCTTGACGAACCCTATCGCCCAATGGCAAAGGTCAATCGGGCATTGGCTTTGATTGAGCTTGACCGTTATGACGAAGCGGCAAAGTTTTTGGCTGAAGTATTAACGGCAAACCCAAATAATATGCGTGCTGCCTTTCAGCAGGCTCGCGTCTTTGTCAAATTTGGCAGGCTGGCAGAAGCCGAAGCCAATCTTAATCGCGTACTGACGGCTTATCCGCGTGATCGTGTTTCGTGGCAACAACTCGGCGAGATTTGCAAAATCAAACGTGATTATGTTGGAGCGCAGAATTGTTACGAAAAAATTCTCAGCATTGATCCCGAAGACACCGGAGCGCATTACAATTTGATGCTTGTGTTTCGCAAGCTCGGACTGAACGACGAAGCTGGTAGAGAAGCGAAAATATTTGCAGACTTGAAAGATGATCCGGCAGCGCTTCCCGTCGCCAACGAATTCCTGCGCCTGCATCGGGAAATGAGCAACGAGAGCGTACCTTTCCACGTCCACAGCCTGGATGGTTCCGAGAACCATTGAGCCAGAGCCGGAAGAAGAAATAATTCGCACTACGCGGAAAACGATTGAGGAAATTGTTTTCCGCGTTTTTGTTTGTCAAGAACAAATGTGGTAAGAAATGTTGATAAGGAATGAAGTGAACAAAAATTTCAGCGCAAAGAGGCAAAGAGTAGTAGTTGATAAGTGACCTTTGAACCTTTGCCCCCTTGACCCTTTGCGTTGAAAAAATCTCTATATTTTTACTCTGGACTGTATAACTATGAATGACGCACCTGTAATCCCGGCTTTAACTCCACCTCGCAGAATTTTGCTCGGCCCTGGGCCTTCA
>JANMKB010000269.1:0-3393 GCA_031371805.1 Blastocatellia bacterium | reverse complement strand
AACTTCAGACCAAATTGCATCTGACGAGGACTATTGAATTGATTCGTAATACGACCAAAAGTCGTACTCGTGATATTGCTATTCGGTGCGCCAAAAACGACGCGATTGAGTACATTGAATAATTCCCAGCGGAAGTCCAATTTATATCGTTCAGTGAAAGATATAACTTTTTGCAGGGATGCATTTTCACTCAAATTGTTCATTCGTCGAGCGCGTCCGTTGAAGCGTGGCGCTTGTCCGAAGACAGTTGGCAAATTCACTACAGCGGTTCCTGCGGCATTGCAATTAGCGGCAATGTTGCAGAGTCCGGCGAAATAACTGGTGTAGCCGCTGGCTGCCCGAATATTGGAATTATCGGGAATGTCTACTACCCAATTATCAAGTGATTTAACGACGGCTGCGCTGCGTCCGCCTAATCCGATGCCACCGCCAGTCAACTGGATCGGCTGACCACTCGTGTACACGTGAATCGCAGAAAAGCGCCATCCGCCCAGAATTGCATTTCCAGCTTTTCCTAAATTCCATTTTTGACCGTTGCCAAACGGCATGTCGTAAATGTAGCTGAATTTGAAATTGTGCGGTAAATCAAATTCGCCAATGGATTTTTCCCATTGACGATTGTACTGATCCATCGCACGACCGCTGGCATCCACCCGGTCGGTGTTTGAGAGCATTTTCGAGAACACATACGAACCTTGTAAATACATTCCGTTCGTAACACGACGTTCCATCTTCAACACCAGCGCGTGATACGTGGAATGTCCACTGCGATCACCATTGCCACCGCCGGTATTGATGTCCGTATATTGTGGAAACGGCGTCAATGAACGGCTCAGAGACAGGTTATTACCGTAGGTCGCATAGGGTTTAGTGAAACCTGCTGCGATGACCGCTGTAGAGTCAATCCGGCTGCTTAGCAACGGCTGGATTTTTGGATCGGTGACATATTTCGAGTTGATTTGGTTGACATTGAGCAAGCCCGCAATCAGGTGAACGCCGATGCTGGCGTTGTAAGACGCCTCCACCAAAATCTTGCCCGGCAGCTCCCGTTGTACGGACAGTGTCCAGTTCCAGTTTTCCGGCAAGCGGGAAACCTCACCATTTTGCCACCACGGAACTCCTCCGTTGTTGACATACGCCGGATTGGTGCTTGGTGGTTGCGGTGCGGCATTGGCTCCGGTAAAACCAACATTCAGCGGAAACAGCGTATTGATACCATCCGGTGAACTGATGTCCCACTGGGTGATTGCGCCGTCAAAGTGCGTACTGCCATTGGTAGTGCGGACGAAACCAAAAGTACGCCCGATGCCGGCTCTGACTACGGTTTTTTGGTCAGGGCTATAAGCAAAGCTGAAACGCGGCCCAAAGCCTTTGTACCAGCCTTCCACCAAAGTGCGCTTGCCGACGCGTCCCGGGCCGGTGCCTGCGAATCGCAACGCGCCTAAAGTTCCGGTCGCCGGGTTGGTCAGATATGGATCAAAGTCGCTCCATTTGTCATCGCGTTCCAGCGGTGGCAAGGTTGTGTCATATCTCAGTCCAACGTTGATAGTGAGTTTCTGATTGACCTTCCAATCGTCCTGAATATAGGCGGCGTGACCGCGCCAGTATTGGCGTACAAATCGGTCACTTTCTGTGCGTGCGCTTTGCACCTGACCAAGCAGGAACGAGGCAAACGCATTGCCACCGCCCAGCGCGGAACTGCTACTTTCAGGAATGCTGGTTTGCAGGCGGCTTGGGCGAATCACACCGGATAACGATTGCCGCCCAAATCCGTTGTAATGCAACCGTTCAAACAGGTATCCGCCTTTGAGCGTGTGGCGACCTTTGATGACCGTCAGATCATCACCGAGCGTAAAGGTCGGATTTTCCGAACCGTCTCCGGCGGAACCGCCCCACGTGCCATAGCTGTCACTCTGAAATTCCAGGCTCAGCAAATTGAAGTCACAATCAAACGTACCAGGTAGACAAATGCCTTTGTTCTTCCATCCGCCTCCGATATTAGGTGTGTAGTTGAGCTGCTTCCACCAGTTGATCCCACCATATAAATAATTCACGACGGTTGGAGTGACCGTCCACGTGTAGTTGGTGCGATAGGTGTAGCTGTCCTGATTCGTGAAGCGAAATGTGCCGATGGAGAGTGGCAGCCCTGGCGGGCCATCCGCGCCGGGGATCACTTCGCTGAGCGCGTAATTGAACAGTCCACTTATTTTGTGTTTCTCAGAAAAATTGTGGTCAAGCTTGATGCTATATTTTGTCCACGGAGCCTGTTGACTACCCGTCAGGCTTTTGTAGTTTTGGTTAACATAGCCAAATGTACCCGCAGCCCCGGCAGCATTTGGGAATGCTGTTTGTCCGGCATACTGGATGTATTTTGCCGCCAACGGGTCAATGCGATTAGAGCAGATGACATTCAAAACGCCATTGCAGGAAATCTGATCGCGGATAAAGCGCGGGTTTCCTTCGCTCACCGATTTTGTCGAATCATACGCCGGATTTGCTCTGGTTGTGGCAGGATCGTAAATCTTCAGGACGTTACCATTGGTATCAACCCAGCGGCGGAAATCGCCCTGATACATTTCCGGGGTTGGCACAGAAGTGACAAACCCTGGCGCACCTGCCCGGTTTCGAAACCATTCACCGGAGGCAAAGAAGAACGTTTTGTTAGTGCCGTTGTATAGCCACGGAATTCGTACCGGGCCGCCGAACGAGCCACCGAAATCATGTTGTTTCAGAATGCTTTTGGTGCGAGGTTTGACACGTCCATTGCCATCCAAATCGCCGCCGTTGTCTTCAAAGTAATTGCGTGCGTCAAAATAATTGTTGCGTAAATACTCATACGCCGTACCGTGATATTGATTAGTGCCGGACTTGGAAGAGAAGTTAATACTACCGCCTTGTGCGCGGCCTGATTCAGCTTTGAAGCCGTTGGTGTCGACAGAAAATTCCGTAATCGCGTCAATCGAAGGCGTATTCATACTCGCCCATTCGGTCGAACCAAAACGGCTGGTTCCTGAAGAAGCGCCATCCAGCGTTACGCCCCACGCTCCGCCCTGTCCGCCGCCGATTGAAAATTCTGAATTGTAACCCGCACCGCCGACGCCTGCTGTCCCACCGAGTCCGATTGGTTTGGCTTCAGGCGTGAGCAGGGCCAGATCAAACGCACTGCGCATGGTGCCGCTGACCACCAGCGGCAATTGATCAATCTGCTTTCCCGCGACCTGCGAACTCGCTTTGGCATTCTCGGTTTGCACCTGGGACGATAACGAGGAAGCGATTTCGACAGTTTCGCTCACTGCACCTACGGTCAGTGTGGTATTGGCGCTGACAGTGTTACCCGCAGGCATTCCCAATTGCGCAATTTCTGCCACTTTGAAGCCGCTCTTTTCCACCCGT
>JANMKB010000231.1:0-2411 GCA_031371805.1 Blastocatellia bacterium | reverse complement strand
TTTCCAGGGGCGAATTTATCACGAAGATCAGGTGCGCCCACTTTACGCCAGTAACCTTGCCGAACGATTATCATTGCAGGCGGAAGTATCCGCCGCACGGGAAGCACAAATCAGATTATTACCGGAACACTTGCCCGAAATTCGGCAACTTGCTATCGCGGCAACCTGCGTTCCAGCGCATGAAGTCGGTGGCGATTTTTATGATTTGTTTGCACTGGAGTCGGAAAAACTTGGGATTTTTATGGCGGAAGGGGGTGGCAAGGGGCTGGCTTCGGCGCTCACGATTGCCTTTGCCAAAGGGTATTTGATGCCGCGTATTAAAAACGATTCGCGCAACGATAATTCGCCCACCGAAGTCGTCCGCAGTCTGAAAACGCAACTGGCCAAAACAATGGCACACGAGGAAGGTCTGGGTTTTATTTACGCCGTGATTGATCCCAGCGATCACACGTTACGTTATGCCGGAACCGGCGACTTTCCGCGTCCCTGGATCAATCGAGAAACGGCGGCGCAAGGTTCCCGTCCAGGTGAAGAAAGCAAAATCACTTTCAATCTGACGCACGAAAATAATTTCACTGTCACCGAAGGCCTTTATTATCTCCAGCCCGGTGATTTGGTTTCATTACTGGCTGATGGGGCAGAAAAACTGATCAGCGCAAAAGATGCAAAAGCAGGAACCGCGTTTTGGAAAATTATCAGGACTGCACCAAATTCCAATTATCAGTTACAGGATTCGCTGCTTTCAGCTTTGCATGAAAGCGCGAAACACGCCGCCGTTATCTCCGACGATCTAACGGCTGTCGTGATTCAGCTAAAAAATTCGGCGGGAGAAAGCGCATGAACAAACGTCAGTGGTTCATCATCATCGCGCTGGCAATCGTTGGTTACGCGACCCTTCCGCTCCTATTTTCCAGGTACGATCCTTCATCAAAATGGGGATACGAACTTGAGCGCCCGCAACTGATCGCCAAAGCCAGAAACATTGCTTCGCAATACCTCCTTGAGACAACCAAGTGGAGCGCCACCGCCGAGGTCAATCGCGAACGAAACTTCGAGCGGTATCTGGTTACACGCACGAATTTCTCCGCCTTTGAACTGGCGCTGCTCTCGCCTCTGAAAACCAGAGTTCAACTCCTTTCTCCCGATGGTCAGCAAAGGTTTATTTTCGATTTCAGCGCACAGGGACAACTGCTCCGCTTTGATAGTGGGAAGTCACAACCGAAAGATGCAACGGAGATCGCTCCGGCTCCCTCCAGAGAAGCGGCAGAAAAAATAGTGGCAGAGATTTTAGGTACTAATCGAAATTTATTTACTTTCGTGGCTGATTCAGAGCCGGAAAAAGGCGTCAGAAAATTTATCTGGAGTTATGTTTCACCCCATGATCGGGCGCTGAAATTCAATGTCGAAGCCCTGGTCAACGGAGCGGGATTAAAAGAATTCAACCTTGAACGAAACCTGCCCGGCTCTTTTCAAGAGGAATTGACCCGGCGCGACCTGGCATCTTTCGCGCTGGTGGGTTCCCTGAAATTTATTTTGAATGTCCTGTGTGTCCTTGCCGCCCTGGTATTTTATTTTCTGGGGATCAGGCGGAAAGAAATTGACCACCTCGCTGCGCTCATCTTTTTTGTCGTCGTCTTTATCCTGCAAATAATCAGTAATTATCTGACCGGAACCCTGGATGATCTCGCTGGTGGAATCTATGGCGACACTACGAATCGGCTTATCCTGACCGTCGTTCCGTACATTTTATTTGTTTTGATCAGCCTGGGAATTACTTTGCTGATGACCGGATTCTGGGCCTCGGGCGAGGCCATCAGCGTTAAAAACCTGACAGGTCGAGAGGCAGTTTTCGCGGCGCTTTTACGCGGGCAATTTTTTAATCGGTCAGTCGCGGCAACTCTCACTGCCGGATTGTTAGTGGGCGGCTTCATCGCGGCGCTTCCCTTTCTGATTTCCGTCATTGGCAAACTCCAGACAGTGCCGGTTGAGGCAACAAGTAAAGACGATCTGTTTGCTTCACGGTTGCCAGCGCTGGGGGCAATTTCTGAGGCGGCTGTGCTCAACACAATGACCAGCTATTACCTGTTACTGGTCTTTGGCTTCATCGCGCCGCTGCTCTTTGCTTCAGTCAGGACAAAATACTTAGCGCGAATTTTGCTTTATGTCGTTGGCGTGATTCTGCTGTTTGACCTTAATCCAAATCAAACCACTTCGCTCGCGCTCAAAGCCGGGGTGATGTTGGCGATTTTTTTAACTTACGAGCGATTGTACAGTCACTTTGATTTGCTCGCCGTACTGACTGCAAGTTTTGCTGCGGGACTGGTTATTAAAGGGCTGGCTTTATTGGCGCAACCATCGCCCGCGCTGCACAAATCAGGCCTCATCAGTTTGAGTTTTCTGGCGCTGTCAAT